>JAQBQL010000106.1 GCA_028287035.1 Labilithrix sp. | reverse complement strand
GGCGAGCGCGGCGGCGGCCCGTTTGCGCTCGGCGGCGGGCAGCCCGGCCGCGACGAACGCGAGCTCCACCCCGAGCGCGCGCGCGAGCGGCGCCGCCGCGTCGACGTACTGCTCCGCGAGCACGCTGGTCGGCGCGAGGATGGCGACCTGGTAGCCGGCGCTCACGCACTGCGCGGCGGCGGCGAGCGCGACGGCGGTCTTGCCCGTCCCGACGTCGCCGAGGAGCAGGCGGCGCATCGGCCCCGGGCCTTCGAGGTCGCGTGACACGTCGGCGATCGCCGCGATCTGGCTCGTCGTGAACCGGAACGCGAGCTCCTTCTCGAGGGCGCGCACCGCCGCGGGCGCCGCCGGGAGCAGCGGCGCGAGGACCCGCCCCTCGTGCCGCTCCGAGGCGAGCCGCTCCCACACGCGCGTGAACGCCTCGGCCCACGCGAGGCGTTCGTGGAGCGCGAGCCGCGCCGCGTCGCCGGCCGGCGACCCGGTGAGACCGTGCACCTCGGCCAGCACCGAGGCCGCGGGCGGAAGGCCCTCCCGCACGGCGACCGCCGGCGGCACCGGGTCCGGCGCCACGCTGCCGAGCGCGTGCGCGATGGCCTTGCGCAGCGTGACCTCGGGCGGCCCGAGCCTCGGATACCGCGCCCGGACGATGCGGGTCGCCGGGCCATCGGGCAGGAGCTCGGGATGGGCGGCCCGGGCCGGCTTCTTCGGCTCGGCGGTGAGCCGCCCCACGAGCAGCACCGCAGCGCCGGGCTTCGCCGACGCGAGCACGCCGTGCGCCATGAAGAACCAGAACGCGTGCAGAGTGCACTTCTTGTCGGACTCGTCCTCGAGCACCACGCGGACCGCGCGGCGCCCGCGGATCGGCACGACGCCGCTCGACCGGACGAGGGCACGGAGCGCGACGCGCGCCGGACGGACCGCGCCGCCGCTCGCCTCGTGGACGCTGCGCGCGGCGCTCACCGCCTCGGCGAGCGTGAGCGGCTCGCGCAGGTCGTCCCAGGCGACGGGCGGCAGCCACACGAGGTCGGCGACGGTGCGGATCCCGTGCTCGGCGAGGGCGATCCGCGCCGACGGACCGAGCCCGGGCAGCACCTCCACGCCGTCGAGCGCCGCCGGCGGAGGCGTGACCACGGGAGGCCTCGCGGCCCGGGCTGCGGTGCGCCGCTGCTCCTCGAACAGCGTGCACGCGCGCACGAGACCCTCGAGCCGCGCGGTCGTGCGCTCGTCGCCGTCGCCGGTGCGGGCGAGCGCCTCGAGCAGCTTCTGCCAGTCACCCCGGCGCGGCTCGGGCACCGCGTCGCTCGTGCGCCGCGCGCGGTCGACGAGGGCGGCCACGGCGTCCGCGCTGCGCCCCTCCGCGTCCGCGAGCGAGGCGCGCGCCATCCTGAGCAGCGCCGCGAACCCCGGTGCACGCGGGCCGCGGGCACGGACGTCTCCAGCGGCCGACGAGGCGTCGTGAGCGGGCGCGGCGGTCTCGGGCACGGCGGCTCGCAGCAGTCGTCGGAGCCGCGGCTCCGGCCCCCTACTTGAAGACGACCTCGAGGATCTCGAAGATGCGCTCGCCGGCCGGCGTGCGGGTCTTCGCCTCGTCGCCGACCTCCTTGCCGATGAGCGACCGCGCGAGCGGGCTGGTGATGCTGATCGAGCCCGCGTTGATGTCACACTCGTCGGCGCCGACGATCCGGTAGGTGACCTCTTCCTCGGTCTCCGTGTTCATCAGCTTCACGGTGGCGCCGAAGGCGATCTTGGTCGTGCCTTCGAGCTTCGCGGGATCGATGACCTCGGCGCGGCCGATCTTGTCCTCGAGCTCCTTGATGCGGCCCTCGTTGAAGCCGCCCCGCTCGCGTGCGGCGTGGTACTCGGCGTTCTCCTTCAGGTCACCGTGGGCGCGCGCCTCCCCGATCATCTTGGAGACGAGGGCACGCTCCGTCGTCTTGCGGTGGTGCAGCTCGTCACGCAGCTTCTGGGCGCCTTCCGGCGTGATCGGGTTCTTCTCGACCATGGCGATTTCGTCCTAACCCCGACGCGCGCTGAAGGCGAGCGGATCCTGTGGTACTGCGGCGACATGGCGATCCTGGGCGAGAGGCCGGAGACCGGCGTGCGCATCGCCATCGAGCGTGACAAGCACGCCGATGACGGGCCGTGGACCTACGCTGGCACGGCGACGCTCCCGGCGGCGAGGCACCCGGTGCGCGTGAGCGTGAGCGAGGCGGGCGAGGTCACGGTCTCGCTCGACGGGGCCGAGGAGACGGGGGCCCCTCCCCCGCCCGACCTCGCGGAGCGCGTGAGGCTCATCGTCCGCACCGTGTATCGCCAGGCGAAGGCCGACGGCGAGGCCCCCGCGTGGCGGATCGTCCGTTGGCGCGCCCGGGACTGAAATGGTGTAGACCGATCGCCGCGATGCACCCGGTCCGACGCCTGCCTGCCGCCCTCACGTCAACCTCCTCGCGCATCGCGCTGGCGCTCATGCTCGGCGGCTCGGTGGCGTCGGTGGCGCTCACCGGCGCAGCGCTGGTCGGCTGCGACAACGAGCAGCCGAAGACCGCGCTCGGCTACACCGCCGACGCCAAGCGCGCCTACGAGGCGGCGCTCCAGGAGTTCAACGCGCACAACTGGCTCGAGTCCCAGGCGCTGATGCGCGAGGTGAAGCGGAAGTACAGCTACTCGAAGTACGCGCGCCTCGCCGAGCTCCGCATCGCCGACGCCGACTACGAGCAGGAGAAGTTCGCCGAGGCCATCCGCGAGTACCGCCAGTTCGTGCACGATCACCGGTCGGACGCCGACGAGGTCTCGTACGCGCGCTCGCGCATCGCCGAGGCGCAGTACGCGCAGATCAGCGAGTCGCTGCTCCTCCCCTCCGCCGACGAGCGCGACCAGGCCGTCATCATGGACGCCTTCAAGGAGCTCAAGAGCTTCGTCCACGACTACCCGAACGCGAAGGAGTCGAAGAAGATCCGCGAGCTCCTCGCCGACGTGACGGCGCGCCTGATGCGCCACGAGCTCTACGTCGCGCGCTTCTACCTGCAGCGCGACAACTTCGAGGCGGCGGTCCTCCGCATCCAGTACGCGATGCGCACGTTCGCCGCCGGCCCGCAGATCAAGGAGCCGACGAAGGACACCGGCAAGCCCGCCGCCCGCGAGGACGCGTTCGACTCCGGCCTCGAGGCCGAGGCGCTCCTCCTCCTCGGCGAGGTCTACCTGAAGATGCACCGCTTCCCGGATGCCCGCGAGTCGTTCGTCGTGCTCGTGCGCGACTACCCGCGAAGCCCGCTCACGCTCCAGGCCAACAACTATCTGTCGTACATGAAGGAGCGCGGCGTGTGAGCTGGCGCCCCCGCGCCGCCGCCCTCGCTTCTCTCTTCCTTCTCGTTCCTGTCCCGGCCTCCGCGCAGCAGCGCGAGGCAACGCACCCCTCCGCGGGCGAGGACGACACGCTCTCGCACTGCGACCCGGCGTTCATCGAGCACGTCTACAAGGCGGCCAAGCCCAGCATCGTGCGGCTCACGCGCCCGGACGGCGGCCTCGGCACGGGGTTCGTCTTCTTCACGAAGAAGTACGTCGCGACCGCCCTCCATGTCGTCGATCTCGGCCGCGGGGTGCGCGTCGAGTTCCCGGGCGGCGTGACCACCACCGCCGAGGTCGTCGCGTGGGACACCGACCACGACGTCGCGCTCCTCGAGCTCGCCGACGCGGCCGACGGCGAGCCGATCGCGCCGCGCTGGCACGTGGAGGTCGGATCCCCGGTGCTCGCGATCGGCAACCCGTACGGCGACCTCCCGCGCTTCTCCCGCGAGCTCGAGGGGCTGCTCAACTTCAGCGTCTCGCAGGGGATCGTCAGCGCGCGCAGCGACGCGTTCATCCAGACCGACGCCGCGCTCTCCCCCGGCAACTCGGGCGGCCCCATCATGTCGTGCGACGGCCACGTCGTCGCCATCGCCGATCGCCTGCTCGAGCAGCGCATCGGCTTCGGCGTGCCGATCGTGCACGTCTCCCATCTGCTCGCCCAGCTCGACGCTCCGGGGCGCAAGCGCTTCCGCGGGCGCTGGACCGGGAAGGACACGGCCCTCGGCGTCGTCTGGCACCGCGACGCCGTCGACTACTTCGGTCCGTACCTCGGCGGCAGCCTCGTCGCGTACGACCGCTTCTCGATCACGACGCGGCTCGGCGTGCTCTTCGGCGCGCAGGAGCCCACGCCCGACCCGATCGTGGATCGCTCGATGCACCGGTTCTTCGCGGAGCTCGTGCTCGGCTACCGCGCGATCCTGTTCCCCTATGCGTTCCCGACGTACCTCACCCTCGGGGCGGGAATGCTCGCGACCATCGACCGCGGCGAAGAGACCCGCCTCGCCGGCGTGGTCGGCGACGGCGGCAAGGTGAACCTGCAGGCCACCACGACGAACGTGCGCGGCGGCGGGATCATGCCGCTCGGCAACGTGGTGCTGCAGCTCGGCGGCCTCGAGGCCTCGTACGGGTTCGCGCTCGACGTCGTGCACCCCGGCTTCTCGACGCACCGCGTGCTGCTCGGCCTCTCCCTGTAGACGCGCGCGCGGCTACTTCGTCTCGAGCTGGAGGCTCTTGTAGATCTCGTTCCCGTTCGGATCGAGCTTGAGGTCCTCGCAGCGGCGGCCGTTCCACACCTGCTTGCCGCGCACGCAGCCGTGCTCGTCGGGAGCTCCCTTCCCGGCGTTCGCGTAGTCGGCGGCGGTCGCCTCGTTGATCGGCATGAGGCCGAGGCGCAGCGGCACCGAACAGAGCGGGCTCTCGGCTCCGCTCTCCTGTGCGGCCTTGCATGCCGCCGCGTTGCCCTCGGTGGCGAGGCTCTCGCCGTCCTTCACGTGGCTGCCCGACGCGCCGGCACCGAAGATGGTCGCGGCCGCCTCGATGGAGCGCGACTCGCCGACCATCATCGAGAACCCTCCGAGATAGATGCGCGAGACGACGTGCGTGGCGCGCGCGCAGCCCTGCCCGTGCAGATCGCGCCGCGCGAACGGCTTCCCGGCGGGCAGCGTCATCACCCCGGCGAGATCGAAGTCGGTGCGGAGCGCCCGCCCGGCGGTCAGCTTGCCCGCGAGATCGACCGAGAACACCGGGAGCTTCGCGCCGAGCTCGGTGCGGTCGTGAGCGACGCGCTTGTCGGTCGCCGGGTACGGCGCGAAGAGATACTCGCCGGTGCCGATGCAGTCCGGCAGGAGCTCGAGATCCATCTTGCAGGGCCCCTCCTCGGGTACGTACCGCACCGCGAGCACGCCCTGACGGCGGAGCACCGCGACGTTCGCACGCGAGCCCGAGTCCCAGGCCATCAGGTCCGCCTCCGCCTTCGCGCAGGACGCGGCGCCCCACGTGTGCTCCGGCGGGGGGACCGGGGTGGCCGGCGCGTTGGGCTCTGGTGAGGGCCCGCAGCCGAGCGCAACGAGGGACACGAGACCAGCAAGCGCGGCGGATGAGCGAAGGAAGGGCTTCAGCAAGCCGACCAATATACACGTGCGCCGGTGGTATCGTCGCCCCCGATGAGCGCCACGCAAGAGCCGGTCACCGCCAAGACCATCCTCGTCGTCGACGACGAGAAGAACATCCGGCGCACGCTGTCCCTCGTTCTCGAGGGCGAGGGCTACCGCGTGATCGGCGCCGAGACCGCGGAGGAGGGCCTCGAGATCCTGGCGAGCCCCAACACGCCGGTCGACATGGCGATCTTCGACGTGAAGCTCCCCGGCATCAGCGGGCTCGACGCGCTCGAGCGGATCCGGCGGGAGGACTCGACGCGCGACCTGCCCATCATCGTGATCAGCGGCCACGCGACCGTGAACGACGCGGTGCACGCGATTAAGCTCGGGGCGAGCGACTTCTTCGAGAAGCCTCTGGCGCGGGAACGGGTGCTCGTCAGCGTCAAGAACGTGCTCGAGGCGGCGACCGTGAAGCGCGCGCTCGCCGAGGTGACGCGCGAGCAGCTCGTCAAGTACGAGATGATCGGGGCGAGCGCGCCGATGCAGCGCATCTTCCACGACATCGAGAAGGTCGCCCCGACCCGCGCCGGCGTCCTCATCACGGGCGAGAGCGGCACGGGCAAGGAGCTCATCGCGCGCGCCATCCACCGGCTCAGCCCGCGCAAGGACGAGGCCTTCATCAAGGTGAACTGCGCGGCCATCCCCCGCGAGCTCATCGAGAGCGAGCTGTTCGGTCACGAGCGCGGCGCCTTCACCGGCGCACAGGCCCGCCGGCGCGGCTTCTTCGAGCAGGCACACGGCGGCACGCTCTTCCTCGACGAGATCGGGGACATGGATCTCGTCGCCCAGGCGAAGGTGCTCCGCGCGCTGCAGTCCGGCGAGATCTCGCGGGTCGGCAGCGAGCACGTGATCCACGTCGACGTGCGCGTCCTCGCCGCGACCAACAAGGACCTCGACAAGGCCGTCGAGACGGGCGTGTTCCGCGACGATCTCTTCTTCCGCCTCAACGTGTTCCCGCTCCGCAGCCCGAGCCTCCGAGAGCGCGTCGAGGACATCCCGGTCCTCGCCTACGCCTTCATGCAGCAGTTCGGGAAGGAGAACGGCACGAAGCCGAAGCCGATGGACGACAACGTCATCCAGGCGCTCGTGACCCGCCGGTGGCCCGGCAACGTGCGCGAGCTGAAGAACGTCGTCGAGCGGATGGCGATCCTCTCCGGCGACCGCGTCACCATCGCCGACCTCCCGGAGGACCCGCACGACAGCCCGTTCGGCGAGGAAGAGGCGCCGGAGGCCGAGGACCACGACGAGCCCGCCGCGGCGTTCGAGGCGGAGCCCGCGCGCGCCGCCCCGGTGCCGGGGCAGTACCCCACCCTGCGCGAGTTCCGCGAGCAGCAGGAGCGCAAGTACATCGTCGACACGCTGAAGCTGACCGGCTGGAACATCTCGCGCACCGCCGTGGTGCTCGGGGTCGAGCGCACGAACCTCCACAAGAAGATCCGCGGCTACGCGATCAAGCGCGGCGAGGGCACGTGATCGTCGGGCGCGCGCACACCGCGCGTCACGGTCGCCTCGTCGGCACCGACGACGGCGCGGCGTTCGTGCGGGGCGGTCGCGGTCCCTGCGTGGTCGCCTTCCACGGCTTCACGGGGACCACCGCCGAGCTCCGGCCGCTGCTCGACCGCCTCGCCGCGAGCGGCTTCGCGGTGCGGGCGCCGCTCCTCACCGGGCACGGGTCGCATCCGGCGGCCCTGCAGGACGTGACGTTCGAGGCGATCGTGGCGGACATGCTGGCGGAGCTCGAACGCGCCGTCGCCGAGCACGGCGAGGTCGTCGTCGTCGGCTTCTCGCTGGGAAGCCTCGTCGCGATCGAGCTCGCCGCGCGTCGCCCGGCCGGCCTGCGCGGCCTCGTGCTCCTCGGGAACGCGCTCACCCTCGCCCCGGTGCTCGCGCGGCCGCTCGGGTTCGTGGCGCGGCGGGGCTGGACCTTCCCCGACTGGTACGTGCTGAAGCTCGCGCCCGACCTCCGCGACGCGGCGATGCGGAGCCGCATCCTCGCCTACGACCGCGACCCGCTCCGCGCCGCGCAGCAGGTGTACCGCGCCGGGGTCCTCGCGCGCGCGCGGCTCGGCGAGGTCACCTGCCCGACCCTCGTGCTGCACGGCGCGAAGGACCGCGTGTGCCCGCCCTCGAACGTCGAGCTCGCGCGGCGGGGTCTCGGCGCGCGCGACGTCCGCACCCGGATCTTCGACCGGAGCGCGCACCTGCTCGCGGCGGACCACGATCGCGAGGAGGTCGCCGCTGCGGTCACCGCCTTCGTCGAGGAGCTCGCCCTCGCGTCTCAGCGCCCGGTCGACCCGTAGCCGCCGGCGCCGCGGTCCGTCGTGCCGAGCGCGTCGACCTCGACGAGGCTGGCGACGGCGTGGCGCGCGAACACGATCTGCGCGATGCGCTCGAGGGGCGCGAGCACGAACGGTACGTCGCTCAGGTTGACGAGCAGCACCAGGATCTCGCCGCGGTAGTCGCTGTCGACGGTGCCCGGCGCGTTCAGGACGGTGACCCCGTGGGCCGCCGCGAGCCCGGAGCGGGGACGCACCTGTCCCTCGAACCCATGTGGGATGGCGACGGACAGCCCGGTCGGCACCTTCGCGCGCCCGAGCGGCGGAAGCGTGATCGCCTCGGCGAGCGCGGCGTGGAGATCCATCCCTGCCGCGCCCTCCGTCTGGTACCGCGGCAGCGGCACCTGCACGGCGCCGACGCGCTTCACCTGCACGACGAGGGGCTCCATGACGCCCACCTACACCATGGGCAGGCGCGCTCACAAGCGCTCACAAAACACGCCGGCGAAGGAAGTCGTCCTCGCAAGGCCCCGGCCGGTTCAGGGTACTCTCTGGGGAGTATGCCTGTGCCGGATGTGCCGCGTCCCCGCCTCGTGGGCCGCTACGTTCTCTACGGAGAGCTTGCGTCCGGCGGCATGGCCACGGTTCACTTCGGCCGGCTCAGCGGTCCGGTCGGGTTCTCGCGCACGGTCGCCATCAAGCGGCTCCATCCTCACTTCGCGAAGGATCCGGAGTTCGTCACGATGTTCCTCGACGAGGCGCGGCTCGCCTCGCGGATCCGCCATCCCAACGTGGTCCCCACGCTCGACGTGGTGACGATGGAAGGCGAGATCTTCCTCGTCATGGAGTACGTGGCCGGCGAGGCGCTCTCCAAGCTTCTGAAGACCGCCTGGCAGAGGGAGCTTCCCGTCCCGCCGCGCGTCGTCGCCACCATCATGTCGTCGGTCCTCCACGGGCTGCACGCGGCTCACCAGGCGAAGGACGAGCACGGCCGCGAGCTCGGCATCGTCCATCGCGACGTGTCCCCCCAGAACATCCTCGTCGGCTCCGACGGCGCCTCGCGCGTGCTCGACTTCGGCGTCGCGAAGGCGGCCGGGCGCATGCAGACGACGCGCGACGGCCAGGTGAAGGGCAAGATCGCGTACATGCCGCCCGAGCAGCTGAGCGGGAGCACGCTCTCGCGTCAGTCGGACATCTACGCGGCGTCGGTCGTGCTCTGGGAGGCCCTTTGCGGCCGGCGCCTCTTCGACGGTGAGACCGAGGCGCTCGTCCTGGTGCGCGCGATCGAGGGCAAGATCGATCCCCCGAGCTCCATCAACCCCGCCGTCACGAAGGCGATCGACGACGTCGTCCTGCGCGGCCTCGCGCGCGACCCGGCTGCCCGCTACGCGACGGCGCGTGACATGGCGCTCGCGATCGAGCAGACGGTCGGCCTCGCCTCGCCGTACGAGGTGAGCGAGTGGGTCGAGGCGATGGCGCACGACGAGCTCGCGCGCCGTGCCCAGGCGATCGCCGACATCGAGGCGTCGACGCTCGACCCCACGAGCGCGCCCCGCATCGGGCTCGGCCCGGCGGCGGGCGCCGAGCCCCCTCACTCCCAGGTCTCGAGCATCTCCGTCTCGCGCCCTGCCCTCACCACGGGGATCACCCCGCCGCGTTCGACAGCGATGCGCGTCTTCGCCGGGGTCGCCGCCTCGCTCGCGGCGATCGGCATCGTGCTCGGCGCGATCGCGCTGCAGGCAGGCTCGGTCGCCGGCGCGCGCCCGGAGCCGAACGAGCTCGGCGCGGCCCGGCGTGGCCTCGTCCTCGTGAGCCCGCCGAGCGCCCCGGCCAAGGCGCCGACCAGTGCCGCTGCCGACTCGCCGCGCGCTCCCGTCCCGCCCGTGCGCGCTGCGGCGCTCCCGCCGCCCCCCAAGCCGGTGGCCAAGCCGGTGGCCTGCGATCCCCCGTTCACCGTCGACCCGGCGACCGGCCGCAAGAAGTACAAGCTCGAATGTCTCAAGTGACCCGGTTAGCCTGTAGCCTGTGATGCGCATGAAGCTCGCCGGCCCGAAGAACGGGAGGTCCTCCCTTCCGGGCTCGTTCCCCTCCTCCGCATCGCTCGCCGCCCTCGCGGTGGTCACGGTCGGCCTCCTCGCGACCGAGCCGATGGCCCGCGCCGACGAGCGCGAGCAGTGCGCTTCGGCAGCCGACCAGGCGCAGCAGCTCCGCGACGAGGGCAAGTACCGGCGCGCGCGCGAGCAGCTGCTCGTCTGCGCCCGCGACGTGTGCCCCGCGCCCATCAAGCGTGACTGCCTCGACTGGCTCACGCAGCTCGAGACCGTCGCGCCGACCGTGGTGCTCTCCGCGAAGGCGGGCACGAAGGACCTCTACGACGTGCGCGTGTCGGTCGACGGCGCCATCGTCACCGAGAAGCTCGATGGCAAGCCGCTCCAGATGGACCTCGGGAAGCACACCTTCAAGTTCGAGTACGCAGGGCAGACGAAGGAGGAAGACTTCGTCATCGGCGCCGGCCAGAAGAACCGGAGCCTCAGCGTCACCTTCGGCGGAGCGGCGCCGACCGTGCCCGAGCCCGCTGCCCGCACCGAGGAGCCGAAGGCCTCGGTGGTGCCCGCCGCGGTGGTCGCCGGCGTAGGCGTTCTCGCGCTCGGCAGCTTCGCGCTCTTCGGCCTGACCGGGAAGAGCGACGTCGACGATCTCCAGAGCTGCAAGGGCCACTGCGCCGAGAGCGACGTCGACAGCGCGCGCACGAAGCTGATCGTCGCCGACATCTCGCTCGGGGTGGGCATCGTCGCCCTCGGCGTCGCGACGTACATGTTCCTCTCGCGTCCGCACGTCGCCGAGTCGGGCGCGAAGACCGCGCTGCTCGCGGGGCGCGGGCTGTCGGGTCTCCACTTCGATGTGGGCCCTGGCCTGGGCGGCGCGGGCGGTGCGGCAGGCGCGTTCGGCGCGCGCTTCTGACCCGAGAGCGCACTTTCCCGCTGGAAAATTGCGGGGGTTCTATATCCTTGGATCCGACGTGTCAGGATCCGCGGCGGCAAGACAAGGCGAACGTCAGGGCGAGCTCGTCGGGGGCAAGTACCTGCTCGAGGAGTGCCTGGGGATCGGCGGCATGGGCGAGGTGTACCGCGCGACCAACGTGTCGCTCGGTCGCAAGGTCGCGATCAAGGTGCTCAACAAGGAGCACACCCAGAACGAGGACGACGTCCTCCGCTTCCTGCGCGAGGCGCGGGCAGTCGCGGCGGTCCGTCATCCGAACGTCATCGACGTGTTCGACGTCGCGCGCGACGACGACGGCACGCCGTTCATCGTCCAGGAGCTGCTCTCGGGGGAAGATCTCGAGCAGTACCTGGCGGGCAGCCGTGACGGGCGCATCTCCGTCACCGAGGCGCTCGACATCATCGTGCCGGTCGCCGAGGCGGTCGCCGCCGCGCACGCGCGCGACGTCGTCCATCGCGATCTGAAGCCGGCCAACATCTTCCTCGCCCGCGAGGGCAACAAGATCGTCCCCAAGGTGCTCGACTTCGGCGCCTGTCTCTACCAGACGGTAGGAGGCCTCAGCGCCCGCGAGCGACGGATGCTCATCGGCACGCCGCACTACATGGCGCCCGAGCAGATCACGACCAAGGACGTCGACGTGCGGGCCGACGTCTGGGCGATCGGCGTCATCATCTACGAGATGCTCGTCGGCGTGACGCCCTTCGAGGCGAACGACGCGAGCGAGGTGCTGAAGCTCGTTCGAACGCGTCCCGTGCAGCGCCTCCGCAAGGTCGCTCCCGACGCCCCGGAGGCGCTCGAGCAGATCGTCGCCCGCTGTCTCGACCGCGATCGGCAGAACCGCCATGCGGACGCCGCGGCGCTCGGCAAGGATCTCGAGGCAATCCGGGAGGCGCACCTCCGGCCTGCGGCGCCGCCGCCGTCCGGCTCCAAGAAGGGCGGCGCGCGCTCCGAGACGCCCGCGGAATGGGTGCCCGCCGCGCCGCCGGCCGGGGCGCGGCCGCGGCGCATCGACGATCGCCAGGAGCCCGAGGCACCGAGCACGCGCATCCCCTCGCTCGTGCTGCGGGGCAAGGTCATCGCCAAGCGGCGCGGCAACTCGCTCCTCAACCTCAGCGCGCCCGACGACGAGGTCGCCTGGGACGACCCGCCCTCGTCGGGCTCCGTCGCGTCGACCCCGCGGTCGGGGCCGGCGCCCTCGTCGCATGGTGGCTCCGGGCGTGGCGGCTCCGGCGGCGCGGCCTCCGCCTCGCGACCGATCAATGCCGCGAAGCCGCTGCGCATGCCGTCGCCCGCCGAGCCGGTGCGGACCGCGGCCGACGTCCTCCGGGACGCGGAGCGCGCCTCCCCTCCCCGTCACGTCGAACGGGAGCGCGGCGCGCCGCGCGAGCTCGATCTCGGGAGCACGCCGGACGATCTCGCGGACCTCGACCTCGACCTGCCGTTCTCGAGCGGACCCGGGGGCCCGTGGCCGGGAGCCGACGGCGAGCGCGACACGCCCTCCTCGATGCCGCCCGTGCTCTTCGGGGCTGCCGCCGGAGGTGGGCGGGCCGCGCGCGTCGTTCCCGCCAACCCCGCGCCCGCGATCGAGAGCACGCCGCGTCCGCCGCGCGCCGGGAGCGACCCGCGCGCCGGCAGCGACTCGCGTGTCGCCGTCGCAACCGAGCCGCGTGCCGCCAGTGAGCCGCGCGTCCCGAGCGAGCCGCGCATGGCCGTGGTGGCCGTCGATGCGCGCGTCGAGCCGGAGCCGGGCGCCGTGCGGTCCGGCCCTCCGGCGCACCGCGGTCCTTACGTCTCGCAGGCGCGGCCGCCCGCGGCTCCGCGCACCTGGACGACGCAGTCGAAGGCGGCGCTCGCCGCGACCGTGCTCGTGCCGGCGCTCGTGGGCTTCGTCGTCTTCCAGCGCGCCGCGATCCTCGTGGTCCCGCTCGGACAGGCGATGCGCGGGGAGTCGGCGCTCGGCAGCGGCCTCCTCGCGGTGGTCGCGCTCGTCTCGGCGGCAGCCCTGGCGACCCGCGCGCTCGGCGCCTCGCGGAACCCGGCGACCATCGTGGCCACCGTCTCCGCGGTGCTCACCGGGATGATGATGATCATCGTGACGTTCTCGGCCGGCGAGACCGCCGAGCTCGGCGTGCCGCCCGCCATCGCCGCGGTCGTGCCGCTGCTCGCGCCTTTCGCGCCGCTCGCCCTCGGGTGGCTCGCGTTCTCGCGCGCGCGGAGCGCATGGCTCGGCCGCTACGAGGAGCGTGAGCGCGTCGTGTTCGCGCTGCTCGCGAGCCTCATGCTGTTCGCGGCTCTCGAGCTCGGTCCGCTCGGCGCAGCACGCGTCGCTCCTGCTCCGTCGCGCGCGCCTGCCCTCGTCCCGCACGGCCGCTGAGTCTTCATTCGCGGGAGCCCACGTGCTACCGGAGGCGCATGGCGAAGGACCTCGTCCTCATCCTCGACTTCGGCTCGCAGACCACCCAGCTCATCGCGCGCCGCGTCCGGGAGGCGAAGGTCTACTGCGAGATCCATCCGTGCACGCTCCCGTTCGAGGAGCTGCGTGCGAAGGAGCCGCGGGCGATCATCCTCTCCGGCGGCCCGGCGAGCGTCTACGAGGAGGGCGCGCCTTCCGTCGACGCCCGCATCTTCGAGCTCGGGCTGCCCGTCCTCGGCATCTGCTACGGAATGCAGCTCCTCGCTCATCTGCTGGGCGGCAAGGTGCAGCGCGCCGACAAGCGTGAGTTCGGGCTCGCGAAGCTCACCGTGGATGCGCCGCAGGGCATCTTCCACCGCTTCGCAAAGGGCGACAGCATCGACGTCTGGATGAGCCACGGCGACCACATCGCCAGCATGCCGCCCGGCTACGAGACCATCGGCACGTCGGGGAACACCGACTACTGCGCGGTCGCGAACGCCGAGAAGAAGATCTACGGCGTCCAGTTCCATCCGGAGGTCGTGCACACGCCGCGCGGCACCGACGTGCTCGCCTCGTTCCTGTTCGAGGTCGCGAAGCTCGAGCCGACGTGGACCCCTGGCTCGTTCACCGAGGACGCGATCCGCCTCGTGAAGGAGCGCGTCGGCGAGGAGGCCCACGTCATCTGCGGCCTGTCGGGCGGCGTCGACTCGTCGGTCGCGGCGGTGCTCTGCCACAAGGCGCTCGGCGACCGGCTCACCTGCATCTTCGTCGACAACGGCCTCCTCCGGCAGGGCGAGTTCGAGCAGGTCGTCGCGACGTTCCAGGAGACGTTCCACCTGAACCTCGTCGCGGTCGACGCGCGCGAGCGCTTCCTCTCGGCGCTGAAGGGCGTGAGCGATCCCGAGCAGAAGCGAAAGATCATCGGCAAGATCTTCATCGACGTCTTCGACGACGAGGCGAAGAAGGTGAAGGACGCCGGCTTCCTCGTGCAGGGCACGCTCTACCCCGACGTCATCGAGAGCGTCTCGTTCCGCGGCCCGAGCGCGGTCATCAAGAGCCACCACAACGTCGGCGGCCTTCCCGAGCGCATGAAGCTGAAGCTCATCGAGCCGCTCCGCGAGCTGTTCAAGGACGAGGTGCGCGCGGCCGGCGACGCGCTCGGGATGCCCAAGGACATCCTGATGCGCCAGCCCTTCCCCGGCCCCGGGCTCGCGATTCGCTGCCTCGGCGAGGTCACGCCGGAGCGGCTGGCGGTGCTCCGCGCCGCCGACCACATCGTCACCAACGAGATCAAGGAGGCCGGGCTCCTCGAGGCGGGCCCCGCGCAGATCTGGCAAAGCTTCTGCGTGCTCTTGCCCGTGAAGAGCGTGGGCGTCATGGGCGACCACCGCACCTACGAGGAGACGTGCGCGATCCGCGCGGTCCGCTCGCTCGACGGCATGACCGCCGACTGGGCGCAGATCCCGTACGAGCTGCTCGGCCGCATGTCGAACCGGATCATCAACGAGGTGCGCGGCATCAACCGCGTCGTCTACGACATCTCGAGCAAGCCGCCCGCCACCATCGAGTGGGAGTGAGCGCAGTGCGCCGGCTCGCCTCCTGCCTCGCGCTCGGCTCGGCGCTCGCGCTCGTCAGCGTCGCGTGCGGACCTCCCCCGCGGCGCCCCGTGGTCTCGATGCGGATGCAGGGCGGTCCGCCGGGCGCGTCGGTCACCGTCGACGACGTGTTCGTCGGGTCGCTCGAGCTCGTCATGAGCCGCGGGGTCGCGCTCCCGGTGGGCTCCCATCGCGTGTCGGTCGAGGCGCCGGGCCACGTCCCGTGGGACCGCATCGTCGAGGCGAGAGAGGGCATGCCTCCGCTCCGCCTCGACGTCACGCTGGTGCCGATCCCCGATTGATCCCGCGCGCTTGCGACGGGCGCCCCGTCCCGGGCGGACCGCTCCACGCGCTGCCCGAGGGCGGATCCGCTTGCAATGCCGCGGATTCTTGGCCATGGTGCGCGCCGCAATGGCAAACCGCGCGATCTGGAGCATGAAGAAGAGGCACGAGTGGCTGGCTACGCCGCTCAAGAAGAAGCGCATCAAGAAGGCCACGCGCCTTCGTTGCGGTCTTCAGGACGCGATGGACCGCAAGGCCGCGCCCCCCGAAGCGACCTGAAGTCATAGCCCTCAGGCCCCGGACGCGTCCGGCGCGTCCGGCTTCGAGCAGGCATGTGCCCAGGTCATGGTGCGCGTCGTGCGCGCCAGACCCACGGTCCCATCGCGACCGACGGCGATGACCCCACCTGTCTGGGCGGTTCGCGCGTGCATGAGCGACAACGTCGCGCGCGCGGAGGCCTCGGGTGCGGCGTCCACCATCCCGTCGACGACGCTCTTGGCGGCCACGATGCGCATCATGGCCTCGCCGTGGCCGGTGGTCGAGCACGCGCCCCGCTCGTCGTCGGCGTAGGTGCCGGCACCGATGAGCGGCGAGTCGCCGACGCGTCCGCGCATCTTGTTGACCATGCCGCCCGTGCTGGTGGCGGCCGCCACGTGTCCCTGCGCGTCGCGGGCGACCGCGCCGACCGTCCCGCCGGCCCAGCTCTCGGCGACGCTCCGTTTGCGCGCGCTCTCCCAGCGCTGCCGCGCGGCGTCGGTGATCATCGCGGCCTCGTCCGCCGGAGCGAACCCCATCGCGACCGCGAGCTCGCCCGCGGCGGCCCCCGCGAAGAGGACGTGCGGGGTGTCGTCCATCACGCGCCGCGCGATGGCGATCGGGTGCTCGAAGGCCGGCAGCGCCGCCACCGCGCCGGCCCGCAGGCCTTCGCCATCCATGAGTGACGCGTCGAGCGACAGGTGACCGCCGTGGTCGAGGCACGCGCCGGTGCCCGCGTTGAAGAGCGGGTCGCTCTCGAGCACCTCGACCGCACGCTGGACGGCGTCGAGCGCGCTGCCTCCGGCCGCGAGCACCCTCGCGCCCTCGGCAGCGGCGCGCTCGCATCCCGCGACGTGCTTCGCGGCCGCCGCGTCGGGCACGTCGCCGGCCCCGCCGTGGACCAGGATCGACCACGTCGCCGGGCCCGAGCCCCAGCTGCCGGTGATGGGAAGATCGCGCGCGGCGTCAGCGGGCTCGCTCATGGCGCGCACGATAGCGCAGCGCCACGAGCGCGAGGAGGACGGCCGGAGGCAGCACCGCCAGCGTCGCAGGTACGAGCCGCGCCGCCGCCGCCTGGAAGGAGACGACGGTGGCGAAGGCGCACGCGAGCCCCTGCGCCGCCGCGCGCGCCCGACGACGCCGCATGACCTCCTCGCGTGCGAGGCTGATCACGAGAACCGCACGCGCCGCGAGCAGGGCGAGCGCCAGGCCGGCGAGCGCGGTGGCGACCGCGGCAGCCGCGCGCGCGTGGGAGGGCAGCCCATCGTCCTGCACGCGCGCTGCCGACGGAGCGGCGAGATCGTGCATTTCCCCGTTCTCGTCCACGCTCGTCCCCAGCGTCGCGCTGAGGAAGGACCGGTCCATCTCGGAGTACACGAACGTGCCGGGGCGCGCCGCCCGCGGGTAGAAGCCGGTCACGTCGACGGAAGGCACGAGGCCGATGAGCAGCGCCACCACGAGGGCGGGCGCCGCGGCCCCGAGCGCCGCGGGGCGTGCCGTCTGCCCAGGCGAGCGCCCGAGCGCCTCGAGCGCGCGCGTCTCCTCGCGGACCCGCGCCGTGCCGAGCGCGAGCGCCGCGCCGACCGCGCCGCACAGTGGCGCCAGCGGCAGCGTGCGTCCCGCCCGGATCCCGAAGGGCAGGTTCCCCTCGTCGCTGACGGCGGTGACGAGCCACACCACCGCGAGCGTGACGAGCGTCGCGCCGAGCGCGCGCAGCAGCGTGCGGCGGTCCCAGGCGGTCACGTGGGGCTCGTCGAGCTCGAGAGGTCCGGCGGGGTCGGCATGCAGACTGAACTTGGCCCGGACCGGCGGCCCTGGCTACGACAGGCAATAGACCATGGCTCGCTCGACCTGTCGTTCGACGTTCATCGCCGCCGGTCTGGCGGCCCTCGGGCTCGCCTCGTGCACCGGCACCGATCCCTACCGGCCCGGGCAATCGATCGGCGTGTTCCACGTGACGGCGGCGCTGAAGTCGAGCTCGTGCGGCGCGACGCCGAACCCGTGGGAGTTCGACGTGCGGCTCCGTCACGAGCTGTCGCGCCTCTACTGGGTGCAGGGGGATCGGCCGATCTCGGCGACCGTCGACGCGGCCTCGCACGCCACGCTGAAGGCGACGAGCACGCAGACCGTTCGCGAGGCCGCGGGCAAGACCGCCGCGTGTGCGATGCAGCGCGACGACGTGGTCGACGTCACGTTGAGCGGCGTCACCACGAACCCCACGGTCGACCTCGCTCCGGCCGACGCGTTCCTCGGAACGATGAGCTACCACTTCACCGCCGTCGAAGGGTCGAGCTGTGACGATCAGCTGAGCGCGGCAGGCGGCGACTTCGATGCGCTCCCTTGCGACATCGCGTACGAGCTGAAGGCCAAGCGCACCGGTGACGCGAAGTAAAGAGCGCCCCTCCCCTGCCGCTCCCGGATCTGCGTGTTATGCTCGATGAGTCACGCGGCGTGCGGACATTCTCCCGGAATCATCCGGCCGAAGGAGCACCTTCGCGAGCGTCGCAGAACCATGGGCGCACTCCAACTGGAGCGCCCGCAACGGAAACGCCCGCGCAGGGCCGTCGACCTATGACGGTGCCCGCGGGTGCCGGTACGCCGGAGGAGGAACAAGCAATGCATAAACGTAATGGCTCTCATCCGGGAGTCGCCACGTAAGGTTACCGAGCTGAGCGCCTGCTGCGCGCGCGTGGATCCTGCCATCGGGTAAGCCCACGCGTTCCCCGCACGAGAGGCGCGCCGGTTACCGCCCCCGGATTGGAGGGCCGACGCCACGGAAGCAAAAGCGCTCCCGACGGCGCAAACCGGGGCAGCCCGGGTTTCCCAGGAAACCCGGGCTGTTTCTTTTTTGTCGGGGAGCGTAGCGGCCGCAGCGCGGCGGACCACAGCGGTCCATTGACGTGGCGCCGCGACGGCGATAGAACGGCGTCGCTCTGCGGGACTAACTCAGTTGGTAGAGTGCCAGCTTCCCAAGCTGGATGTCGCGAGTTCGAATCTCGTGTCCCGCTCTGGTTTCAGGTTCGTCTTCGGCGAACGCTTGGGAGGGAGCTGCGCCTCCCTCCCCGGACCCCTCCTCGCGGGCATGCGCGGACATGCGCGGCTCGGCTCACCACCGCCGTACGCGCGGCGTTGCGTTTGACACCCGCCACACCCGCCGCCGCTCACGCCGGCGACACGTACGCTGCGACCGCCTCCAGGTCGTCGCCTGCGACGGACGCGACATGCACGAGGTACTTGCCCGGCGGGAGGGTCGCCACGATGCCCGAGTCGCCGTTGCGGTCCTTCACGCGGGCCACCGCGCCGTCCGCCAGCTGGTCGGCGGCGGTCTTCGCTGCGCTCACGTCGCGATGCCACATGTACACGGCGGCCAGCTTGCCGGACGGGACGTCGATGGTGCCCACCGGCTCGGCGTCGACGGGTAGCTCGTCGGCAAGCAGCTCCTCGAAGAGCGCCGCGATGTCCTCGGGGCGGCCGCCGTGGTTGTCCGGATCCTCGAACCAGTCGCGCGGCGGCTCGACGAACGCGAGCCGGTCGTCGGCGAGACGGTAGACGTCGCACACGCCCGTCATCCCCTCGAGCTCGAGGGCCACCGCCGTCAGCTTGCCGATGCGCAGCGAGGCCGCCTGCTGCCCGTGCTGGATGGCCTCCATGATCTTGCGCGGGTGTCCGGTGAACTCGTTCTTGCCGGAGGTCCGGGGGTCGGTGTGCTCCCACGCGGTGGTCGCGTCCGCATCGAGGAGCGCGAACGTGAGCGAGCCATTGGGGGACGCGATCTGTCCGGCGGGCCTGAGCTTCCTTGGCATGGCCCGCCCATGATGGACCCGCCCCGGAGGTTGTCCATAGGTGTCGGACGAGAGAAGATGCGGCCATGAGCATGGAGTGGCACCCGGCCGGGCTCGCCGACCACGTGCGCGCCGTCTCGAGCCGTGCGCTCGCAGCGGGCGCCCTCGTCCCGCTCGCGCTCGAGACGCAGGTGGTCCTCGAGGACGGGGTCCCGTTCGAGGTGCTGCACGCCCCGGCCCTCGCGCAGAAAGCGCTCCGCACTGCCCTGTCGAGCGGCGCGAAGGCCGCCGTGCCGTTCGACCCTTTCGAGCCGTTCGAGCCGGCGATGTTCGTGGCGGACGTGGAGACCGGCCAAGAGGCCGCCGGCGGCGGGACCTCGCACGTCATCGTCCTCAACAAGTTCCCGAGCATGCGGGAGCACGTCGTGCTCATCACGCGACGCGACGCGCCGCAGCTCGAGCCGCCGACGAACGCCGACCTCGTGGCGCTGGCGCAGCTCCTCCACGCCGCCCCGGGCCTCGCGTTCTACAACGGCGGCCCGCTCGCGGGGGCGAGCCAGGAGCACAAGCACTTCCAGCTCGTGCCGCGCGACCGGCCGTGGCCCATCGAGGGCCTGCTCGCCGGCGGGCCCGCCCGCGGCGTCGTCCGGGGCCTTGCGTATCGTCACGCCTTCGTGCGCCACGCCTTCGTGGAGGCGCGCTCCCCCGACCACGGAGCCGACCTGCTCGGACGCGCGCTCCGTGACGCGGCGGCGCTGATCGACCTCGATCTCGAGGCTCCGCGCCTCGCGCCGGTGAACCTGCTGCTCACGCGCACGTGGCTGATGCTCGTCCCGCGGACCCACGAGCACGGGCTGCCCGCCGCCGACGACCGGCCCGCCGACCTTTCGCTGAACGCCCTCGGCTTCATGGGCGTCGTCCTGGCGCGCTCCGCGGCGTCGATCCCGCTCCTCGTCGAGCGCGGCATCATGCGAACGCTCGCCGACGTCACGCGCTGACCGCTCTACTCCTCGTCGGCGCGGCCCGGCACGATCGAGTACGTGCCGGTGCGCGGCGTGTCGACCTCGACGATGCTCGGCATGCGCGGGCGCATCTCGGCGTCGATGAGGCGCCGGTCGGACCCGCGGTCGGTGATCTTCGCCATCACCTGTCCGAGCGCCTCGGCCATCTGCTTGGCCGACGCGAAGCGCTCCGACGGATCGTCGTGGATGGCCCGCGCGAACCAGGCGTCGAGCTCGGGCGTCACCTCGAGCCGGTGGCTACCGGCGGGCTCCACGGTGCCGGCGGCGAGCACCGCGACGAGCTCCTGGACCGAGTCCACGGCGCGGGGGACGCGTCCGGTGCAGCACTCGTAGGCGACGACGCCGACCGAGTAGAGGTCGCTCTGCGGCGTCGGCTCGGCCTTCCCGAGGAACACCTCGGGCGCGAGGTACTCGAGCGTCCCGCACAGCTCGTACGGATTGTCGGCGCTGCGCTTCACCATCAGCTCCGCCACGCCGAAATCGAGGATCTTCACGAGCAGGCGGCCGTCGGTGTCCTTCGTGAGGAAGGTGTTCTCCGGCTTGATGTCACAATGGATGACGCCCACCGCGTGCGCGCGCGCGAGCCCGCGACACAGGTGGGTGACGACGGTGGTGAGATCGTTGAGCGACAGGCGCTTCGAGCGTCGCAGCTTGGTCGCGAGGTCCTCTCCCTCGAGGCCCTCGTAGGCGATGTACGGGACGCCGTTCTCGGTGAGCCCGCCGCCCAGCACCTTCACGACGTTCGGGCTCAGCATGCGCGTGGAGAGGTCGCTCTCCCGCGCGAAGCGCACGAACATGCCGGGCTGCTCGACCATCTCGGGGCGCAGCACCTTGAGCGCCACGTCGAGGCCGAGCCGCCGATCGTGCGCGCGCCACACCCACCCGGCCGCGCCCTCGCCGAGCAGCGCCGACAGGACGTACCGGTCCGAGATCACCTTGCCGAGCGAGAGATCAGTGACGTCCAAGAGCTTCTTGCAGCGTAGCAAGCGGCAGCGGGCGGGGAAACAGAAGCCCGCGCCCTCGTGCATCGCACGGCCCTCGTGACGTCCACTCTCGCGCTCGCCGCCGCAGCCCCTACCCTCGCGGCCATGACCGGACCGCCGGGCTCACTCCGCCGCGCCGTGCTCGCGCTGTTGCCGCTCGTCGTCCTCGCCTGCACGCGCGGCGCGGGCGTCGAGCACGCGGGCCCGCCACCCGGAACCGGCGAGCCGGAAGAGGCGGCGCCGCCTGACGCAGCTGTGGTTGTCGCAGACGCCGCGCTCCCGGTCGATGCCGCGCCGCCGCCGCCGAGGCCGCGCGCCCGTGAGCTTCCGCTCGAGGAGGGCCGGTCCGTCTACTACGCGCTGCCCGCCGGACCGGGGCCGTTCCGGCTCGTCGCGCACCTCCACGGCATCTGCTTTCCGAACGCCTACTCGGCGGGCAAGTGGCTCGGCGCCGCAACCGCGGTGGGCGCGCTCGTGGCGCCGACCGGCAACGCTCGCTGCGGGGACGGCCCGAACGGCCCGCCCTCCTGGGAGGCGCCGACGTGGGAAGGGCTCGTCGCGGCGATGGACGCGGACCTCGAGCGCGCGATCGCGAAGGTCGACGCGCGGGAGCGCGGAGCTCTCCGTCGTCCCGGCGCCATCCTCACCGGATGGTCCCGCGGGGCGTTCGCGGCCCCGGCCATCGCGCGGGCCCATCCGGGCCGCTGGCCTTACCTCGTGCTCGTCGAGGCCAACGCGCCGCTGTCGGCCGCGTCGCTCCGCAAGTCCGGCGTCCGCGCGGTGGCGCTCGTGGCGGGCGAGCAGGGCACCGAGCTGGCGGGCGAGCAGAAGACCGTCGCCGCGCTGGCCGACGCGGGCTTTCCGGCGCGGCTCTTCGTGATGCACCACACCGCGCACCTCTACTCGGACGACATCGAGGACGTGATGACCCGCGCGTTCGCCTTCGTGCTCGCCGGGGAGACCGACGCGGGCCCCTGATCCCTCAGGGCATGCAGAGCTGGTTCGTCTCGCCGACGCCGCACGCCGCGCGGCGGCAAGCCGCCTGATCGGTGCTGCTCGAGAGCCACGTGAGGAGGCAAACGTCGGCGTCGTCACCGCGGACGATGCGCTGCCCGCCCTTGTGATTCTCCTCGAAGCGCGCCTTTCGCACGAGGGTGAGCCGCTCGGTGCCGGCGCCGCCGCTGCGCACGACCTCGGCCATGATCTCGGGCTCCACGCCGACCACCGCGTCGTAGTCGGCGGCGATCTCCGCGGCGCTCGGCAGCGTCGGGAAGTCGGGACGGTCGGTGGGCGCGAGGCGCGTGCCGCCGAAGCCGTAGAGCCGGAAGTTCCGGTAGAGCGAGCCGTGGCAGTCGATCGACCCGCAGCGGCGCACCAGCATCGGCGCGACGGCCTGGAACTGCGCCACGTCGGGACCGACCGCGTCGACACGCCCGCTCGTGTCGGGCGACGAGCAGCCGCCCGCGAGGACCGTGCCGGCAGTTCCGGCGAGGTTCAGGAAAACGAAGAGTCGCTTCATCATGGGAGCGGATCCGCGACGAACACCGGGGGCATGTGCGAGGGCTGGTTGTCAGCGCCGTAGTGACACACGGCGCAGCCGCCGTTGCCGCCGATGCGCGAGAGCATGTCACGCGAGGTCTGCTTGCCGTCCGGTCCGGTGCCGGTGACCGTCACGTAGACCGGCCACTCTGGATCCCACTGCTCGCGGGGCACGTAGAAGTTCCCGACCTCGTTCGTCGTGAAGGACTTCTGCGTCCCCCCCGAGTCGGTGAGGAGGATCTTGGCGCCGACCGCGGGCGCCGGCTGGCCACGGACCGCGTACAGCGTCCCCGCGAGCGCGAAGTCGGGCCCCGGTCCCTCCGAGCTGTGGCACCGCGAGCACTGCTGGCCGGCGCGATGGGTCGGCCCCGGAGGGATCCCGTCGATCGCGTCGCCCGAGCCGCCGCCCTGCGCCGCCACCTGATCGTCGTGCACGGGGTTGGCGCACGAGGCGAGCAAGGCCGCCGCGGCGACGAAACGAAGAGGACGCATCAGAATCCGACCTCCAGGCCGACCGCGGCGAGCGCGCTCAGGCGGTCCTCGACGTAGAGGGCGTCGAGAAAGTGCGTCCAGTACGCATCGAGGGAGCCCGTGAGCACGAGGTCCTGCAGCGCGCCCGACTTGCCGAGCGCGACGCGGATGCCGCCGCCGCCGCCGAGGGTGCGCAGCGGGCCGAGCTCGCGGTCGCCGGTGCGGAGCGCGGGGATGTCGTGCACGCTCGTCGACACGTACGTCCGCTGCCAGAAGTCGACGCCGTTCTGGATGTTGAAGCGGCCGTGGGGCCAGATCGTGATGCGCTCCGACACGTCGATGAAGTAGCGCGCGTCCGTCGTGGAAGCCACGAGCCCCCACGAATCGACGTAGCCGCGCTCCTCGACGCGGAGGGTCGTGCCGCCGCGGCGCCAGCCCATCCGGCCGGTGAGCGCGAAGCGGTTGCGCTCGAGCGGAAGCTGCTCGAGCGGGCGCCACTGCACGCGCGCGTCGGCGACCTGCGTGACGCCGGCGCCGACCGGGATCGTGGGGGCCACCTCGGGCGCGAAGAGCGGGATGTAGCGGTACGGCTTCGACTGGTCGCCCCGCTCCAGGATGGCGTCGCCGTAGAGGCCGAGCACGAGCCCCGGGTTCACGACGCGCGACAGGCCGAGCGTCAGCATGTGGTAGTCGAGCTTGCGCGAGAAGACGTCGAACGGCGTGCCGGTGCGGCCGATCACGTCGTGCCCGAAGCCGTAGCCCTCGATGAGCGTGAGGTTCTTCTCGTCGAGATCCTGCGTGAGCTGCGCGCCCGCGCTGAGCGACAGGTAGTCGTTCGAGTAGGAGGCGTTCGCGTTGGCGGCGACGCCGTACAGGCCCGGCTTGTAGCGCCCCCCGAGGCCGCCCGCCTGGCGCACCTCCTTGAAGTTCGGCGAAGCGGTGGAGACGATGTCGGGCGACGCGGCCGAGACGACGTCGACGAGGTAGTGCCCGGACGCGCCCCATCCGGCGGTGGGGTTCTCGACGGTCGCTCCGATGCTGGGCGTGAGGACGCTCGTTGCCGTGCTGTCGAGGTACCCGGCCACCTCGGAGACGACGCGCACGTCGAGGTTCGACGTCCGGCCTTGGCCGGCTGGCGCGGCGGGCTCGGTCGCGGCGGGCGCGGACGCTGGGGCGGGCTCGGTGGCGGCCGGAGCGGCGGCCGGACCGCCGTTGTCCTCCTGGTTGCCCTGCGCGCGCGCCGACCCGGCGCTCACGATCACGAGGACGCCGGCGAGGAAGGCGCGCGTCAGTTGCATCCGCAGCCGCTCTCCGCCGATGCGCCGCCGCCCGTCGCGCCTTCCTGGACGGCGTAGACGTGCTCCGCCGCCGGGCCGTTCTCCATGCCCGTCATCGTCGGGTGCGCGAGCTTGCCTCGCTCCCAGGGCTTCACGTGGGTACAGCCGCCGAGCGCGAGGCACGCGAGCAGCACGGAGCAGAGGGGCACGAGACGGCTCATGAACCTTCGCCTTGTAGTGGCAGCCGCCGGAAAACGCTGCACGAATGTGGGCGCGCCGGGAGCAACGCGCTGTTGCCGTGGTGGCAACAGCGCCGCGAAGGAGCGAAGTGGCGTATTTCTTCGTTCCGCGATGAACGTAAGCCCCGCCGACCTCAGGATCCGCGCCATCACGGCAACCGACAACGCGGCGGTTGCCGCGCTCATTCGTGAGGTCATGCCCTCCTTCGGTGCGATCGGGCCCGGCTTCGCGATCACCGATCCGGAGGTCGACGACATGGCCGGCGCCTACGCGGCGCCCCGCTCCGCGTACTTCGTGGTGACGCACGGGGAGCGCGTCGTCGGCGGCGGGGGCTACGCCGCGCTCGTCGGCGGTGACGGGATCACGTGCGAGCTCCGCAAGATGTACTTCCAGCCGGAGGCGCGCGGTCACGGCGTCGGGCGGCGCCTGCTCGTCACGTGCCTCGAAGGCGCGGCCCGCGACGGGTTCGAGCGGATGTACCTGGAGACCCTCGAGGGCATGACCCGGGCGATCGGTCTCTACGAGAAGAGCGGATTCTTGCGCATCCCGGGCCCGCTCGGCGCGACCGGTCACTTCGGGTGCGACCGCTTCTACGCACGTGACCTGCGCGATCTGCGCGTCTGACAACCGCGGGTTGCGGGCGGCCGCCGGCAGGCTATAGAAGCGCACCCCATGCGCCACGGCATCCTCCTCGGTTCGGTCCTCACGGTCGGTTCTCTCCTCGTGGTCGCGTGCGGCGCCGATAGCGCCTCCGTGCCCGACGACGGCACCAGCAGCTCCAGCAGCTCGAGCGGCTCCAGCGGCCACAAGCCGGGCTCCAGCAGCGGCACCTCCGGCACGGAGGACGACGGCGGCTCCAGCGGCAGCAGCGGCTCGAGCGGCAGCAGCGGCTCCAGCGGCGGCGGCGGACCCGTCACGCTCCGCGCCGGCAAGACGTCGCTCGTCGGCATCACCGCGGACGGCACCGTCGCGTACCTCGTCGCGAACGGCACCGCCGCGAGCCTCGAGATCGTCCCGCTCGCCGGCGGCACGCCGACCGTGCTCGTGCAGGCGTTCGCTCAGACCGACGGCGTCGTCGTCACGGGCGGCGCGGTCGCCTACTGGACCGGCGTGACGAACGGGCTCGGCACGGTGAACTACTGGACGAAGGCGGCCGGCCAGAAGACCGCCGTGGCGACGGGCTCGATCCCGGGCCTCTTCATGGCGACCACCGACGGCACGCGCGTCGCCTTCTCGGTGGGCGGCACGGCCGGCGCGACCGCTGGCTCCTATCTCTCCTCGAACCTCGCGGTCACCGCCGCCGCGGCGGCCTCGCCGACCGCGGTGCTCACCGGCGACGCGGCCGTCAACCTCGCCGCCGCGGGTTGCGCGCCCGACATCCGGTTCGCGGGCAAGGTCCTCTTCGGCGCCTACTGCACCGGCGTCACGCCGGGCGCCAAGGCGGCGCGCCTCTACTCGGTCGCCGACGGCGCCACGGCGCCGGTGCGCCTCGACGCGAACGGCGCCGCGGCGGGGACCATCCAGCCGGCCTTCTCCGCGAGCGCGACGGGCGACAAGGTGTTCGTGACGACCTCGTCGGTCGCGGCGACCGGACGGATCATCCTCAACGCGGCCACTCCGACGCGCATCGACCTCGAGGACAACACGAAGAGCGGGTTCATGCTCGCCGACGGCTCGGCGGCGATCTACCGCGTCGACACCGGCACGGTGAAGGCGATCCGCCGCGCCACCGCGGTCGCCACGCCGGTCATCGCCGACCTGTCGACCGGCGCGCCCATCGCCATCCGTGACCGTTCTCGCGACGACAAGTTCGGCATCTACGCGACCGTCGCGGCCGCGGGCGGCCTCTCCGATCTCCATGCGTTCAACCTGCTGACGACGGCGGCCCCGGTCGACATCGTCGCGACGGCGACCGCCTATTCCTTCGGCTTCACCGGCGACAGCACGTTCTACGTCTACCAGACGGACATCGACGCTGACGGCAACGGCAAGCTGAAGGCGAAGTCGGTCGCGGGCGGCGCCGAGAAGGAGCTTCTCCCCGCGATGTACGATCTGCGTACGCTCACGACGGGCACCGGCGCGGTCGTCATCTCGAACCCGAAGGCCGTCTCGGCCAACCTCACGACCGGCGATCTCTCGTACATCGACATCGTCGCGGGCGGCGCGGCGAAGCCGATCGCCGCCGCGGTCTCGCTCCAGGGCGGCTTCGACACGTCGGGCAAGTCGGTCGTCTACTCGGACGCCGCCGGCCTTTACGCCGTCACGTTCTGATCAGGCAGCCTTGACCGCCGGGCCCGCGGGCCGCACCTCTCGAGCGGCTACCGTGGAGACCCGCGAACAGCGCGCTCGCTTCGAGGGGAACCTCGGTTTCGAGGCCGGGGTCGTGCGCTCTCGCACGGGGATCGCCGCGGCGCTCCTCGTCGCCGCGGCGGTCGACACGGTAGTGCAGCTGAAGCTCGGGACGTGGTTTCCGTTCCTGTCGGTCATGGCTGGGATGCTCACGCTCACGGGGGCCGCGAGCTCGACGCGCCGCTCCCCCGTCCTGTTCGACGGTGAGAACCTCCACCTTCCCTCGCGCCACGGGAAGCAAAGGAGGTTCGCGTCGCTCGCGGAGCTCACCGGGGCGACGGTCATGCACCGGCCACGCGGTGACCTCGCGGTCACCCTGCGCGCAGGGTCGCGCGCGGAGACGACACTGCGCGGCACGGCCGCGGAGGTGACGGCGCTCGTCGGGAGCCTCGGCTTCGGCAAGGGCAGCGCGCGACGTCACGACGCCATGCGGCTCGACTTCGATCAGCTCGCGAAGTGGCTCGTCCTGCCGTACGCGCTCCTCGTGGTTGCCTACGTGCTCGTCGCCGAGGGTCAGTGGCAGAACCTCGACGCCTTCCTCCGCTCCACGGTCGCCATCCTCCTCTCGGCACCCGTCGCGATGGCGCTCAACGCGGCGCGCGTCGACATCACGGCGAGCCGCGCAGGGCTCGAGGTGACACGCGGCCGCCGGCAGAGGCACTTCTCGTGGGACGAGGTCGACTCCGTCGAGCGGGCGGGAGGCGAGCTCACGCTCGTGACCACGGACGGCGGGCGTCACGCGCTGCTCCGGGGCGCGCTGCTGCGAGACCCGAAAGAGCTCGAGGCCGAGGCCATCGCCCTGGCGGACGCCATCACCGAGGCCAAGACGGAGCACGAGGCGCGCGCCATGGAACGGGCGCCGGCCGCGGCGGCGGTCGCTCGGCTCGCCCGCCGGGGGCGCACCGCGGAGGCGTGGATCTCCTCGGTGACCGCCCTCGGGACCGGCGCAGCGACCTATCGCGACGAGCCGCTCTCACGGGTGGCGCTCGAGAGCGCGCTCGACGACGCCACGCTCGATGCCGACGTGCGCGCGGCGGCCGCGCTCGCGCTGCGGGTGTCCGCCGGGGGCGAGGCGGAACGAAGGATCCGCGTCGCCGCCGAGTCCGCGGACGACGAGCTGAAGGCCGCGCTCGAGACGGTGCTCGAGGACGAGCCCGAGGGCGTGCTCGCGCTGCGCTTCGGACGCCTCGCCGCGCCCCCTGCGCGCGGGCGTTGACGCGGCAGGGAGCTTGACACGGTCCCGAGGGACGCGAGATCGTCTCTCCTTGGCGCAGGTTCGGACGTTCGGCCGTGGCGGTCGCGCCCCTGATCTCTGCCGGTCACCTCCGCCCCCGCCTCGCACGTCGTTCGGGACGCGGCGCGCCGGGCGCGAGCCCCTCCAGGACGCAGAACCTTCATGACGCAGACGACGCAGGCCGCCCATGGCACCACCAGCAGCGAGCGCCTCCCGAAGGACCGGCTCGAGAACGATCTTCCCGACAAGAAGCCGCTCTACTCGTCGGCCGAGGCGCGGGCCGAGGCCGAGCGCTGCCTCTACTGCGTGGACGCTCCCTGCATCAAGGCGTGCCCCACCGAGATCGACATCCCGACGTTCATCAAGAAGATCGCGTCGAACAACGTCCGCGGCAGCGCGAAGACGATCTTCGACCAGAACCTCCTCGGCTACTCGTGCGCCCGCGTCTGCCCGGTCGAGGTCCTGTGCGTCGGCAGCTGCGTCTACAACGGCTGGGGCCGCGACCCGATCCAGATCGGCAGGCTCCAGCGCTTCGCCACCGAGACCGCGACCGCCAAGGGCCAGCCGCCGGTCGTGAAGCGTCGCTACGAGATCGGCCGGAGCTCGAAGAAGGTCGCGTGCATCGGCGCCGGCCCCGCATCGCTCGCCTTCGCCGGCTATCTCGCGCTGGAGGGCCACGAGGCGATCGTGTTCGAGAAGAAGGCGGTCGCCGGCGGCCTCAACACGACGGGCATCGCCCCCTACAAGCTGCACGCCGAGGATGCGGTGCACGAGGTCGAGTTCGTGAAGAGCCTCGGCGTCGAGGTGGTCACGGGCATCGAGGTCGGCGAGGTCGACGGCCCGGGGAAGATCTCCGCGAAGAAGCTCCTCGAGACCTACGACGCCGTGTTCCTGGGCGTCGGCCTCGGCGCGGACACGAAGCTCGGGATCCCGGGTGAGGACGGGCCGGGCGTCCACGGGGCGACCGCCTGGATCGAGCTCATGAAGCTCTCGCTCACGTCGAAGGAGAAGGGTCAGGTCGAGGGCAAGCGCGTCATCGTCGTCGGCGGCGGCAACACCGCGATCGACGTCGCCCGCGAGTGCGCGCAGCTCGGCGCGGCCGACGTCGCGATGGTCTACCGCCGCGGCCCCGATGCGATGACCGGCTACGCGCACGAGATGGAGCACGCGCGCATCGAGTCGGTACGGCTCCTCACGCACCTGCAGCCGGTCGCCTTCGTGCGCGACGCGAGCGGCACGCTCACCGGCCTCCGCGTCGCGCGCACCGACGCGTCGGCGAGGCCGACCGAGGGCACGGAGCACGAGCTCCCCTGCGACCTCGTCGCGCTCGCCATCGGACAGTCGAAGCTGCGCGCCGTCGCGACCCAGCTGCCCGGCGTCGAGCTCGACGGCCGCGGCTGCGTCGCGTCCGACCCGCACACCTGCGTGACCGGCAACCCGAAGGTGTTCGCCGGCGGCGACTGCATCAACGGCGGCAAGGAGGTCGTCAACGCCGTCGCCGACGGCCGCAACGCCGCCCGCACGCTCCTCGCGCAGTGGAATCAGCTGGCTTCACGCGAAGCCGAAGCAGCCGTCGCCGGCCGATGATGATGGGAGCCTCGTAAGCACATGGCAGATCTCTCGATCGACTTCGCGGGCATCAAGAGCCCGAATCCGTTCTGGCTCGCGTCGGCACCGCCGGCGAACACCGGCGAGCAGGTCATGCGCGCGTTCGACGCGGGCTGGGGCGGCGCGGTGTGGAAGACCCTCGGCGACCCGGTCGTCAACGTGACGAGCCGGTTCGGGTCCGTCGACTACGACGGGCGCAAGATGATGGGGCTCAACAACATCGAGCTCATCACCGACCGCCCGCTCGAGGTGAACCTGCGCGAGATCCGCGAGGTGAAGCGGCGCTACCCGAAGCACGTCATCATCGCCTCGCTGATGACCGAGACCAAGGAGGACTGGCGGGTCCTCATCGAGCGCTGCGAGGACGCGGGGGTCGACGGTCTCGAGCTGAACTTCGGCTGTCCGCACGGCATGTGCGAGCGCGGCATGGGCTCGTCGGTCGGTCAGGAGCCGAAGCTCCTCCAGGAGATCACGAGCTGGGCGAAGGAGTTCGCGCGCACGCCGGTGCTCGTCAAGCTGACGCCCAACACCGGCGACATCCTCGAGCCCGGGCTCGCGGGGGTCGCGGGCGGCGCCGACGGGCTCTCGCTCATCAACACGATCAAGAGCATCGTCGGGGTCGACCTCGACCGGCTGGTGCCCCTGCCCCGCGTCGCCGACGCCTCGAGCAACGGCGGCTACTGCGGCCCTGCGGTGAAGCCCATCGCGCTGCACATGGTGGCGGCGCTGGCGCGGGACGCCGGCATCCGGGTGCCGATCTCCGGCATCGGCGGCATCTCGACGTGGCGCGACGCGGCGGAGTTCATCGCCCTCGGATCGACGAGCGTGCAGGTGTGCACGGCGGTCATGCATCACGGCTACCGCATCGTCGAGGACCTCCTCGAGGGCCTCTCGAACTACCTCGACGAGCACGGCATGAAGAGCGTGAACGAGCTGCGCGGCCGGGCCGTACCCGGCTACCGCGAGTGGGGTGAGCTCGATCTGAACTACCAGCTCATCGCGAACATCAACCCGGCGCTCTGCATCGGCTGCCAGCTCTGCGTCACCGCCTGTCACGACGGCGCGCACCAGTGCATCTTCACCGGGGCCGCCGACCGCGCGAGGCCCCCGCATGCCCACACCGTCGGGCCCGCGAAGGCTCCCCAGCCGCTTCCCATCGGCAAGATCGCCGGCGACCGCGTGCCGTGGATCGACGAGCCCGAGTGCGTCGGCTGCAATCTCTGCCAGCTCGTCTGCCCCGTCCCGGGCTGCATCACGATGGTCGAGAGCCGGAAGGGCCCCAAGGAGACCTGGAACGATCGCGTGAAGGCCGGGCGCGACAAGCAGCCTGGCGGCATTCACGCGGGTCCGCACGACACGGGGCACGGGCACTAGGAGCGGCGGCCCGTGGCGCGCGGCGGAATCGAGACCTTGCACGAGGGCGACGAGCTCGTTCGGCGCATCATCGACGCGGTGCCGGGCGGCGTCGTCTACGTCCGCAAGGATGGCTCGATCCGCCAGGCCAACGCTGCGGCGCTCCGTATCCTCGGCCTCCGGATGGACGAGGCAACACGCCGGTACGTGAGCGACTGGGACCCGGAGACCATCCGCGAGGACGGCACCCGTTTTCCGGTCGACGAATACCCGGTCACGCGTGTGCTCGCGACGGGCGCGGCCCAGACAGCGGTCACCCTCGGCATCCGCCGCAAGGACGGCGGGACATCATGGGCGGTCTTCCGCGCCGAGCCGGTGCATGGCGCGGACGGCGACCTCGCGGGCGCCATCGTGACGTTCCTCGACATCACGGAGCGGAAGGAAGCCGAGCAGGCGCTGCGCGCGAGCGAGGAGCGGTGGCGCCTGCTCGCGCAGTACTACCCCGACTACATCGTCGTCGTGGACCGCCAGGCCCGGATCACCTCGGTGAATCGCATCAATGGCCGTCACGAGGCCGCCGACGTGCTCGGCACGTCCCTCCTCGACTACATCGACGAGGAGCGGCGCGATGAGTTCCGGGGCGCCTTCGCCGAGGCGCTGGCCGGCACGCCGACGCGCCTCGAAACGCGCGGCCAGCGCGGGACCCGCACGCACGTCTGGTACGAGACGCAGCTCGTCCCGATGGCAGTGAGCGGCGCCGTCACCAGCGTGATGGTCGTCTCGCGCGACCTGACGGAGCAGCGCGCAATCCTGGCGAGCCTCGCCGAGAAGGAGCGTCTCGCCAGCGTCGGCATGCTCGCGTCGAGCGTCGCGCACGAGATCATGAACCCCCTCACCTACGTGCTCGCGAACCTCGACTTCGTCGTCGGCGAGCGATCGGGGGATCCGGAGCGGCGGATGCGGGCGCTCGTGGAGGCGCGGGAGGGCGCGCGGCGCATGCAGCAGATCGTCTGGGATCTGCGGGCGCTCGGCCGGTCCGGGCACGAGGAGCTCTTCTACGTCGACCCGCGCAGCGTGCTCGAGACGGCCCTCCGCCTGTCCGGCCCGGAGGTGCAGCGCACCGCGAGCGTGGTCCTCGACCTCCAGGCCGACACGCCGAGCGTGCTCGCGAGCGAATCGCGGCTCTGCCAGGTGTTCATCAACCTGCTCGTGAACGCCGCCCAGGCGATGGAGTCGATCCCGCTCGAGGGCCGCGAGATCCGCGTGCGGACCCGCCACGACGAGGTCGCCGATCTCGTCGGGATCGACATCAGCGACAACGGCACGGGGATCGATCCCGAGCGTCTCGACCGCATCTTCGAGCCGTTCTTCACGACCAAGCCCTCGGGCACCGGCCTCGGTCTCTCCATCTGCCGCGACATCGTCGAGCGCATGGGCGGCCGCATCGACGTGGCGAGCCGTCCCGGCGTCGGCGCGACCTTCACGGTCTGGCTCTCCACCACGCGTTCGCGCAGCGACGCCGCGGCCTCGCGCAGTGACGGCGCCGTGGTCAACGCGAGTAGGGCACGCTGACCGGGTCGACGAGCGAGTCGCGATGGCCCGTCGCACGCCGCCGCGCCAGCTCGCGGTAGGCCCACGCGGGTCCGAGTGACGCGACCGCCGCGCCGAGCACGGCCGCCACCGAGGGCAGCGCCGGAACGTCCACGACGTGCGCGAAGAGCCAGGCGAGCGCCCCGCCCATCGCGCCGACCGTCACCGTGCCGAAGCCGGCGGCGATCCAGAGGGTGCCGCGCCTCGTGAGCGACAGCCGCAGCGCGAAGAACGTGGCGACGAACACCGCGACGCCGACCCACGCGCCGCTCACGGCGAGGCGGTCCCAGGCGAGCGCGGCGGCTCCCGCGCCGAGGACGGCGGCCGACGCGCCATTCGACCACGCCGCCACTTCGCCCGGGCGTCCGCTCGCGGACACGTCGACGACGGCGTGGCGAAGGGTGCGGAGGAGCGGCACCCTTCTTCGACGTGGGGGCACGTCGTTCTATTCGCGGGGCCCCGCGCGGGCGGTCAGTGCCAGAGGTCGAGAGCGAGCGGCGCGTCGAGCTCGTCGCTCGTGAACGCGGGCGGGAGCGCCTGCGCGCCGTTCGGCTTGTACGAGTGGGCGGCCGCCGGGAAGGCGCCCGACCGCACCTCGGCCACGTACGTCTGGAACGCGTCGACCGCGGCGTCGCCGAGGTTCGCGAAGCGCTTCGCGAACTTCGGCTGGTGCCCGCGCGAGAGGCCGAGGAGATCGGTGCAGACGAGCACCTGTCCGTCGCACGCGACGCCCGCGCCGATGCCGATGGTCGGGATCGTCAGCATGTCGGTGACCTGGGCTGCGAGATCCGGCGGGATCGCCTCGAGGACGATCGCGTAGGCGCCGGCCTGCTCGAGGGCGAGCGCGTCGGCGAGGAGCTTCTCGGCGGCGCTGTCGCCCCGGCCCTGCACCTTGAAGCCGCCGAGCGCATGCACGCTCTGCGGGGTCAGCCCGACGTGGCCGCACACCGCGATGCCGGCGCGCACGATGCGCTGCACGGCCTCGGCGACCTCCTGCCCGCCTTCGAGCTTCACGCTCTCGCAGGCGCCGTCCTTCATCAGCTTTCCGGCGCTCTCGACCGCCTGGGCCGCGGACACCTGGTAGCTCATGAACGGCAGGTCACCGACGAGATGCGCGCGCGCGAGCCCGCGGGCCACGCAGCGGCAGTGGTAGGCCATCTCGTCGAGGGTGACCGGCACCGTCGTCGGGAGGCCCTGCATGACCATGCCGAGGGAGTCGCCGACGAGCACCATGTCGACCTCGGCTTCGTCCGCGAGGCGCGCCGTCGTGAAGTCGTAGGCGGTGACCATCGCGATCCGGTCTGCGCCCTGGCTCGCCTTGCGCTGGCGGATCTCGGGGACGGTGACCTTCTTCTTCGGGGCAGAGCCCTGGGGACCGTACATTTTTCGTGGTCGCGGCCGATCGCTCGGTCCGCGCCTTTCTTCACGGATCTGTAGCGCCTGACGGGGGTCCGGACAACCCGGTTCTCGGCGATCGTGTCGCGTGCGCCGCCGAGATCGCCTACAAGAGCGCAGTCGATGAGGTCCGCCCGTCCGTCTGCCCGCTCGCTCCGTCGGCCCCGGCTGTCCTTCGCTCTCCCTGCTGCCGTGGCGCTGGCGAGCCTGGCGGCGTTCGCGTGCGATCGCGCGCCTCCGCCGGATGGCCTGAAGGAGTGGACCGCCGCGGATCACGACGGTGAGAAGCGGACCGGCCCGGCCGGCAACCAGGGCCCGCGCGTGGCGGGCGGAGGCGGCGTCGCCTCGCTGGTCGACGCGACGTGGCGCAACCAGTGCGCCGCCTGCCACGGCGCGGCCGGTCACGGCGACGGCCCGCAGGGTCCGATGTTCAAGGCGCAGGACCTGTCGAACGAGGACTGGCAGGCGAAGGCGACCGACGAGCAGATCGCCGCCTCGATCACCAACGGCAAGGGCCGGATGCCGAAGTTCGAGCTGCCCGAGGAGATGGTGAAGGGCCTCGTCCTCCGCGTCCGGTCGTTCCGTGGAAACCCCGGAAAGTAGCGAGACGGTCCGGGCGGAGCCGGCCAGCCCGGCGCCCGTCCCGGTGCGAGGCCGCCGGAGCCTGCTGAAGTTCCTGCTGCTCGCCCTCGGTCTGCTCGTCGCGCTCTACTTCGCGGGCACGCAGCCGAAGGATCAGCACCTCCGGCTCGTCCTCGGCGACCGGTCCGGGGACGTCACGGCCATCGCGCTCCAGTATCTCGGTACGGATGGCGAGGCCGCCCGGGCCGCCGAGCTGCGCTTCGATCCGGGGACGGCGCCGCGCATCGTCTCGCACGAGCCGAAGCTGTCGGACGGCGATTACACGCTCCGGATCGACCTCGACACACGCGAAGGTCGCCGTTCGACCGAAAGGCGCGTTACCCTCGGGGGCGGGACCACCCAGGTCGACCTGACGAGCCTGCTCGGCCCGAGCGGGTCCTCCACCGAAAAGCCCCGGACCTCACCGTGACCGACCCGAAAGACCTGGAAGACGACGTCCTCGCGAAGCCCCCCGCTTCTTCGCAGCCACGCGAGCCCCCGGCCGCTGCCCGGCCCACGTCGCCCGATGGCCCGGCCTCGAAGCGCGTGCGCCTCGAGAGCTCTCCGGACATCTCGACGCGCGCCGCCGCGAGCATCCTCGGCGCGCCCTCCGGCGTGCAGGCGATCGTCCTCACCGGCGCGCACAAGGGCACATCGAAGATCGTGGGCGGGCGGCTCACCATCGGCAAGGCCGCGGACAACGATCTCGTCCTCACCGACGACACCGTGTCCCGTCACCACTGCGAGATCATCCGCGCGCCGGACGGCCTCCACGTGCGCGACCTCGACTCGACCAACGGCACCAAGATCGACAACACGCGCGTGCGCGAGGCGATGGTGGTCCCGGGCAGCGTCCTCAAGGTGGGCGAGGTCGACATCCAGTTCAAGCCGACCGTGCACCGGGTCGAGGTGCTCCCGAGCGAGAAGCACACCTTCGGCCCCGCCATCGGCTCGAGCCTCGCGATGCGGACGATCTTCGGCGTGCTCGAGCGCATCGCGCCGACCGACGCCACCGTGCTCCTCGGCGGCGAGACCGGCACCGGCAAGGACGTCCTCGCACGGGCGATCTGGTCGCAGAGCCCGCGGGCCAACAAGCCGTTCCTCGTGGTCGACTGCGGCGCCGTCACGTACAGCCTCATCGAGAGCGAGCTGTTCGGTCACGAGCGCGGCTCCTTCACCGGCGCGGTCGCGACGCGGCAGGGCGCCTTCGAGCTCGCCGACGGCGGAACCGTGTTCCTGGACGAGATCGGCGAGCTGCCCATCGACGTGCAACCCAAGCTCCTGCGCGTCCTCGAGACCCGCGAGTACCGCCGCGTCGGCGGCAACAAGACCCTGCAGACGAACGTGCGCGTCATCGCCGCCACCAAGCGCGATCTCACGCGCGAGGTCGCGGCCGGCAAGTTCCGCGAGGACCTCTACTTCCGCCTCGCCGTCGTGCCGATCACCGTCCCTCCCCTGCGCGCGCGCCGCGACGACATCCCGGCCATCGTCAACCACATGCTGAAGGCGGCGGGCGGCACGGACATGACCATCCCGTCCGAGACGATGCAGGCGCTCGCCGCCCACGACTGGCCCGGCAACGTGCGCGAGCTCCGCAACGTGCTGGAGCGGGCGATCTACATGGCGCAGGCGACCGGCTCGAAGGAGATCGGCGTCGTCACCCTGCCCACCGGCCATGCCGCCTCGGACGCGGCGTTCCACTTCGAGCCCGAGAAGAGCTACCGCGAGACGCGCGCGAAGTACGACGCCGAGTTCGAGAAGCGCTACGTGCGCTGGCTCCTCGGCCGGCACAGCGGGAACATCAGCGCCGCCGCGCGCGAGGCGAAGATGGACCGCAAGCACCTCCACGACATGGCGAAGAAGCACGGCCTCCGCGGCAACGAGCAGGACGAGTCCTGATCGCTCCGCGGGCCGCGCCGCTCACTTCGCGGGGTCGAGCGTGACGTCGGTGACGATGGCCTTGCCGTCGGCCGAGATCTTCCAGATGTCGACGAGCCCCGTCGTCTCCTCGGTCGCCAGATCGTAGTCGAGCGGGCCCGACGCACCGACCAGGTTGACCGTGCCGCCCGCGCCGAGCGCGTCGATGATGCGCGTCCAGCTCGCCGGCGCGACCGCGATCTCCGTGCTCTTGTCGCTGAGCGCGCGGAGCCCGCGGGCGATGCTCACGCCGCTCTCCCGCTTGTCACGGCGGAGGGCGCGCGCCGAGCCGTAGAACGCAAGCCATGCCGCGTCGTAGGCGTGGGGCACGAACGAGAACAGGTTCGGGTCCTGCTTGAAGGCGGCGGTGAAGCTGATCTTGAACAGCTCGAACGTCGGACCCTGCGGGACGGCGGGCCGGCTGCCGCTGACGCGCGAAAAGAGGGCGGACGCGCCCGCCGCGCCGGTGAGGAGATCGCTGTTGGCGGCGGTGTCAGTGAGGAACAGGTTGGTCTGCGCGTAGGCGGGCAGCGAATTGGCGACGTTGAGGAACGCGATGCCGTCGGCGCTCTGCGACGAGATGAAGAGCACGATCTTCGCGCCGGTGCCGCCCGCGCTCACGATCGCCGCGTCGCGCTCGCTCGTGTTGCTGTACGAGAACGGCTGCACGGTGCGCCCGTCCTGCGCGAAGCCCGCGGTGAACACGGTGGTGAGGGCGTCCCCGTAGGCGCCCTTCTCGGCGACGACCGCGACCGCCGCGACGGTGGGGAACGCGCTCCGGATCTGCTGCACGATCGCCTTGCCCTGCAGCGTGTCGGGCGGCGCGGTGCGCCACAGGAGGCCGGGCACGTCGTCGGAAGCCGGTGAGACGTCGTAGCCCGTGAGCTGCGGGCTCGTCGCCGCCGGCGAGATGACGAGGACGTCGCGGCTGTTCGGCGCCTTGTCGAGCGCGTCGTACACCGCGAGGGCATCGGTCGAGGACGACGGCCCCACGATCGCCGAGACCCCGACCACCGACGCGAGGTGGAGCGCGCTGTCGCGGGCTGCGTCGGTGCGATTGAGCGAGTCGTATTTGGCGTTCTCGCCCACGTCGCAGAACACGACGCCGAACGGGTGACCGTCGACCCCGCCGAGCTCGTCGACCTGCGTGGCCGCGAGGCGGATCGCGTTCTCGCGCGCCCCCTGGCTGGCCACCGCGCGGTCCATCAGGGAGCCGACGATGATGACGCCCGGATAGTTCTCGGGCCGCGTGAGGAGATCGTCCGGGTAGGTCGTCGTGCAGCGCGGCTTGAACGGCGCGGCGGCGCACAGTCCAGTGCCCGTGTCGCAGACGCGGCCGACGCCGAAGGCAGTGCGGCACTCGGAATTCTGCGTGCACGACGCGACGTCGGTGCGCGTGAGGGTGCAGCTCGAGGCCGCCGCGAGCGCGAGGCACGACGAGAGCGCGAGGGCCAGCCTGCGCCGGCGGAGATCAGAACGAGCCGACAAGTGACATCCCTCCCTGCCCAGGTCCGCCCGCGAGGTGGACGGGCGCGTTCATCACGGCGTGGGCCTTGTGCGTGTCGCCGCCGCTCACGAGCAGGTACACGCCGACGCCCGCCAGCACGATCCCCGAGGCGAGCGAGATGTCCGTCACCAGCGAGAACGTCTTCTCCTTGTCGATCGCGGAGCTCGCGTCCGACGTGCAGAGCTTTCCACCGCCCGCGGCGTCCTTGCACCCCTTGGACACGTCGCTGCGGGCCCCCAGGGTGAGGACGCCGAACACTCCGCCGGCGACGAGCGCGGCGCCGCCGAGGCTCATGAGGACGATCGGGCCGACCGGCGTGTGGCTCTCGGGCGGCGGCGGCGCCGGCCGTTCGGGCTGCGCGGGCGCGCTGGCGGCCTGGTCGGCCTCGAGCTTCTTGCGGTCCGCCTCCTGCTTGGCGCGGCGGTCCTCTTCTTCCTTCGCGAGCCGGTCCTGCTCCTTCTTCTGCTCGTCGACGCGCTTCCTCAGGTTGACGAGGCGCTTCTGGACGACGTCGCGGTCCTTCGGCTTGCCGGTCGCGAGGTACTTGTCGAGCGCGTCCACCGCCTCCGAGTAGTGGCCGAGACGCTCCGCCGCGTTCGAGACGTTGAAGAGGAGCTGGGGACGACCGCTCAGCGCGTACGCCTCCTGGAACGACGCGAGCGCCTCCTCGTAGCGGCCCTCCGCGTAGGCGGTGTCGCCCTTCGCATAGAGGTCCTTCGCCCGCTGGTCCTTGTCGGCGGCGGCGGGTGCCGACCCCTGCTTCGCCTGGGCGGAGGATGCGCCCGCCGTCGTGAGCGCGCCGAGCAGCGCGAGCGCCGCGAGCGCGGCGCGAGGGCCTCCGGAGTGCCTTATTGTTCCCACGGGTCGATGTTATCGGTCCGCGGGCGATCTGTGCTCTTTTTGCCGGTCGGCGGCGGAGTGGGCCCGGGCCGGAACGGCGGCGGCGCTTGCACCGTGGGCGCCTTCGGCGGCGGCGTTGCGGAGGGCGCGGCGGTCCCCGCCATGGTCGTCGAGCCCGTCCCGGCGCGCAGCGCGACGAGCGACGGCGGCGGGCGGTTCTCGTCGAACTGGAGGAGGAGCGTCTCGTAGCCGGGCGCCGAGACGCGGAGCACGTGCTGCTGGCCGTCGCGTCCGAAGCTCCGCGACAGGCGCCCGGTCCCGAGCGCCGCGCCGTCGAGCTCGAACATCGCGCTCTCGGGCTGCGCCTGCACGTCGACCGAGAAGGAGGTCGGAGGCTGCCCGCTGCTCGCCGCGGCGGCCTCCTTGTGGGCGCTACCCTTCACGACGATCGCGGCCGCAACCCCGAGCCCGACGAACACCAGCGCCGCGAGCGCGAGGAGCGCCGCCGGGCTCTTCCGCGGCGCGGGCAGCGGCTGCACCGAGCTGTGGATCCCTGCGCCGAAGCTCGGCGTCCCGTCGTGCGATCCCGGGTACGGGTGCTGGCCGGTGAGGTGGGGAGCGCCGAGCCGGGGCAGCCCCGACGCCGATGGAGCCGGCGTCCCGCCGAGCACGAGGTTCGCGCTCGCGCTCGGGTGACCGGGCGGCATCGCGTACGGACGCACCGGCGCCGCCCAGCCGGCGGGCAGCGAGCTCGGTCCGGTGCGGTTCAGCGCCTGCTGCCCGGAGTGCGACGGGTGGTGGGGCGTGACGGACGGGTACGGACCCGACGGGCCGGCCGGATTGACGCTGCCGGAGCCTCGCAGCACCTGCGTCTCGGAGCCCACGCTGGCGGGCGGCGGAAGGACCGCGCGCTCGGTGCCGTCGCTCCGGAAGGTCGGCGACCAGATGACCCGCGCGCGCTCGCTCGCGAACGGCAGGAGCGCGGCGCCGAGCTGGCGCATGCTCGGGAACCGGTGATCGGCCTCGAGCGCCATCGCGCGCTGCACGACGCGCTCCCAGGCCTCGGGGAGCTCGGGATTGACGGTGCGGAGCGGCCGGTAGTCGCCCGCGCAGATGGCCATCGCCATCGTCACGAAGCTGCCGCCCTTCTCGGCGAAGGGACGGACGCCGGTCGTGCCCTCGTAGAGGATGACGCCCATCGAGTACTGGTCGGAGCGACGGTCCGGGGCCTTCTCGGCGCGCACGCTCTCCGGCGAGGCGTAGTGCGGAGTCCCGACGAAGGAGGAGTCGGTGGTGAGGGCCGCGTCGGCGCCCTCGTGCACGAGCTTCGAGATGCCGAAGTCGAGCACCTTCGGGTGCACCTCCCCGTTCCAGGAGCGCGCGAGGAAGATGTTCGACGGCTTGAGGTCGCGGTGGAGCACGCCGTGCTCGTGCGCGAAGTCGACCGCGGCGACGATGGGGAGCAGGATGTCGACGAGCTGGCTCGGCTTGAGCGCTCCGTCACGGCGGATCACCTGCCCGAGCGTCTCGCCCTCGAGGTGCTCCATGACGAGGCACGGGAGCTCGTCGATGACGCCGACGTCCGTGACGTCCACGATGTGCGGGTGCCGCATGCGCGAGGCGAGCTGCCCCTCGCGGAGGAAGCGCGCGACCACGATGGGGTCCTCGAGGAACCGGCGCCGCAGCGTCTTGATGGCGACGCGCTTGTCGAGCGTGGTGTGGATCGCGTCGTAGACGTCGCCCATCCCGCCCGAGCCGATGCGACCGCGCACGCGGTACTGGCCGAGCGTGCTCGTCGGCAATGCATCGAGAGAACCCCGCTCGCCCACCGAGGAAGTGTACCAGCCCCGGGCCTTCCTGCAGAATTCACGTGGGCTCCCGCCGCCCCCCCGCGAGAAAAGCACGGAATGTGCCGGCATTTGCCGCATCGTCCCCCGCGGTCACTTGGCCTAGAGTCGCCGCCATGACTGCAGTCGCCGCAGGGAACGCACCGAGCCGCACCAGCACCGTGAGCGGAGGACCGCCCTCACGTTCCCCCGGGGTCGCGACCCAGAACGATCCCCTCTGGTACAAGGACGCGGTCATCTACGAGGTGCGTACGCGCTCGTATTACGACTCCAACAACGACGGCATCGGCGACCTGAAGGGTCTCGCGATGAAGCTCGACTACCTCGCGGACCTCGGCGTCACCGCGCTCTGGCTCCTCCCGCACTACCCGTCGCCGGGCCGCGACGACGGCTACGACATCTCCGACTACACCGACATCCACGCGGACATCGGCACTCTCGAGGACTTCGACGAGCTCGTGGCGGAGGCGCACCGGCGCAACATCCGCATCATCACCGAGCTCGTCATGAACCACACGTCGGACCAGCACCCGTGGTTCCAGCGCGCGCGCCGTGCGCCGCCCGGCTCTCCGGAGCGCGACTTCTACGTGTGGAGCGACACGCCCGACAAGTACAAGGAAGCGCGCATCATCTTTCGCGACTTCGAGCCGTCGAACTGGTCGTGGGACCCGGTCGCCAAGTCGTACTTCTGGCACCGCTTCTTCGGCCACCAGCCCGATCTCAACTTCGACAACCCGGCCGTCCACGAGGCGATGTTCGGCGTCATCGACTTCTGGATGTCACGCGGCGTCGACGGCCTCCGCCTCGACGCGGTGCCGTACCTCTACGAGCGCGAGGGCACGAACTGCGAGAACCTGAAGGAGACGCACGCGTTCCTGAAGAAGCTCCGCACGTACGTCGACCAGAAGTTCCCGGGGCGCATGCTCCTCGCGGAAGCGAACCAGTGGCCCGAGGACGCCGCCGCCTACTTCGGCAACGGCGACGAGTGCCACATGAACTTCCACTTCCCGATCATGCCGCGGCTCTTCATGTCGATGCACATGGAGGACCGCTTCCCGATCATCGACATCCTTCGCCAGACGCCGGAGGTCGACCCGAGCTGCCAGTGGGCGATGTTCCTGCGCAACCACGACGAGCTCACCCTCGAGATGGTGACCGACGAGGAGCGCGATTACATGTACCGGGTCTACGCCCACGAGGCGCAGATGCGGATCAACCTCGGTATCCGCCGCCGCCTCGCGCCGCTCGTCGGCAACGATCGCCGCCGCATGGAGCTCCTGAACGGGCTGCTCTTCTCGATGCCGGGAACGCCCGTCCTCTACTACGGCGACGAGATCGGGATGGGCGACAACGTCTACCTCGGCGACCGCAACGGCGTGCGCACGCCCATGCAGTGGAGCGCCGACCGGAACGCGGGTTTCTCGCGGGCCAACCCGCAGAAGATGATCCTGCCGATCATCATCGACCCCGAGTACCACTACGAGGCGCTCAACGTCGAGATGCAGCAGCTGAACTCCAATTCGCTGCTGTGGTGGACCAAGCGGATCATCGCGCTCCGCAAGCAGTTCCAGGCGTTCGGCCGCGGCTCGGTCGAGTTCCTCCACCCGAGCAACCCGCGCGTCCTCGCCTTCGTGCGCCGGTTCGAGAACGAGAACATCCTCGTCGTCGCCAACCTGTCGCGGCACACGCAGTTCGTCGAGCTCGATCTGTCGAGCATGAAGGGCATGATCCCGATCGAGCTGATGGGGCGCACCAAGTTCCCGCCCATCGGCGATCTGCCGTACCTGCTGACCCTCGGCGGCTACGCGTTCTACTGGTTCAGCCTCGAGCCGTCGAAGAAGGCCCTCGAGGAGCAGCGCGTGAGCCTGCTCGGGCCGGTGCAGATCGCCTGCTCGACCACGGATGCCCTGCTCTTCGGCTCCGAGCGTGCGCGCCTCGAGGAGGTCCTCGCCGGGTACCTCGAGGGACGTGGCTGGACGAGCGGCACGGTCACGGCCGCGCAGATCACGGAGACGGTCCGGATCCCGCGCGAGGGCACCGAGGCTCCGCTCGTCCTCGCCTTCGTGCGCGTCGAGTACAGCGAGGGCGAGCCGGACAGCTTCTCGCTGCCGCTCCTCGTCGCGAGCGGTGAGGCGCCCGCGCCCGTCGGCATCTCGCCCGGCGCGGTGGTGGCGCAGCTCCGGCTGCAGTCCGCGGTGGAGGGCCAGGCGACGTTCATCGTCGAGGCGCCGCCGGAGGTCGCGGCACGCGCGCTGCTCGACCACGTCGCGAGCAAGGGCTCGGTCAAGGCGCTCGGCGGCAAGGTCGTCGGCGCGTCCGCCAGCGCGCAGGATGCGGTCGAGGGCGGCGAGGGCAAGGAGGCGTACCTGGTACGCGCCGATCGCCTCGGCGCCGCGGTCGCCTTCGGTCAGTCGATGGTGGTGAAGCTCTATTACCGCATGGAGGAAGGCACCGCGCCCGAGCTCGAGGTCGCTCGCCACCTCGAGAGCCGCGGCGTCACCGGCCTCGTCCCGCACGTGCTCGGATCGGTCGACTACCGCGTCTCCCGGAACGAGCCGGTCACCCTCGCGGTGGTCGAGGCGTTCGTCGTCAACGAGGGCACCGCCTGGCTGCAGGCCCGCGGCGAGATCGGCCGCGCCTACGAGCGCATGCTGACGCGTCCCGACGAGGAGCCCATCGTGGTGCCGCGGGACCCGCTCCTCGAGCTCGCCTACCAGGAGCCGCCGCCCGCGCATGCCGAGCTCATCGGTCACTACCGTGACTGGGCGCGTCGCCTCGGCGAGCGCACCGCGGAGCTCCACCTCGCCTTCTCGGCGTCGACCGATCCGGCCTTCGAGCCGACGCCCTACTCGGCGATGGACCAGCGCTCGAAGTACCAGACCGCGCGCAACCTGATCGGGCGGGTGCTCGGCAGCATGCGCCGGTCGCTCTCCGACGTCCCGGCCGACGCGCGCCTCCTCGCCGAGCAGGTGCTCGAGAACGAGGACCGCGTGATGGCGAAGTTCGAGCCGCTCCTCACGCAGCGTCTCGACGCGCTCCAGATCCGGCACCACGGCGACCTCCACCTCGGGCGCGCGCTCTTCACGGGCAAGGACTTCGTCATCCTCGACGTCGGCGGCGCGCGCGAGCGCCGGCTCGCGGCTCGTCGCCGGCGCGGGAGCGCCTTCCGCGACGTCGCGGGGGTCATCCGCTCGTACCACTACGCGGCGGCAACCAGCCTGCGGACGCTCCGTCCCGAGGACCAGGCGCGCGCCGAGGCGTGGGGCTGGGCCTTCCAGCGGTGGGCATCGGCGGCGTTCGTGCGCGGCTACATGGACATGGCGAAGGACGCCCCGTTCATCCCGAAGTCGAAGGCGACGGCCTCGATGCTGCTCGAGACCGCCACCATCGAGAAGGCGTTCGCCGAGCTCCGCGTCGAGCTCGGTCGCAACCCCGAGAACGTCTGGATCCCCCTCCAGGGCATCCTCCGTCTGCTCGGCGTGCAGTCGGTGAAGTGACCTAGAACGCGGCGCCGGCGTTGGCGCCGAGGATGAGCGCGCGGGCCCCCGTCACCGGGGTGCCCGCGAGCGTGTACTCCGTGTAGTCGAACTGCACGACGTCGATCGCGGCGCCCAGCTTGAGGCCCGTGAAGAGGCCCAGCATGCGGCCCTTCGCGGGGCTCAGCGCGTACGTGAGGCGGCCGCCGATCGCGTAGCTGGAGAACGGCGACAGCTCGCGGTCGCCCGTGAAGTACTGGCCCTTCGGACCGAGCGGCGGATCACCGCCCGTGTAGTCGTCGCTCCAGAAGGACGCGCCGGTCTGACGGTAGTAGCGGAAGCGGCCAGCCACGCGGAGCCCCTCGAGCACGACGTACCGCTCCACCTCGACGTCGCCCGTGCCGCTCGTGATGTCCCACGTGTCGCGGTAGACGCGGCCGCCCACGCGGACCGCGAGCTTCAGCGGCCGGATGTAGAGGTTGGCGCGCGCCGCGAGCGCCTGCCGAGCGCGCTGATCGGGATGGTGCTCCTGGGCCTTCAGCCCCTGCCCCAGGATGACGCTGCGGTACGGGCTCGACTGGAAGCCGTCGAGGAGCTGCGCGGTGTACGCGAGCTGCGTGACGAAGGTGGGCGTCCACGACTGCGACCAGGTCGCCTGCAGGCCGTCGATGGCGAGGGCGTGGCGGGTCCGCAGCGGGTCGGATCCGGTGAAGCAGCCGGTCGAGTCCTCGAGCGCGCGGTACCGCGGCGCCTGATCGTTGACGGCCTGCACGCGGTCGCAGACGAGGTCGAAGTTGCGCGCGTACGAGATCTCGAGCTGGGTGTTGTGCTCGTACGCCTCGGTGCGTGCGGCGACGAAGATCGACTGGGATTTGTAGTCGTTCTCGGTCCCGTAGTTGTACTGCGCGGTGTACGAGACGTCGCCCTTGCGAAGCGTCACCGCGCCGCTCGGCGAGTGCCGGACGTCGTGCACGCTCGCCGTGGTGATCACGTCCGCGCCCGGGTTCACCGCCGCGTACGCCGGTCCGGCCTTCACCGCGACGCTCGCGCCCGAGACGATGTCCGCCTCGTAGCCGCCCTTGACGGTGATCCACTCGGCCGGGGTCGCCGAGACGTTCAGCCCCGGCGTGTACACGGTCATGTGCGTGCGCGTCGGCGACTCGAGGTAGAGCGTGTGCGCCGTGTCGACCTCGGCGACCTGCGCGCGTGCGGGAGCCGCCGCGAGCCATGTCGCCGCCACGAGCACCGGAACGAGCCGCCGCGGTCTCAGTTGCAGCCGCATCCTCCACCCGACACGCCGCCACCGCCGTAGGACCCCTCGCGGTTGTCGATGGCGTGCCGGAGCTGCTGGGCCTGCTGCGGATCACCCTCGAACTGCATGATCGGGTCGGCGAGGACCGCGCGCTGCTGCGGCTTGACCGTGACGCAGGCCGACAGCGACGCGAGGACGCCGCCCGCAGCGAGGACGCGCGCGAGCCGCAGGACGCGCGACCAGGTCGGGAACGAGCGCATGGTGGGCCTCAAAAGTAGACTCCGAAACCGCCCGAGTACGTCTGCGCGTTCTTGAAGCTCTCGGCGTCGAAGAGCGACAGGTTCGTGACCTCGAGGCGCACCAGGATACGTCCTCGGAGCGCCATGAGGACACCCCCTCCGGCGCGGGCGACGTAGAGATCCTGCCGCTTCAGCACGAACGAGTCGGCGTTGGGGCGGACCGCGAGGCCGCCGCCGCCGATGCCGAGGAACGGGCACACCGGCCAGGTCGGCGCGAAGTTGACGGTGGCCCCCGCGCCGAACAGGATCTGCTGACCGTCGGCGGTGAGCGCGTCGCCCAGGAACCCATCGAGCGTCACGGTGGGGTGGAGCACGATCGAGGGGCGCACCTCGAGGTACCCGAAGGCCTTCGTAGAGTTGTCGGCGATCGGGATGGACATGAGGCCGCCGACGATGGCGAGACCGGCGTGGGCGCCCTGGAGCGGCGGGGTCGCGAAGAGACCCGGTCGCGACGGCGCGTCGGGCTCGCCGGGCTTCACCGCGAAGACCTGCACCTCGTCGCCGAGCGCGTAGGCGGCGCGGCCGTCGGGAAGGAGGACGCGCAGCCAGAAGCCGCTGCCCTGCCGCCCGTCGATGGCGAGCGTCTCGCCGCGGCGCGCGCTCTCGATGATGCGGTACGAGATGCCGGGGCCGGAGCGGAGCTCGGCGGAGTCGACCACGACGCGGGCAAAGGCCTGGGCGCTCGCCTCGTCGGCCCGCGCCGCGCCTGGCGCCCCGAGCACGGCGGCCGCCCCGATGGCCAGGGCGAGCGCCGCGCGGGCGACGAGCCTCCTCATCGCGTGGCCCATTCGCGGATGACGTCGGCGACGGGGTCTTCACGCGGGAAGATGGGTTCGTGATTCTGCCCGGAGGGCCGGAGGTAGAGCGGCGCGGTGAGGTAGTCGCGGCTCATCTCGAGCGAGACCGTCTGGAGGTTGCCCTGGGGGCCGCTGCCGGCGCCGATCTGCGCGCGGTTGACGGGATGGCCGTCGACGCAGTCGACCGGGACGTGGTCGGTGAGGGCCATGCCGCTCACCGCGGACGAGTTGAAATGACAGCTGTTCGCCGGGCCACCGCCGGGTCCCGGCCCCGGCCCGCACCGCTTCGCGACCAGCAGCTCGGGCTCCACGCGGCAGAAGAAGAAGTCGGCGTCGAACTGCTCGTCGGGGACGACGAAGTTCGGTCCGGGGTCCACGGTCGTGCACGACCACGTGAACGCGACGCAGAGGACGCTGCCCAGCCCTCCGACAAGCGTGGCGAGGAGCCGCGGGGACGAGCTGGCCGGCACGTCGCGACGATAAACCGTCTGGAGGAGCCGGGTCGAGATCCGTGTCTCGCCGACCACGAGCCCGCGGTCGTCGTGACGCGCGGTGGCGGGCCGCGAGCCGCCGCGGAGACGTCGAAACTACCGGGATTGCTTTCGTTCGAGATTTCCGCGACATGCGGCGGAACATGGAACGTGTCGTGCGAGGGTCTCGGTCCGAATTGCATTGATCGAGCGGGGCACCACCCGATAGAAACTTCACCCGACCCCAGGGGTGTCGTAGCTTGTCTTACATGTAGGGCGCGTTGCCCTGCTGCCTCTACTCAGAAGCCCGCCTCAGAAGCACGCACGGAGACGACCACGATATGAAGCTGACCCCCTGGTTCCTCGCAGCGCTCGCGCCCATCGCCGTCGCCGGTTGTTCGGGTGCGCTCATGGGCCATGTGGCGGTGCTCGCGGTGACCATCGGGATCTTCGTCGGGACGCTCTCGCTCGGTCGTCAGACTGGCTCCACGGGTGCGCCGGTCGTCGCCGCGCAGCTCGAGGCTCCCGTCGACAAGACGGCGTGATGCGCGCCGCCCGGGCGCCCCTGTCGACGCGCCGCGCCTGCGTGGCCGCGCTCGCCCTGGCGCTCGGCGTGCTCGCCGCCGCGTGCGAGAGCCCAGGCCTGTCGCAACGCGGGGGCAGTAGCCCGCCTCAGGCCCGGCCCGGCGCCTCGACGGGGACGTCGGCCCGCCCGGCGCCCTCCGCATCCAGCACGAGCTCGACCAGCGCCGGCAAGGGCACGTCGGGCGGCCGGTCCGGAGGCTCCGCCCCGGCGAGCACGTTCGGTCCCGCGCCGTCGCCGAACCCGCTCCCGCCGCCCCCTCCGCCGCCGCTGTAGCGCAGCGCGACGCCCGCACGAGCGGCCCACCCGCGCCGCCGTTTCGCGTATGGTCGCCCGAGCATGGCGCCCCGCGAACGCCTGAAGACCCTCGACGAGTTCACCCTCGCCGACCTCGAGGCCGTCCGGCTCCTGCTCCGCGGCGACTCGGTCATCGACTGGCACCGGCTCAACTTCGCCGACGCCGACGAGATCACCGATTTCCTCCAGGCCCAGGAGTTCCGCCCCGAGGAGCGCGCCGACCGCGCGCGGATCGACGCCATCAAGTCGGAGGCGATCAGCTACCTGCGCCGTCACTTCGAGTACCCGATCCCGAAGCCGGTCGAGAACGCGAGCGTCGAGGAGCTCTTCGCGCTGGCGACCACCAACGGCCACCGGCAGACGTGCGCGTGCACCATCCTCAAGTGCATGCACATCATCCACCACCTGGACGGACGCGAGCTGCTCTTCATGCTGCCGATGTCCGACCAGGAGATCTTCCACCTCGTCGAGGAGAAGGTCTACCGGGTGATCGGCAGCATGCTCGCCCAGGGCTTCCCGATCACCGAGTTCGTCGGCGGACGGAAGAACAAGGATTCGCTCTACACGAAGCTGCTGTCGAAGCGCGAGGCGGTCTCGGCGCAGATCTTCGACAAGCTGCGCTTCCGCATCGTGACGCGGGAGCGCGAGGACATCTTCCCGATCGTCCAGTACCTGCAGAAGAAGCTCTTTCCGTTCAACTACGTCATCCCTTCGCAGAGCATCAACTCGATCTTCCAGTTCAAGCAGTACTGCCAGGCGCACGAGCACCTGCGGCCGTTCCTCGCCGAGATGCAGGCCGGCGCGGACGAGGACTACACGCCGAGCGACAACGTCTTCTCGGCCGACAACTACCGGGTCATCCACTTCGTGGTCGACATGCCGGTCCGGCTGCCGCGCAAGCTGCTCGAGCGCGCGCCGTCGAGCGCGTGGTCACTCGGGCCGGTGGTCTTCGTGGTGTGCGAGTTCCAGGTCATCGACCGCATGACCGAGCAGACCAACGAGCTCGGCGAGGCGTCGCATGCAAAGTACAAAGATCGCCAGAAGAAGGCCGTGATTCGCCGGCTCCAGCTCGGCATGCGCGAGATGAAGAAGGCAGTGACCGCGCCCCGCATCGTGCGCGAGGAGCCCCCCGCGCCGAGCGTGCGGCAGCCCACCATCAAGCCGCCCCCGCCGAGCGAGCGCGCCGAGCGGAAGCGCCCCGGCGGCCCGCGCTCCCAGCGCTGAGCGCGGCGCCGGAGCTCGCGTCAGTCGGCGCGGACGAAGCGCAGGATGACCGGCGAGAAGAAGAACAGCAGCGCCACCGTCGAAAAGGCGATGAGCAGCGAGAGGCCGAGCCGGAACGTCTTGTGGTCGTACGCGCGTAGCGCCCCCTCGTAGAGCGGGACGTCGGGCGAGCGCCGGCGGCGCAGCGACTCGAGATCGGTGCGCAGCTCGAATTGCCGCACGAGGACCTGGATGGCGTACTTCGGCGTCTGCCACACCTTCTCGGGGGCGCGCGGGTACTTCGCGATCACCGAGGCCGCGGACGGCCTGTTCGACAGCACCGGAGCGCCGAGCGCGATGGACGAGGACGAGGGCGGCGCGGGCGAGAAGCGCTGCGACGGGGCGACGCCCGGCTGGGAGCTGTACGAGCTCGCCATGCCCGGGTGGCTCGAGGCCGGCGCCGGGGCGACGCGTTCCTGCTGCGGGTGGCCCGACGGCGGCCGGGGGTGGACGCCGGACGCGGTCGTTCCTGGACCGCCGGGGCGAGCCGGCGCGTGGGCGTCACCCAGCGCACGCGGCGCACCGAAAGCGAGATCGGGCACCGGCGATCCCGGCGGGAGCGGCGGGGCGGGCGCGGTCGGCGCCTTCGAGCGCATGGCCGTCGCGCTGTTCGACGGCAGGTCGAGCTCGAGAGAGCCCCCCGGCACGTCGTCGGCGAACGGGTCGTCGAAGTCGACGCCGCCACCGTCGTAGCTGCTGGCCCCCGCCGCACCATGGGTGCTCGCGATGCTGCCCTTCTCGAGATCGAGCGACCCTCCCGGCAGGTCGTCGTCGTCGAAGTCGGAGCCGAGCGTTCTCCCCATCATGGCGAGAGTAGGCGAATCCCAGCCGCAAATCGCGCCGTTTTTGGCGGCGCGCGCCGGGCTTTTTCGTTACCGTCCCCTTCCCGAGCATGCGCCTCTACAACGCCAAGGTCCCGTCGATTGCGCAGGAGGTGGTCCGCGCCCTCCTTTCGTCGAAGGACATCGATCTCGAGGACGCGGGGGCGCAGAAGGAAGTGATCGCCGACGTCGAGTCGGTGCTCCGCAGCTACCTCGAGACGGAGCGCGTGGTCGACGACAAGACGCGCGAGCTCCTCACCCGCACCGGCCGCAGCACCGGCGAGTTCGGGCGCCTCCGCGAGCAGGTCGCCCAGAAGCACGGCATCAAGGTGGGCGACGAGACGCTGGACTACCTCCTCGACCAGGTGGTCGAGATGCTGATGCACTCCTCGCACGTCGAGGAGGTCTACGCCGAGGACGTGGCGCTCCGCCGGCGCATGGCACCGATCTTCAAGAAGAACATGTCCGTCGACAACGACGTGGACACCGAGGTGCGCGCGCAGATCAAGCACGTGCGCGAGGGCACGAGCCAGTGGGACATCGAATATGCCCGCGCCCTCGAGGGCGTGAAGCGGAGGCGTGGTCTCGGCTGACGAGGCCGCGTCCGCCGGTACCCGCATGCGCAGCATGACCGGCTTCGGGTTCGGTGAGGCCGCGGTCGGCGGCGCTGGAAAGCTCGGGGTCGAGATCCGGGCGGTGAACCATCGCTACCTCGACATCCGCGTTCGCGTCCCGGCCCAGCTGCCGGACCTCGCGGGAACGATCGAGACGCTCGCGCGCGAGAGGCTCTCGCGCGGCCGGTTCGAGGTGACGGTCCGTCTCGACGGCCCGGCCCCCTTCGCGCTGTCGCTCCAGATGGAACGGGCGAGGAGCGTGTTCACCGCGCTCGTCGAGCTCCGCGACGAGCTCGCGCCCGGCACCGAGGTGCCCCTCTCGTTGCTGGCGGCGGTCCCCGACCTCTTCGTGCCGACGGTGGACGTGCTCGGCGACGGCCTGCGCGCCGCCGCGACCACGGCGTTCGCGAGCGCGCTCGTGGCGCTCGACGAGATGCGCGCTCGCGAGGGAGCCGCGCTAGCCCAGGACATCAGCCGGCGACTCGCGTCGGTCCGGGCGCTCGCGGCGCTCGTGCAGGAGCGCGCGCCGCACGTGGTCGAGACCTACCGGAAGAAGCTGAAGGAGCGCGCCGAGCGCCTCCGCGCCGGCTCCGACGTCGAGGTCGACCAGGGCCGGCTCGAGCAGGAGCTCGCGCTCTTCGCCGACCGCGTGGACATCTGCGAGGAGCTCACGCGCCTCGCGAGCCACGTGGCGCACTTCGAGACGGTCCTCGCCGGCTCCGAGGGCGTCGGGCGCCGGCTCGACTTCCTCCTCCAGGAGATGGTGCGCGAGGTCAACACCGTCGGCGCCAAGAGCCAGGACGTGCCCATCGCGCACGCGGTCGTCGAGCTGAAGGCGGAGATCGAACGGATGCGAGAGCAGGTTCAGAACATCGAGTAGCTGGGGTATGATGCCGGCCAAGCCGATGGTCGATCCGTTCCTGCTCCTCATCCTTTCTTCGCCGAGCGGCGCGGGGAAGACGACGCTGACCCGCAAGCTGCAGGAGCGCTTCCCGGCCATGCGCTTCAGCGTCTCGCACACGACGCGGACGCCGCGCACGAACGAGGACGACGGGCGCGACTACCACTTCGTCGACCGCAAGGACTTCGACGAGCTCGTCGAGCGCGAGGCCTTCCTCGAGTGGGCGGAGGTGCACGGCAACTGCTACGGCACGTCCCACGCCGAGATCGAGCGCGCGCGGTCGGAGCCGGGCTGCGCGGGCATGATCTTCGACATCGACTACCAGGGCGCCCGTCAGATCCGCGCCAAGCAGCCGGACGCGACCGCGGTGTTCATCCTGCCGCCCTCGATGATCGAGCTCGAACGCCGCCTCCGCGGGCGCGCCAGCGACACCGACGAGGTCGTGAAGCGCCGCTTCGAGGCGGCGAAGGTCGAGATCGAGCACTACGGATTCTTCGACTACCTGGTCGTCAACGACGACGTCGAGAGCGCCTTCAAGCACCTCGAGGGCATCGTGCTCGCCGAGCGCTCGCGGCGCCTTCGCCGCGCCTACCTCGCCGAGCGCCTGCTGCGGGCCGGCAAGCTCTGACGAGCTGCCCGACGGCCTCGGGCAGGTCGTCAGGTCGTCAGCTCGTCAGGTCGCGGTCTTCTCGGGCTCGGCGGCGTCGTGCGCTTCCGCCGCTTGCGCCGCTTGCTGCGCGGCGGGCGACGGAGCCACGACCTCGGGCTCGACCGGCACGTCGGCCGCGTGGACCTTCTTCGGGCCGCGGCGCGAGGTCAGCATGTCGATGGCCATGAGGCCGACGCCCACGCAGATCGCCACGTCCGCGACGTTGAACGTCGGCCAGTGGTCGGTGACGATGTGGCCCGGGTACTTGCGCTGGATCAGCTCGTTCATCGCGTGGATCCAGTCGGACCGGTAGTCGATGAAGTCGATGACGAAGCCGTAGCGGATGCGGTCGAACACGTTGCCGAGCGCGCCGCCGAGCACGAGGGGCAGGCCCCACTTGAGCGCGTGCTGCCGCGGCTGGAGCCGGCGGTACAGCGTGACGATGAACGCGATGGCGGCGACCGACACGAGCAGGAAGAAGGGCCGCCGGACGTTCTCGCTCTGGTTCTGGAGGAGCCCCCAGGCCCCGCCGCGGTTCCGCGCGAGGTTGAACATCAGGTGGTTGTCGAGGACGCTGACGTACCCCGGGTAGCCCTCGAGCCGCTTCTCGGCCCAGAGCTTCGTCACGATGTCCGACGCGAGCGTGACGACCGACACCACCGCGAGGAACGACGGCGAAGGACGCGGCAGGAGGATCGTGTCGGGGATCGTCGCGGAGGTCCCCTCGGGACGCGGGAGGCGCGGCACACCGGGGGCGATCGGCGGCTCCTCGGGCGCGGGCCGGGGCGCGTCGGCGGCGGGCGGCTCCGTGTAACCCTCGCCCTTCTCGACCTCGGGAGCGGTCGGCTCCCTGGGCACCGGCGCGCCGGTCGGATCTCCGGGCTCGGCGGCGCCTGCGTTGGCTTCGGAGGGAGTCGGTTCGCTCATTTCGGGAGGCCGCGACGGGCGGGGACGGCGGGGATGGGTCGAGGGTTGACGGATGTTCAGCGAGCACGGGCTCGCGCGGACCGCGAACGCTACTCAAAGAGCCCACGCGTGTCACGCACGCGCGGGATGATTTCTGTCCCGCGTGCGGTTTGCGCCCGGCGCGGAAGGCTGCTTGGATGTTCAGCTGTCATGGAGAAGTCGCCCCGCACGAACAGCCGCATCCCCTGGAAGGCCGCGCGCGGCGTCGACGCCGTGGTCGAGGAGTGGCTCGCGAGCCGGATGGTGAAGCCCTGTCTCACCGCCGACGAGACGCTTCCGCCTCGCGCGGCGACGATGGCCCCCTTCCCGCCCGGCCTCCCGACGCCCATCGCCTTCGCGCTGCGTGGCCGCGGGGTGACCGAGCTCTACGATCACCAGGCGCGTGCGTTCGTCGCCGCGCGTGACCCGGCGACGAAGGCGCTCGTCGTCGCCACGCCCACCGCCAGCGGCAAGAGCTACTGCTTCCACCTCCCGGTCCTCTCGACGATGCTCGAGGACCGCGACGCGCGCGCGCTCTACCTCTATCCGACGAAGGCGCTCGCCCGTGACCAGGAGAACAGCCTCCGCGAGCTGATGCGCGCGAGCGGCCTCGAGTCGGGCGCGGTCGTCTACGACGGTGACACCCCCGGCGACGCGCGCCGCGCGGCCCGCGAGCGTACCGGGATCGTGCTCACGAACCCGGACATGCTGCACGCCGGCATCCTCCCGCACCACACCGCGTGGGCGCGCACCTTCCAGAACCTCCGCTACGTCGTCGTCGACGAGCTGCACACGTACAAGGGCGTCTTCGGCTCGCACGTCGCCAACGTCATTCGCCGGCTCATGCGGGTGGCGAAGTTCCACGGCTCGACGCCGACGCTCATCGGCGCCACCGCCACCATCGGCAACCCGGCCGAGCACGCGGCGCGCATGTTCGGCCTCGCGCTGCCCGACGCCGCCGCCCCGGGCCGCGAGCGCGAGCTCGTCGCGATCACCGAGAACGGAGCCCCCCAGGGCGAGCGGCGCGTCTTCATGTTCAACCCGCCGGTCGTCAACGAGGAGCTCGGCATCCGCGCGAGCTACGTGAAGCAAGCGGTGATGCTCGCGAACACGCTGGTGCGCGCGCACGTGCCGACCATCGTGTTCGGCCAGTCGCGCAACAACGTCGAGGTGATGCTCCGCTACCTGCGCGACAAGGTGCAGCCCGAGATCGATGCCTCGCGCATCATGGGCTACCGCGGCGGCTACCTCCCCGAGCAGCGGCGCGAGATCGAGCGGAAGCTGCGGGCCGGCGAGGTGCTCTGCGTCGTCGCGACGAACGCCCTCGAGCTCGGCATCGACATCGGCGGCCTCGACGCGGTGGTCTGCGCCGGATATCCGGGCTCGGTCGCGGCCACTTGGCAGCGGTTCGGCCGCGCGGGTCGCCGCGGCGACCGCAGCATCTGCGTGCTCGTCACCTCGAGCGCGCCGCTCGATCAGTTCCTCGCCCGCGCGCCCGAGTACCTGCTCGGGGCGCCCGTCGAGGAGGCGCGGATCGACGCCGACAACCCGGAGATCCTCATCCAGCACCTGAAGTGCGGAGCGTTCGAGCTGCCCTTCCGGCGCGGCGAGCCGTACGGCACGCTGAGCGGCGAGGACACGGCGGCGGCGCTCGAGTTCCTCGTCCAGCACAAGGTCCTCCACGAGACGCAGGGCACGTTCCACTGGGCGGCCGACGCGTACCCCGCGAACAACGTCTCGCTCCGATCGATCGGCTGGGACAACGTCGTCATCATCGACAACGAGCACGACAAGACCATCGCCGAGATCGACTGGCGCGGCGCGCACACGATGGTGCACGAGCAGGCCATCTACCAGCACGACGGCGAGTGCTGGCAGGTCGAGAAGTTCGACTACGAGAACCACAAGGCCTTCGTCCGCAAGGTGAAGCCCGACTACTGGACGGACGCGATGACCTACACGACGGTCAGCGTCCTCGAGGAGTTCGCGGTCGGTCCGTCGAGCGGCGCCGCGGCCGTGCTCGCCGACGCAGACGGGGTGCTCGACGAAACGGCGCCGGCGAGCAGCACCGCCGAGCCCGGCTCCTGGCCGACCGGCTGGGGCGAGGTGTCGGTCGTCGAGAAGGTGGTCGGCTACAAGAAGATCAAGTTCTACACGCACGAGAACGCGGGCTACGGCGACGTGCGCCTCCCCGAGATGCAGATGCACACGACCGCCTTCTGGCTCACCGTGCCGGAGAGCGTCTGCCAGCAGATGCCCCACGGACGCGCGGCGGCGATCGACGGGCTGCGCGGGGCGGGCATCGCGCTCGAGACCGTCGCGACGCTCGCGCTCATGTGCGATCCCCGCGACCTCGGGTGCACGCTCGGCGACACCGATCTGGACGAGACGGCGCCGCAGGGCCCCGGTGACGACGACGCGCCGGTGCCGCGGAAGGTGCGCGGCGGGCCGAAGCCCGGCTACGCGCCGACGCTCTTCCTCTACGAGCACACGCCCGGGGGCATCGGCCTCGCCGAGCGCATCTTCGAGCAGCGCGCGAAGCTCCTCGGCGAGGCGCTCCGTCTCGTCGAGACCTGTCCCTGCGAGGTGGGCTGCCCGGCGTGCGTCGGACCGGCGGCGTCCGCCGAGATGCCTCCGCAGCTCCGGGCGGCGAGCGGGAACGTGGCGGCGAACGACGCGTCACCGCCCGATCCGGCCGGCAAGAAGCGCATCGCGCTCCGCATCCTGCGCGGCGCGCTGCCGGCTCGCGCGCCGGGTGAGATGGATGCCGGCGGATCCGGGGCCGAGGTGTGAGCGGACCGCCACGCGCCCCTGTTGCGTGCAGGATTCACGCGGTGTTCCTCGTGGCACCGGCCATGCACTTGCGGTGAGCATGGTGGTTCGCCGTCTCCGGTTCCGCGCCCCGCTCGCGCTCGTTGCGCTCCTCGCGGTCTTCGCGATCGGCGCCTGCTCGGGCGCGGCGGGGACCGAGCTCTTCGATGAACCGGAAAGCGGCGGCATCCGCACCGTGCCCACGCCGGACAGCGGGGCGTCGCCCGGCGCGCCTGCCGACGCGAGCGCCGCCGACGCGGCGCGACCCCCGCCGGTCGACGCAGCCACGCCCGACGCCGCGCCTCCCGTCGCGACCTGCACGACGGAGGCGGAGCCCGATGACGACCTCGAGGACGCGACGCCCTTCACGACGGACTTCTGCGGCCAGGTGAGCGGCCAGAGCGACCAGGACTTCGGCACGTTCACCGTTCCCGCCGGCGCGAAGAGCATGCTCATCACGCACACGGAGACGGGCGGCAAGGTCGCCTACCGCTACTACAAGAACGGGCAGCTCCTCCCGATCGCCGCCGAGCTCCCGGCGACACCCGGCACCGTCTACGCCGTGCTGGTCCGCCGCGCGGCGGGGAGCAAGGACGCCGACCAGCCGACGTACGCGCTGCACGTCGCGTTCGACTGAACGCGGCAGGAGCGCGATGGCCCTCCGCCGCCGCTCGGCGTACCCTGAGCCGGTGACGCGAGGCAGGCCTTCCCCGGAACGAGTCGCCCGCCGCCCCGCCGGCCCGCGCGGCCTCGTCACGGTCCTCGCGGTCCTCGCTCCGATTGCCGTGGTGCTCGGTTCGGGCACCGTCGGCGCCGGGTGCCTGCCCGGCGCGGGTCCGGCGCTGCTCGGCGACCAGGACGGCGGCGGCCCGTCGAGCATCGGCCTCGACGACGGCGGGCTCACCCGCTCCGACGTGGACCTCGGCGATCCCTACGCGCTCGAGGGCCTCACGCCGTCTCATGGCCCCTTCACGGGCGGCACGAGGGCCACGCTGACCGGACGGGGCTTCAGCTCGCGCCTCCGCGTCTTCCTCGGCGCCGCGGAGGTGCCGCCCGGATCGGTCCTCGCGAGCGATCCGACGCGCGCCGCGATCGTGACTCCGCCCGGCCCGCCCGGGTTCGTCGACGTCCGCATCCGCGACGACGCCACCGCCAAGGAGCGCGTGCTCGCGAAGGCCTTCTACTACGACGCGTTCGTCGTCCAGCCCGACAGCGGCGCGACGAGCGGCGGCACGCGCATCACCCTGACCGGCAGCGGGACCGCCTGGACCGCGGCGGGCACCACGGTCGCCATCGGCGGCGTCCCCTGTCAGGGGGTCACGGTCGCGGGGCCGACGGCGCTCGAGTGCACCACCGCGGCGGGCGCGCCCGGCGCGAAGGACGTCACGGTCACCACCCCCGACGGGAAGACCCTCCAGGCGCGTGACGCGTTCACGTACAGCGACTCGACCGACGGCTACCGTGGTGGCCTCTCGGGCGGCGCGCTGTCGGGGCGCCTCCGCGTGCTCGCGTACGACGCGTTCACCGGCACGCCCATCGCGGGCGCGCCGGTCGTGGCCGGCTCGTCGCTGGCGACCGGGATCGTGCAACCTACCGCCGCGAGCGGGGTCACCGAGTTCAACGGGCTGACCGGCGGGAAGGTCACCGTCACGGTCACCGCGGAATGCCATCAGCCGATCACGTACGTGGACGTGCCGGTCGACACCGTGACCGCCTACCTCGCCCCGGTCCTCGATCCCGCATGCGCCCACGGCGACCCACCCTCGACGGGGGGCGGCGGCGGACGCTTCGGTGGGGTCATCTCGGGCGACCTCGTCTTCAGGGGCGGCAACAACGAGTTCCAGCGCGTGGGCTGGACGAACGTTCCCGACCCGACGCGGCCCACCGAGCGGCGCGCCGCGTACGTGTTCGAGGCCTCGAGCTCGCCCAACGAGCTCTTCGCGCTGCCTCCGCCGAACGAGGCCATCACGCCCGAGTCGGCGGGCGCGAGCGGCTACGGGTTCACGGCGGTCGTGTTTCCGGGCAACGCGACGCTCTACGTCGTCGCGGGGCTCGAGGACCGCAGCGAGACCCCGCCTCGCTTCGTGCCGTACGTCATGGGCATCGCGCGCGGCATCTCGGTGCCGGCGCAGACGCACGTGACCGGCGTCGACGTGGCGATGGACATCCTCTTCGATCACCAGGTGACGATGGCGCCGCTGCCGCCCGCGCCCGGACCGCGCGGCCCCGACCGGTTCCTCGGCAAGGTGGCGCTGACGCTGGGCAGCGGCCTCTACGCGATCCTGCCGCGTGCCAGCCAGGTGACGACGCTCCCCGCGCCGGCGACCCTCCCCTTCCTCGGGCTGCCGTCGCTCGACCATGCCGCGGCGAGCGAGCAGTACGTCCTCGGCGGCGTCGCGGCCACGGGCGCGGATCTCCAGCGGCCGGCGAGCGTCGTCGGACGCATCCGCACCACGAACGCGAACGATCCGGTCGCGGTGGGCGGCTTCCTCGGCGTACCGGTGCTCGGAACGCCGGGGCTCGGCGCGTGGGACGGCACGCACGTCTCGTTCACCGGCGCGAGCGGGCCCGTCGACCTCTCGGTCGTGCAGGTCTCCTCGGGCAACGGTCTCGTCTCCTGGAACATCGTGGCTCCCGGCGGCGCGCAGAGCTTCGAGGTGCCGGACCTCGACGCGCTCGCCACCACGAGCCGGCTCGGGCTCGTGCACGGCCCGATCACGACGACCGTGTATGCTGCACGCATCGACGGCTTCGCCTACGGCAAGCTGCGTCAGGGTCAGCTCGGTCCGTCCGCGTGGAACGCGCATGCGTTCGACGCGCTGAGCGGCGCGTACTGATGGGGGGAGCGTGAGGCGCCTTCGCTCCGCCCTCCTCGCGGCGGCGCCCGCGGTGGCGCTGGCGGGCGCGCTCGGCGCCTCCTCGTGCGGCTTCGACAGCGCGTACCGTGACCTCCCCGGGCCGGCGGTCACCCCGTGCACCGAGGGGCTCGTCGAGTGCCGCGGCGCCGCGCTCACGCGCTGCACGGGCGGCGAGCGTTCCACGGTCGACGACTGCGGCGCGCGCGGGCTCGTGTGCGCCCCGGGGCTCCTGCGGTGCACGTCGTGCCTGCCGGGCAGCGCCTCGTGCAGCGGCTTCGACGTGCTCCGCTGCGGCGACGACGGCGAGACGCGCGCGGTCGCGCAGACCTGCGATTCCGAAAAGGGCGAGGCCTGCCGCGCCGGCGCCTGCAAGAACCTCTGCGCGTCGGCCGGCACCGAGCACTCCAACGTCGGCTGCGAGTACTGGGCGGTCGACCTCGACAACGCCGTCACCGCGCAGGGCAACGCGGCGGCGCAGCAGTACGCGGTGGTCGTCTCGAACAACGAGCCCGACCTCGTCGCGAACGTCGTCGTCGAGGAGGACACGGCGGCGCCCGGCATGGCCCAGGCCCTTCGCACCGTCGCGACGGCGCGCGTCGGTCCGCGGAACCTCGAGATCTTCAGGCTCGGTCCGAAGGAGGTGGACGGCTCGGCGCCGGGCACGTTCGACACCGGGACCCACACCGCGCTGAGCCGCGGCGCCTATCGCGTGCGCTCCGACGTGCCGATCGTCGCCTACCAGTTCAACCCGCTCGAGAACGCCAACGTCTTCTCGAACGACGCGTCGCTGCTCCTGCCGACGGCGGCGCTCGGCCAGGGCGGCGGCCGCAGCTACGTCATCGCGGGCTGGCCGCAGACGATTGCTCGCAGCGAGGACCCGGCGACGAGCTTCGACCAGGATCTGCGCGCGTTCCTCGCCATCGTCGGCACGCAGCCCGACACGCGCGTCCACGTGAAGACGACCGCGCGCATCGTGCCGGGCGGGCCGCTCGCGCAAGGCGTGGCGAAGGGTGAGGCGTTCGACGTCGTGCTGCAGCCATTCGACGTCCTGAACCTCGAGACCGGCGAGTTCAACGCCGACTTCACGGGCACCCTCATCGACGCGAGCGGACCGGTCGCGGTGCACGTCGGCAGCGAGGCAAGCGACGCGCCGTTCTTCGCCACGCTCGCGAGCCGCTCCTGCTGCGCCGATCACCTGGAGGAGCAGGCCATCCCGCTCCGTGCCGCGGGCAAGCGCTACGTGCTCGGGCGCATGCCGAACCGCGCGCGGACGGTCGCCGCCGCCGGGGCGCGCATCTCGCCCTTCGACGAGCCGGAGTTCTACCGGGTCGTCGCGGTGCAGGGCGGCCCCACGCGGCTCACGACCACGCTGCCCGCCCCGTACGACGTCGTCGACCTCGACGGCGAGGGCGCCAACGTCACGCTCGTCGCTCACCAGGACTTCACGCTGGTCGCGTCGCAGCCGGTCCACGTCGCCGACGTGCAGGCCAGCCAGGAGGCGGCCGGCGTGGTGCGCGGGCTGCCCGGCGGCGACCCGAGCCTCACCTTCGTTCCCCCCGTCGAGCAATGGCGGAGCGAGTACGTGCTGCTCACGCCGGACAAGTACGCGTTCGACTTCCTCGTCCTGACCGCGCCCTTCGGCGCCCAGGTCTTCCTCGACGGGCTCCCGATCGACGGCCAGTCGTGTGAGCTCGCGCCGGCCGACGGCCTCACGCCAGCGCTCCGCGGCAAGAGCGACCCGCCCTTCGTCGTCTACCGCTGTCAGCTCTCGTTCCCGGTCGTGGATCCGAACACCTCGGCGGTGAGCCCCGGTCGTCAGAACGACGGGGTGCACCGCGTCCAGAGCGACTATCCGGTGGGCGTGCTCGTGTACGGGTTCGACGCGTTCGTCTCGTATGCCTACGCGGGCGGCACCGATCTCCGCGACATCTTCCTTCGCTGACGTGCGCCTAGCGCGCGGGGTACTTCATCGGCGCCATCTTCCACTCGGTGAGGAGCGGGAAGCGTGACGCCGGACCTGCCTGACGGATCGCGCGGCCGCACTCGTCGACGGTGAGACGCCGCGGGCCGAACGGCGACGAGTCGGACGCATCCGAGTCCATCAGCAGGGTCGGCGTGTCGAGGCCGTAGTCGTCGGGGTGACCGGGCTCGTCGAGGATCACGTGCCCGAGCTCGTGGGCCAGCGTGAGGCTCGTGCGGCGGGCGCGCACGCCGGCGCGGTCGAGGATGACGACGTTCCGCATGCTCGATCCGTCGCTGCCGATGAACGACTCGCCGATGCGGCCGCCGCCCGAGAAGAACGGAACGATGATGACCTCGATGGTGCGGGGGTCCCCGTCGTCCACCGCCTTCACGAGCGCGCGCTCCTCGAGCGTGCCGGCCACCGAGTCGGTGTCACCGAAGTGCTGGAGCCCGTCGGTGAGGTCGACGGCCCCGACGCTCACCGCGAGGGTTCGGTCGGTCACCTTCGTGATCTCCGCGGTGGCGAGCTGGCCGTCACGCCGGCGGAGCGCGAGGTCGACGCTCGGCGCCGCGCCGGGGCCGATGCGCGCGTTCTCGGACAGCGCCGCCGTGAAGCCCGCGCCCGTGACCACCCGCTGCATCTCGAGCGCGACCTGACGGGTCGACCAGCCGGCGCGCGTCGTCACGTCGAGCGCGCGGCCCTCCACGCGGAAGCTGACGACGCCGCCGCTCGCCGGGAGACCGACGTCGTTGCCGATCGACACGAGGTAGGGCGGCGGCGGGCTCGCCACCTTCACGTCCATCTGCGTGACGGGGCCGAACGAGATCCCGCACTGGCCCCACGTGGCGGAGGCGAGCGTGAGCTCGGCGCGGAGAGCCGCCACGGCCCCCGCGTCGTTGCCGCCCACCGACGGCGCGCCGCCCGGGCTCATGCGCATGACGACGGGATGGATGACGAGGCGGTGCCGGGCGATCGCGCCGCCCGACGAGGCGCGCGGGCCCGCGACGCGGATGGCCTGCAGCTTCTTGCCCGCGGCGTCGCGCACGACGAGCGCGCCGCCCACCTCCCCGCGCAGCGAGCGCGCCGCGACGAGCGTGTGGTTCCGGTCGACGTCGTCGACGACCAGGCGAAGGGGCGGGGTCGCCGCGCAGCTGGAGCCCGCCGGCACGCCGGGATCGCACGCCACCGGCAGGAGGCGAACGTCGCGGATCACGTCCAGCGTCACGCCGTCGGGCGAGAGCGAGTCGACCGTGATCGCTCCGAGCGTGGCGCCCTCGGGCGACGCGATGACCACGCGCAGCGCGTCGGGATCGTCGTACGCCGCGGCTGCATCGCCCAGGTCGACGCGGGCCGGGGGCGTCCGCTCGATCGAGGCGGTGGCCCGCGCGAGGTCGACCGGCTTCTTCTCGCCGTCGCGCGCGCCGACCCCGTGCACGTCGACCGCGACGGTCCACTCGCGCCCCGCGGTCTCGGCGCGGAGCGACACGTGCCCGGGCGCGAGCCCCTGCACCTGCGTGCCCGCCGGCACCTTCTCGCCCCACGCGACGGGCCGGCCACCGACGAGCAGCCGCGCGCGCTCCGCCCCGTCACGCGGCGTCAGGACCGCGCCCACATAGCGCGCATCCAGCGTGAGGAGGTCCGCCCGCGCCGCGACCGGGAGCGGCGTCTCCTCGCCGTCGGGCGTGCCGTCGAGGTCATCGTCGTCGCGGTCGGCGACGAGCGTGAGATGATCCAGCGGCCCCACCGCCTTGGTCGCCGTGGCGCGCGCGCCATCGACGCTCTTCGCCTCGCGCTGACCCTGCGCCGCTGCGTCCCCGTGGGAGAGCAGCGCCGTGCTCCCCGCAAGGAGGGCGAGCACGGCGAGGGGCGCCGCGCGCGGAGCGGAGATCAGGAGCCGAAGGCGCAATCCAGAAAGGCTAGCACCGGGGCGCGCGCACGCATGCGCGAGCGCTCACTCGAGCCAGCCGTGGTGGATCCAGCGGAACGCCGTCTCGGAGGCGACGACGAAGCCCGCGTCACCCTTGCCGATGCCGCCGCCGTGCGCCGCGCGCACCAGCGTGCCCCACGCGACGCTCGAGATGCAGTGGGAACGCGCCGTGACGAGGTCGTCGGCGAGCTCGCGGGCCCTGACGCGTGCGCCCGCGTCGCCGGTGTCCCAGAGGGCCGCGACGGCGAGGCCCCGGAGCTCGTCGCGCTTGGCGTTCTCTGCGCAGTCGAGGAGGGCCTCGAGGAGGTCGGCGCGCCCGTGGTCACGCACGAGGTAGGATGCGGCGCGCACCGCGATCTCGTCCGAGAGAAGCGCGCGTGCGTCGCTGGCCTGCGCTGCCGGCGCTACCTGCGCGACCGGCGCCTGAGCTGCGGGCGCGAGCGACGCATCGGGCGCGACGGGCACGAGCCCATCCTGGGAGATCGGCGCGCCGGCCCGATCGCCGATCGCGGCGCTCCCCTTGAGGAGCCCCTCGAGCATCGGCTTGCAGCTGAGCGCACGCGCGCGCGCCATGCGGAAGAGGAAGGTCGTGTCGCGATCGGCGCTCGGCCGGTCGGACAGCCGCGCCACGAGCTCCACGGTGGGCCGCGTCGTCGGCGGCGGCGGCCCGGGCACCGCCGGCACCGCGCCGAGCAGGTTCTGCGCGGCCGCGCGCGTATCGGTGAGCGCCCAGACGACGAGCGACCACGCCGAGCGCGCGCTGGTCGGACCGACCTGCGCCTTCGAGAGCGCCTCGGAAAGCGGCCCGTGGTCGCCCGACTTCGTCGCCACGTCGGCGAGGACGAGCCACCGCCCGAGGTGCCGCTCGGCCCCGCGCAGCACGGCGAGGGCCGGCGCGATGTGACCCGACACCGGCGCGCTGCGCGCGAGCGGAACGAAGAGCTCGACGCAGAGCGCGATGCGGTGGCTCTCCTTGATCATCGGAGCGATGGCCGTGAGGTGCGCGCCGTTCGACTCGCGGCGGCACACGCGGGCAGTCTCGGCGCCGAACGCGAGGTGCGACTGACGGCTGGCGGCGAGCTTGGCGAGCACCGGCGCGAGCGACGGGTCCCTCGAGAACGAAGCTGCGCTCAGCGTTGCGTTCCCGCCCGCGTCCTCGCCGGCGAGCGCCGCCTTGAGGAGCGTCGCGACGTTGCGGTCGTCCGTCTCGGCGAGCGTCCGCAGGCACGCGGTGTAGATCTCGCGCGTGAACGATCCGCGGCGGATCATCAGCTGCGTGGCCTCGACCAGCGAGCCGCGGAGCGCCGGCGACAGCGTCGCCACCGCGCGCAGGGCGCCGGCGAGCTTCACCTCGCTGGCGGGCTTCCGCTTCAGCGCGGCATCGAGCTCGGCCTCGAAGCGAGCGCGCGTCGTCTTGTCGACGACCTCCGCGCGGGCAACGCTGGGACGCGACGCACGCGAGACGCGCACCGCTGCAGCAGAGGAAGAGGCAGTGCGATCACCACCAGAGGTCGCGACGCGTTTCGCTTTCAGGTTCTGTGTTCCCATTCCCCGCCCGCCCCGAGGCCTCCACGTATACCAGCACCGCCCGGCACACCCACGACCGATTGCACGCGCGCGATCAGAAAGTCGCGCGCGTGGGGCGGTGGTTCTCCTTGACAGTGCCGAACACGAATCGCGATCAGGCCTTCGTGACCCCGAGCATCACCTTCTCGCCCTCGATGTCGATCTCGCGTGCATCGACGCCCGCCGCCTGATCGGCGCGGAGCGACACGGCAAGACACTCGGCGAGGATGGTCGCCTCGTGTGACCTCGCGATGCGCTGGACGCGCTCGCTGCCCGACACGTTCACGTGGATGCGGTCGACGAAGTCGAGGCCGGTCTCCTTGCGTGCCGTCTGGATGCGGTTCAGGAGCTCGCGAAGAACGCCGAGGTCGCGCAGCTCGTCGTCGAGGCGCGTGTCGAGCACGACGACGCCGATCCGCTCACCGGCGGCCGCGTATCCCTCCTTCGCGTCGAACCCGACCTCGAGGTCGGCGCGGTCGATCTCGATCCCCTCGACGGTCGCCTTGCCCGTCGCGAGCACCTCGGCCACGATCGCCTGCGCGGCCTCCGCCGAGAGCGTGGTCATCACCTTCTTGAGCGTCTGCGCCTGCGCGCCCATCCCCTTCTGCCCGAGCGTGCGGAAGTTCGGCTTGACGCGGTAGGTGACGTACTCGTCCGCGCCGGTCGTCACGAGCTCGACGGCGAGGACGTTCAGCTCGTCCTTCATCATCTCGACGTAGGGCGCGAGGCGTCCGGCGAGCTCGTGGTCGGCGAGGATCACCTTCGCGACCGAGAGCGGCTGCCTGACCTTCAGCTTCGCCTGCGTCCGGACCTGGAGCCCGAGGCTCACGAGCTCCCGCACCGCCTGGATGGTCCTCGACAGCGTCTCGTCGACCAGCGCGAGGTTCGGCTCCGGGAACGACGTGAGGTGCACGCTCTCGGCGGCGTCCCCGCCCTTCCCCTTGACGACGAGGTTCCGGTACATGCCTTCGGCCTGGTACGGCGTGAAGGGCGCCATGATCCCGGCGAGCATGACGAGCGACTCGTAGAGGGTCTCGTAGGCCGCCTGCTTGTCGCCGCCCGCGCCGTCGCCGGAGCGCCAGAAGCGAGCCCGCGAGCGGCGCACGTACCAGTTCGACAGCGCGTCGACGAACGTCGTGATCTTCGAGGTCGCGTTGTAGACGTCGTAGCGATCCAGATCGAGCGCCACCGCCTGCGCGAGCAGGTTCAGCTCGCTCAGGATCCACCGGTCGATCTCGGGGCGCGTCTTCGGATCCGAAGCGGGCGCGCCAGGGTCGAAGCCGTCGATGTTCGCGTAGATGGTGAAGAACGAATAGACGTTCCTCAGCTTCACGAGCGTCTCCTTCTGGAGATCGCGCACGTTCGACAGCGAGTGGCGCGTCGTCGACCACGGCGGCGAGCCCGCATAGAAGAACCAGCGGAACGCGTCCGCGCCGGGCGCGGGCGTGCTCGGATCCTTCACGCTCACGCGGTGCATCGCCGGGAGGCTCGGGACCTCGACGGGCTTCACGTCCTTCTTCTCGGTGGGCGACGCGCCGATCGCGTTGCGGTCGCTCTCGGCGAGGACCACCACGCGGCGACGCAGCTTCTTGTGCGGCTTCAGCGCGAGGACCACGTGCTGGCTCCCCTTGCCGGGCAGCGACACGTGCACCTTGGCGCCTTCGCCGAGATCGAGCCCCTCGAGATCCTCGCGCGCGATGAACGCGACGCCGGCCTCGGCCTTCACGCCCTCGACGTCCTTCTCGTCGAGGACCGCGAAGTCCATCTTCACCTCGTCGAGGATGACCTCCGGCGGCGTGTAGTTGCCCTTCGACTTGCTCTCCTTCTTGCCCTCCTTGTCGGAGACGTGGCCGAGCACGATGCAGGTCTTGTAGGGGAGCGGGTACGGGTGCGGGGTGCCGTTCTCGCCGATGCCGAAGCGCCGCTGCGTCTCGTCGTCGAAGAGGAGCGTCGAGATCATGAGGAGGCCGTAGAACCAGCCGCGCGTCTGATCGATGGCCTCGCTGATGAAGTCGGCCGGGTAGCTCTTGTGAACCTGCTCGATCGACCCGGGCGCGTGCGGGAAGCCCCACTGCGCGAACGGCATGCTGCCGGAGTCGAACCAGCAGTCGATGACCTCGGGCACGCGGCGGTACGTCCCCTCCTCGCCCGGGTTCTGCCACGTGACGTGATCGATCCACGGCTTGTGGACGACGAGGTGCTCGCTCAGCGTCGGGTCCTTCTTCTTCGCCTCGGCGAAGTGATCGAACGCCTGCGGGTTCTTCGCGAGGATCTCGTCCATCGACGCGGGCGTCTCCATGTTGCCCGTGACGTCGTTGATCCAGATGTTGAGCGGCGTGCCCCAGTAGCGTTCGCGCGACAGCGCCCAGTCGACGTTGTTCGCGAGGAAGTCGCCCATGCGACCTTCCTTGATGTGCTCGGGGAGCCACTGCACCTGGCGGTTGTTGGCGACGGCCTGGTCCTTCACGGACGTCGTCCGGATGTACCAGGCGGGCCGCGCGAGCTGGATGAGCGGATCCTGATCGGAGCGCCAGCAGAACGGGTACGGGTGGCGATACACCTCGGCGTGGACGAGCCGGCCCTTCTCCTTCAGCTCCTCGGTGAGGTCCTTGTCGGCCTCCTTCACCCAGCGGCCCGCGTACTTGCCCATCTCGGGGACGAACGTGCCGTCGGGCTTCACCGCGCAGAAGATCGGGGCCTCGCCGCCGTACATCTTGCGGTGGAGGAGGTTGTCGTCCTCGCCGAACGCGGGCGCGATGTGGACGATGCCGGTGCCAGCGTCGAGCGTGACGAAGTCGCCGGCGACCACGCGCCAGGCGGTGTCGGGCGCATCCTTCGCGAACAGATCGAAGGGCGGCACGTACTTCTGCCCGACGAGATCGTCGGCGGCGATGCTGCGCTCGATGGTGAGCGGCGTGCCGAGCTTCTTGGCGAGCGGCTCGACGAGGCTCTTCGCGAGCACGAGGCGGCCGGCGAGCGCCTGCTTGGCCCAGCCGGCCTTCACCTTCTCCGGGTCGCCCTTGACCACGACGTACTCGAAGCGCGGGTTCACCGCCGCGTACATGTTCGACGGCAGCGTCCAGGGCGTCGTCGTCCAGACCGCGAGCGACGTGCCCGGCTCCTCGGCGAGCGGGAAGGCCACGAACACCGACGGGTCGTCGACGTCCTTGTAGCCGAGGCCGACCTCCGCCGAGGACAGCGCGGTGCCGCCCTGCGCCCACCACCAGACGACCTTGTGGCCCTGGTAGAGGAGGCCCTTCTTGAACAGCTCGGAGAGCGCCCACCACACGCTCTCGACGTAGGTCTTGTGGTACGTGACGTACGCGTTCGGCTGATCGACCCAGAAGGCCACGCGGTCGGTGAGCTCCTCCCACTCGTGCGTGTAGCGGAAGACGGAGTCGATGCACTTCCGGACGAAGGGCTCGACGCCGTACGCCTCGATGGCCGCCTTGCCGTGGATGCGCAGCTCCTTCTCGACCTCGACCTCGACGGGCAGACCGTGCGTGTCCCAGCCGGCCTTGCGCGCGACGTTGAAGCCCCGCATCGTCTTGTAACGCGGGAAGAGATCCTTGATGACGCGCGTGAGCACGTGCCCGTTGTGCGGGAGCCCGTTGGCAGTCGGCGGTCCCTCGTAGAAGACGAACGGCTTGCCGCCGGCGGTGCGCTCCAGGGACTTCTGGAAGATCTCCTGCTTCTTCCAGAAGGACAGGATCTCCTTCTCGTCGCGCGGGAAGTCGAGCGCAGTCTCAACCTTGTCGAAGCGGGTCGTCATCGTAGGTGGCTTTTACCAGGGGTTCGCGGTCTCTGGTACAGGATGAGCATGCATCACGCGTCCCGCCATGCGCGGCGTGCGCTCGCGCGGATCGCCGTGCCTGCCCTGGCTGCTCTGCTGACCTTCGCGGGCGCGCCGCGCCAGGCCTGCGCGCAGGCGCTGCTCGAGCGCTTCGATCCCGCGGAGCGCGGCAGTCGTTTCTTCGTCGCCGACTCGCTCGAGCTCGACGGCGACCAGCGTCTCACCACGGGCGCGGTGTTCTCGTACGCGCACGGCCTCCGCACGTTTCGCCAGAGCGGCAGCGATCCGGTCGCGTCCGAGCTCGTCAGCGACGCGCTGTGGATCCATCCGGGCGCCTCGCTCGTGCTCGCGCCGGGCGCCCGCCTGGCGCTCGACCTGCCGCTCGTGTTGCAGAGCGGGCGCGACGTCTCGCTCGATCGCAAGGACTACCGCGCGCCGGGATCACCACGGCTCGGCGACCTCCGCGCGAGCTTCGACCTTCGCGTGCTCGGAGAGAGCCGGCCCGACGTCGACGGCGCGGTCCTCGCGGTCGGCGTCTCGGCCTACCTGCCGACGGGGTCCGGAGCCGACTACGCGGGAGACGATGCCATCCGGTTCGCGGTGCGCGTCTCGGGGGCGGCGCGGCTCGGCGCGATCACCATCGCGTCGCGTGCCGGGTACATGTACCGCCGCGAGGACGTCGCCGCGATCGCCGGGGTCGACGTCCACGGCGAGCTGAATGCGTCGCTCGCCGCCGGCTACCAGGTCCTCCGCGACGTCACCGTCGGTCCCGAGCTCTCCGGGTCGACGACCTTCGGCAGCGTGCTCGAGAAGCAGCACACGCCCATCGAGGGGCTCCTCGGATCGCACGTCACGCGCGGCCACTTCACCTTCGGAGCGGGCATCGGAACGCGGCTCGTCGGCGGGCTCGGCTCACCCGACGTGCGCGGGGTGCTGTCGGTCGAGTGGTCGACCGCGGCGGCAGGCGCGCCGGTCGACCGCGACGGCGATGGGATCGTCGACCGCGACGACGCATGCCCGGACCTCCCCGGCGACGACGCTCCTGGCCCGGGGCGCGGCTGCCCGCCTCCGCCCGCGCTCGCGCCGGTCACCGAGTGAGGCCGCGAAGGCGCAGGGCCCGGGGATCGAACGACCCAGGTCGCCACTCGCCGAGCCCCACAAAGACGGCTAATTCACGAGTGCGACATGTGGTATGGCACGTGCTGAGCACCCGGGTGGATGGGTTTCGATCTCCCCCGTAGCCCCCGGTCGATCCGCTTCGACGAGAGCGTGCGCGCGCAGCCGTCGCCCGCCGACGAGGACCTCGACACGCACGTCATGCAGCGCGGCGCGCTCACCGGCCTGGCCGACACGCGGCCACGCGAGCGGCGGCTGCCCGTCCCGCACTTCCGGTCGAAGGACGAGGTGCTACGCCAGCGCGTCGAGCCGCTCTCGCTGCCGCGGAGACCGAAGCCACTCGCCGACGACGTGCCGCTCGGCGTCTGGCTGGTCGCGGCGATGCTCATGGGCATCGCCAGCTTCCATCTCGCTCCTCAGGCACGCGCCGGCTTCGAGGTCGCCCTCCGTCACCTCGACGCGCGCTGAGTGCGACGCGCGCCGAGTCGCCGAGCGCAGCGCTCAGGCGACGGCGTTCACGCGACGGCGTTGAGCCGGCCTTCGAGCTTCTTCTCGACGAGCGCCATCGAGTTGTTGAGCGTCGTCACCTGGGTGAGCTCGGAGTCGTCGATCTTCACCTGGTACTTGCGCTCGATCGCCGCGACGATCTCGACTCCCATCATCGAGTCGATGCCGAGGTCCTTGAACGCCTTGTCGTCCGGGATCTCGTCCATCTCGGCGATCTCGGCAATCAGCGCCCGCAGCTCTTCTTTCATCGAATTCGACATTGAGCGTTTCCCTCTACCTATGCGCTCTGACGCGCTTCGACCGCGTTGAGCAAGTCCTTGACCGTCTGGATACCTGCGAGCGCTTCATCCGGGATGTGGATCTTCAGCTCACGTTCCAGGGACCCGATGATCTCGAGCATGCCGAGAGAATCGATCCCGAGCTCACTGATGCTCGTCGACTCGCGGACGTTGGCGAATTCTTTCTCCGCCACATCGCTCGCGGTTCGCGAGAACACTTCAAGTAACTCTGTACGCTGCATGTTTCTCGTTTCGACTGCGAAGCGCACTACGCGCCCGTGGTCACGTCCTCGGGCGTTGCGCCGGTACCTTGCACGCTCCGTGCGCGCGCGAGTGTGCCGTCCAGATACAGCTGGCGGGTCTTGCGCCGCTGAGGCTTGCCGCTCGACGTTCTCGGCAATGTGCCCTGCGGAACGACGAGAACGTCGTGCGGCGTGAGGGAGAAATCCGCGACGATCTGCTGCGCGATGGCGGACTTCACGGACTCCGCTTCCGAGGACATCCCCTCGGCGGTCACGACGAGCTGCTCCTCGCCGTTCACGTCCACCGAGAACGCGACGACGTTGCCACGACGCACACCGGGCAGCTCGCTCACAGCCCACTCGAGATCGCTCGGATAGAAGTTGCGGCCGCGCACGATGATCATGTCCTTCAGGCGCCCGCAGATGAACACGTCGCCGCCGACCAGGTACCCGAGGTCGCCGGTGTAGAGCCACGTCTCGCCGTCCGGGCCGGCCTTGAAGGCGTCGGCGGTGAGCTCCGGCTCCTCGTAGTAGCCCTTCGCGACGCTCGGGCCGCGCGTGATGATCTGCCCGATCTCGCGGTCGCCGAGGCGCTTGCCGTGCTCGTCGACGACGGCGATCTCGTGGGCCGGGAACGCGTGCCCGCAGTTCACGAGCTCCTGGGTCGTGCCCTCGGCCCGGCGCGCCACGTCGGCCTGCGCGACCGGCGCCGCCTTGCTCTGCTCGAGCGACGCCTTCTCGACCACGTCGCTGCGGACGCCGCTGTCGACGGGCACGAACGTGATGGCCAGCGTCGCCTCGGCCATCCCGTACGACGGCAGGAAGCTGCGCGGGTCGAACTTGGCGGGCGCGAGCTTCTCTGCGAACTCACGCAAGGTCTTCGCCTGGATCGGCTCGGCTCCGCACCCGGTGCGACGCAGGCTCGAGAGATCGAGCGACGCGACGTCCTTCTCCTTGAGGCGCTTCGAGACGAGGGCGTACGCGAAGTTCGGGGCGTACGTGATGGTGCCGCGGTGCTGGTGGATCTTGTCGAGCCAGATGCGCGGGTTCCGCACGAAGCTGGCGGTCGGCATGAACACGACGGGGATGTTCGTGAAGAGCGGCCCGATCACGAAGCCGATGAGCCCCATGTCGTGGAAGAGCGGCAGCCAGCTCACGCCCTTGTCGAAGGACGAGTCCTTCTGGAGGCCGTGGATCATGAAGCTCTCGCTGTTCCACGCGAGGTTCCGGTGCGTGACCACGACGCCCTTGGGCCGCGACGTCGACCCCGACGTGAACTGGAGGAAGGCGAGGTCCTCGGGCGACACCGTGACGTCGACCTTCCCGTTGTCCCCCTTCAGCTCGGAGGCGGTGATGACGCCCTGGAGGCCCGTGGCGCGCGGCAGGACCGGCTCGACGTACGGCCTCGTCGTCTCCGTCGTGAGGATCATCTTCGCGCCAGACGCCGAGGCGATGTGCGCGATCGTGTCGTGGTAGGTCTCGACGTTCTTGAACGAGAGCTGCGGGACCATGGGCACCGGCACGATGCCGCCCATGACCGCCCCGAGGAACGACAGGACGAACTCGTCGGGCTCCGGTACCACGATGGCGAGCCGGTCCCCCTTGACGAGGCCGCGCGCGTGGAAGTCGGCGGCGCGGCGCTCGGCGAGGTCACACAGCTCGACGAACGAGCAGAACCGCTCGGTGCCGTCGGGCCGCACGAACACGAATCCGCGCTCGTTCCCGCCTCCCAGCCTGCCGAGCTGGCGGATGGCCTCGGCCAGGGTCGGCGCGACGTGCTTCGGGTCCATCATGGGCGGGCGGCTCTGTACTTCGTGCGGCGGCCTTGCGCAAGGCGCGTACTGCACGGAAGTCACCGTACGTCCGGGTGCGTAGGACGCCGCGCAATGCGAACCCTTCTACGCATGACGCAACTGGTTCAACCATGCGATCAATAACTGAAATTCCCTCGGGGCACCGCGTCGAGACCCGAGCGCCGCGACATTGCCCGCCAGCGCAGACTTGCGCTATGAGCCGGCCGTGCGCGTGTTCATCACCGGGGTCGGAGTGGTCAGCTCCATCGGGCTCGGCAAGGCCGCGTTCTTCGATGCGCTCGCCGCCGGGCGGAGCGGCATCTCGCCGGTCGAGGCGTTCGACGTCGCCAACCTCGGTCGTGATCTCGCCGGCGAGGTGAAGGCCTTCCACGCGAAGGACCACCTCACCGCGCTCGAGACGCGGCGCATGGGCCGGTGCTCGCAGATGGCGCTCGCGGCGGCGCGCATGGCCATCGCCGACGCGGGGCTCGGTCCCGACACGCTGAAGGGCCCGCGCGCCTCGGTGGTCCTCGGCACGACGATGGGCGAGGCCGACGTGCTCGGGGATCTCGACCACACGTACATCCACAAGGGCGCGGCGGCGGTGCGGCGGGCGATGATCCCGAAGTACGGCTCGACGCTCCTTCCCATCCACGTGGCGCGCGCCATCGGCTCCGAGGGACGCGTGCTCACGCTGCCCGCCGCGTGCGCCGCCGGCAACTACGCCATCGGGTTCGCCGCCGATCTCATTCGCTCCGGCAAGGCGGACATCGTGGTGACCGGCGCCGCCGAGATGCTCCAGGAGCTGCAGTACAGCGGCTTCGTGCGGCTCGCCGCGATGGCGCCGCAGAAGTGCCAGCCCTTCGACCTCAATCGGCAGGGCCTCATCCTCGGCGAGGGCGCCGGCATCCTCGTGCTCGAGAGCGAGGCGCATGCGGTGCGTCGGCAGGCGGGCCAGCTGCTCGCCGAGGTCGGCGGCCACGGCATGACCTGCGACGCGTACCACATCACCCGGCCGCATCCCGACGCGGCGGGCAGCATCGGCGCGATGCGCCAGGCCATCGAACGCTCGGGCATCGATCCCGACCGCATCGACTTCGTCAACGCGCACGGCACCGGCACGAAGCACAACGACGCCGCCGAGTCCAAGGTGATGCGCGACATCTTCGGCGGCCGGAAGGTCCCCATCTCCAGCATGAAGAGCATGCTGGGTCACTGCATGGGCGCCGCCAGCGCGCTCGAGGCGATCGGCTGCATCATGACGCTCGAGAAGGGCGTGTACCCGCCCACCATCGGGTACGAGACGCCCGATCCGGAATGCGACGTCGACGTCGTCGCCAACACCGCCCGCGCCGGCGCGCACGACATCGTGCTCAACAACTCGCTCGCGTTCGGCGGCTACAACTCGGTGACGTGTCTGGCGCGGCCCTTCGTCCTGCCCGACCTCGCGTTCAGCCGGCGCGCTCCCGCGGCCGCGCGCGTGCCGGCCTGATGCATCCTCGTCACGTCACCGGGCTCGGCATCGCGTGCGCGCTCGGCACGGGCACCGCCACCTTCTTCGAGGAGCTCGCGGGCGCGCGCCGGCTCGCCACCCTGCCCTCCGCTCCGATCGTGAGCTTCGACACGTCGAAGTATCCGGAGGCGTCGGTCGTCGAGGTGCCGGGCTTCGACCCGACCAAGGTGCTCGGCGACAAGGGCCTGCGGACCCTCGATCGGCTCACCAAGCTGCTGGTCGTCGCGGCGCGCCTCGCCCTCCACGACGCGGGGCTGAAGAAGGACAACGCCTGGGCGCAGCTCTCGCCGGAGCGCGTCGGCGTGTGCTGCTCGAACGCGTACGGCAGCCTCGAGGCGATCGCCGAGCTCGATCGCGTCGCGCAGCTCGAGGACGCGCGGTACATCAACCCGGCGAAGTTCCCGAACACGGTCTCGAACAGCGCGAGCGGGTACGTGAGCATCTGGGAGGACCTCCGCGCGCTCAACGTGAGCGTGTCGGACGGCAACTGCGGCGGGCTCGATGCCGTGGCGTGCGCCGACGTGTTCCTCGAGACCGGCCGCGCCGACGCCATCCTCACCGGCGGCGGCGAGGCGATGAGCGAGCTCATCTTCCTCGCGTTCCAGAAGCTCGGGATGCTCGCCCCCTCGAGCGGCGCCTCGGGGACCATCCCGCCGCCGCCGTCGAGCCGCGAGGGCTCCGCCGAGGCGACGCTCGGCGGTGGCAACGAGACCCGGCTCGGCGAGGGCGCGGCGTTCATGGTGCTCGAGGAGCCAGAGGTCGCGGCGGCGCGCGGCGCGCGGGTGCTCGGCGTGGTGGCCGGGTACGGGACGTCCTTCGTCGCGACCGAAGCGCACGCGCTGATCGTCGCCTCACGCGAGGCCGTGCAGCGCGCCATCACCTCGGCCCTCGAGGACGCGGGCATCGTCGCCTCCGAGGTCGACCTCGTCGTGGCGAGCCTCGCGGGCATGGCGCGGTTCGACCGCGCGGAGCTCGCAGCGGTCAGGCAGGTCCTCGGCGACGTACCGGTGGTCGCGCCCAAGCTCGCGCTCGGCGAGACGCTCGGCGCGGGCGGCGCGCTCGCGATGGCGGCCTCGCTCGCGTGGCTCGGCGGCACTCCCGTCTCGCCGCATCTGCTCGTGTGCGGGGCCGCTCCGCCGCGCGTTCGCGTCATCGTGGTGACGACCATCGGCTACTACGGCAACGCCTCGGCGGTCGTGATGCGCGCGCACGCCTGAGCGCTGGCCGGCGCGCGGAAACGCGCTAGAGGAGGGGCGATGTCTCGCGCCCTTCACCGCTCCACGCCGGCTCTCGCGGTCCTCGCCCTCGCCCTCCTCTCGGCGCACGCCGCGTGCAGCTCCTCGTCCGCCGACGCCGTGGACGCCGGGACGACCTCGGCCGGCGATGCAGCGGTCGCGCCGCTCGACGCGGCCGGCCC
>JAQBQL010000049.1 GCA_028287035.1 Labilithrix sp. | reverse complement strand
CCGCACCGGCGGCGGCGGAGGCGCGGGCGGCGGCACCGAGGTCGGCGCGCGCGGCGGGTCGGGCATCGTCGCGACGGGAGGAGTCGCGGGCGACGGCTCCCGGCGCACCTGCCCCTCGGTCCGCGTCGGCGGGGGCGGCACGTCGATGATCTGCTGCGAGCTCGGCTCGCCGTAGTAGACGCGGATGGCGCTCCGGATGTCGCTCGCCGAGGCGATCATCGGGCGCGTCTGCAGGCTCGCGTTCTTCGCGACCTCGGCGAGCGCCTGCGCGTTCGTCGGGTCGTCCATCGCGACGTAGAGCGTCTCGCCTTGGCCCTTCACGTGGCGGACGAAGATCGGGATGAGGCAGTACTGCTCGGCGAGCTCGCGCGGCACCCGGTTGAGGAGCTGGCGCGAGAAATCGATGTGGTAGAGCGATACCCAGGGAACGCTGAGCTGCAGGCTCAGCGTCTGCGTCAGCTGGGCTTCGGTCATCCAGCCGCGCTCGATCAGCATCTGGCCGATCTTCTTCTCGTCGATCGGCTGGTTCTGGGCGAGCTGCGCCGACTGCGCGGCGAGCGCCTCCTCGAGCTGTTCGGGAGTGACGACCTTGGCCTGGATCAGCAGCTCGCCGAGCATCGGCCGGGGCGCGCTCCCCGCACCGCTGCCGCCCCCATCCGAGGTAACCGCCGGTAGCGAGAGGTCGCTCGGGTCCTGCACCACATGCGAATGGTAGCTGCGGGAAGGTGGGCGTGGCTAGCTTCCGATTGAGTGTGGCTCTTTCACGTTTTCACCGTGATAGCCTCGAACGTTCCGGTATGCGGACGTGCCCCCAGTGCCAGAACCCGTACGAGGACAGCCACAAGTTCTGTCCGTCGTGCGGCTTCCCGGTCTCGAAGGTGGCGACGAACACCGACGACCCGCTGATCGGTCGCACGCTCCCCGGCGGCTACGTGATCCTCGACCTCGTCGGGATCGGCGGCATGGGCCGCGTGTACCGCGCCGAGCAGACGAACCTCGGCCGGACCGTCGCGGTCAAGATCATCCACCCGCACCTCGTCGGTGAGGAGAATGCGGCGGCACGCTTCATCACCGAGGCGCGCGCCGCGAGCCGGCTGAACCATCCGAACTCGGTCGCGGTCATCGACTTCGGCAAGACGGAGGACGGGCAGCTCTACCTCGTCATGGAGTTCCTCCGCGGCAAGGACCTCGCGCGCGTCCAGTACGAGGAGGGGCCGCTCTCCTTCCGCCGCATCGTCAGCATCCTCCGGCAGGTGCTCGCGGCGCTCTCCGAAGCGCACCACCTCGAGATCATCCACCGCGACCTCAAGCCCGAGAACATCATCCTCGAGCAGGTCCGCACCGGCGGCGATTTCGTGAAGGTGGTCGACTTCGGCCTCGCGAAGATGCGCGAGGGCACGGGGCCCAGCATCACGAGCCCGGGCATCGTCTGCGGAACGCCCGAGTACATGTCGCCCGAGCAGGGCCGTGGCGATCCGCTCGACCCCCGCTCCGACCTCTACGCGGTCGGCGTCATCTTCTACCAGCTGCTCACGGGGCGCCTCCCCTTCGAGGCCGAGAGCCCGACGCAGGTGGTGCTCATGCACATCACCGAGCCGCCGCCCGACCCGCGCACCGCCGCGCCGGAGCGCCTCATCCCGTCGCTGCTCGCCGACGTGTGCCTGATGGCCCTCGCGAAGGAGGCGGCGCACCGCTTCGGCGACGCGGACGAGTTCGCCGAGGCGCTCGCCGACGCGCTCACGCAGATCGAGTCGGCCGTCCCTCGCCCGGTTCCCGCCACGCTCGTGAAGTGTCCGAAGTGCGGCGCCGGCAACGTCTCGACGCAGAAGTTCTGCGGCGAGTGCGGCACCACGCTGTCGGCCGGCGGAGGCAACGGCCTCCACGCTGGCGTCGCCGCGAACGGGCACCACGGCCCGAGCGGCAACGTGGTCGTCGGCCCGCCGATGAGCAGCGTGCTCGCGGCCACGATGTCGCCGCCGAGCCCGCATCCCGCGGACGAGGTCGCGATCATCGCGCCCGCCGTCGAGAACGGCCTCCTGACGCTCGAGGCCGGCACCGGCCGGCGTCAGGTCCTCATCGACCGCGACCGCGCGCAGTTCCCGCTCGAGTTCGTCGGCCGTGACGACGACCTCCTGTGGCTCGAGGACCGCCTCGTCGACGCCAAGAGCTCGCTCGTCGGCGCCCGCATCGTCGGCGACGTCGGCATGGGCAAGACGCGCCTCCTCCGCGAGTTCCTCGAGAAGGCGCGCGATCCGGCGCGCGGTCACTTCATCGTCGAGGTGCGTCCCGATCCGGGCTGGGCGGAGGTCGGCTACTTCGCGGTGCGCCACTGCATCGTGAAGCTCGCCGGCCTGCCGAAGAACGGCGGGACCGCCAAGGACTGGGTCGCCGCCGGCGCCGAGGCACGCCGCGGTCTCGCCGACATCTTCGAGCACCCGAACCGCGGTGAGCTCTCCGCCGACGAGCTCCGGTTCGCGGTCGCCGAGGCGCTCCGCTGGGCCATCGTCCGCGCCAGCGAGCGCGCCGGCGGACCGCGCAAAGGCGGCCACACCGTGATCGTCGCCGTCGACGATCTCCACGCCATCGACGGCGCGAGCCGCACCGCCTTCGCCGACGCGGTGGGCGAGCCGCCGCTCGTCTCCTCGGTGCTGGTCGTCACCTACCCGCCCGGTCACGACCCGGGCTGGCCGGCCAGCATCGCGTCGGCACGCGTGCTCATGGGCCTCGCGCCGGGGCTCGTCTCGCGCCTGCTCGCCGGCACGAGCCGCCCCAGCTCCTCGATCGGCGGCCGCGGGATCGCGCCGCTCTACGTCGACCAGCTGCTCCGCTTCTCGCGCGAGCAGGGCGGCCGCGCGCCGACGCGACTCGCCGACCTCATCGCCCTCCGCGTCGAGCGGCTCCCCCCCGACGCGCGCCGCGTGCTCCAGGCGATCGCGGTGTACGGCGACAATGCCGACGATCATATCGTGCACAAGCTCGTCACCGAGGGAACGAACCTCGACGAGGCGGTCGCGGTCCTCAACGAGGCCGGCATGATCGAGAAGCCTGCCGGCGAGAAGGGCAACCGCACCGCCCACCCGCTCATCCGCGACGTCGTGCTCGCGACCATCCCCGCGGCGGTCCGCCGGGGCCTCCACGCGCGGTGCGCGGAGATCGGCGAGGACAACGGCATGCCCCTCGAGGCGCGAGCACTCCACGAGTACAGCGCGCAGAACACGTTCCAGGCGCTCATCCTCCTCGAGCAGGTGGCGAGCCGAGCGACGGGGCGCGGCGATCTCGGCGGCTCGATCGCGTCGCTGCGGCGCGGCCTCGACCTCGCACGCCGCGAGCTGTTCCGCGGCGAGCTCGACGACCCGATGCGCGCGGTGCTCATCTTCGCGCGCAAGCTCGGCGAGACGCTCACCACCGCCGGACAGTTCACCGATGCCGAGGGTGTCCTCCGCGAGGCGCTCGACATGGCCGGACCCAGCGGCTCGGACCGCGCGCGTGTCCTCGGCGCGCTCGCCCAGGTCTCGGCCATCCGCGACCGCAACGACGAGGCGCACCGCTACCTCCTCGAGGCCCTCGAGCTCGCCTTTGCTTCGGGCGCGCACGAGCTGCTCCACTCCCTCGAAGACCTGAAGAAGTCCATCGCGGTATAGTGCGGGCGCCATGAGCGTCCTCCGATCCGTGCCGCGCGTCCGCCGCGTCGCTGCCACGCTGGGAAGCTCCCTGGCGCTCGTCGCCATGACGCTCGCGGCGTGCGGCGGTGAGGAGCCCGTCGTCCGGTCGCCGGCCACGAGCATCGGACGCAAGGATCCCGCGTCGCTGCGCGAGGTCGCGCTCACCTGCGCGAAGGTCGTTTCGTGCACGCATGCCCACGACGTGCCGCGCCTGAAGGACCCCGGCGCCTGCGTCGAGAGCTGGCTGGGCGCCGGCGGCACGCGCGATCCGCTGCAGAAGTGCCTCGCGCAGGCCTCGAGCTGCGCCCAGATCGAGACCTGCATGCACGGCGCGGGCGACAGCCGGGCCGCGGCCTTCTGCGCCGCGCGCCCCGGCGTGGTCTCGGGCTGCGACGGCGAGCGGCTCGTCAGCTGCGGTGACGACGACGCGCAGGAGAGCACCGTCATCGACTGCGCGGCGCTCGGCGCGAGCTGCCGCGAGCTCAGGTCGTCGGGAGGCCTCGTCCTCCGCGCCTGCTTCGCCCCGCAGAAGTGTCCTCCCGGCGCCCCCGAGGCGCGCTGCGACGGCGAGGGCGCGGTCCTCGGCTGTCACGACGGCGCCATCGAGCGCGCGAGCTGCAGCCCCGGCACGAAGTGCATCGAGCACAAGGACGACGCGGGTGAGGCCACCGCCAGCTGCGAGCTTCCCGGCCGCCGTCGCTGCGGCCTCCTCGGCGCGCGCCAGTGCGACGGCGACCGCCTCGTCGAGTGCGCCGGGCAGGAGCGCGCCGGCAAGGTGACGGTCACGGACTGCGCGGCGCAGGGGCTCCGCTGCACGGGCACCGGACCGCGCGCCGGCTGCTACGTCCCCGCGGACGTGGAATGCGACAAGGAGATGCTGCCGAAGTGCGACGACGGCGGGCGGAGCCTCGTCTTCTGCGCGGCCGGCCGCACCACCAAGGTCTCCTGCGGCGCGATCGGCATGGGCCCCTGCAATCCGACGGCGCACGGCGCGGTCGCCGCGTGTTCTCCCCAGTGAGCCCCGGCTCGTCTATCGTAGGGCCACGCCATGTCGCTGAGCGACGACTCCTCCCCCGCCTCCGGTAGCGCCGGCCGTCCCCTCCCCGAGGTCCGCGTTCGTCGCATTCATCGTCGCGATCTCAATCGCACGTGGGAGTTCCTGAAGCTCTGCTTCCGCGACGTGAACCGGCAGACCGTCGAGTACCAGCGGCCGCGCCTCAAGAAGCGCTTCCTCGAGGTCTACGAGGAGGAGGGCATCGAGCAGCTCCTCTTCGAGACGAAGATCGCGCGGAAGGACGTCATCGTCGGCTACGCGGAATGCGCGTTCGAGATCGTCGGCTCCGACAACTGGATGAACCAGGACTACTTCTCGCGCCGTGACATGCGCCCGCTGTACGTCGAGGAGCTCGCGGTGCATCCCGACATGCAGGGCCAGGGCATCGGCGGCTTCGTCCTCGAGCAGATCGAGCACCTGGCGCGGGTCCGCGGCTGCACGCACCTCGTCCTCGAGGTCGCCGAGAACAACGAGAACGCGCTCCGCTTCTACCGGACGCGGAACTTCTACCGGCTCGACGCGGCCATCTTCCTCGCCAAGAAGATCACGAGCGAGGCCGAGCTCCTGCCTCCTCGGAAGTTGAAGCGTGCTCCGCCGCAGAAGCTCGTCGACGCGACGCGCGCGATGCCTGCTCCACGCCGGCGCAAGACCGAGGAGTGAGGGGGGGGAACGTGCCGCACATCTCGCGCTGGGATCTCGACAAGACGTACCTGCGGACCGAGTTCGACACGGTCCGCGATCTGGTGCGCACCGCCTTCGAGCGCGCCGACGAGAAGCGCACGCACCCGGGGGCCGGCACGCTCCTCCGCGAGATGGCGCGCGCGGGCGTGACGATCCACATCCTCTCCGGGTCGCCCGAGCAGATGCGCCGGCGCCTCGAGGACAAGCTGCGTCTCGACGGCATCGTGTGGGACTCGTTCGTGCTCAAGCCGAACCTCCAGAACATGCTGCGTCTCCGCTTCCGCGCGCTGAAGGACCAGCTCGGCTACAAGCTGCCGGCGCTCCTCCGCGCGCGCACCGCGCTGGGCGCCGGACAGGACTCGCGCGAGACGCTCTTCGGCGACGACGCGGAGGCCGACGCCTTCGTGTACTCGCTCTACGCGGACATCATGGCCGGCCGCGCCACCGAGGAGCTCGTGCACGAGGTCGGCGAGCGCGGTCGCATGTACGAGGACGTCCTCGAGGACATCGTTCGCTGCGTGCGGCTCGTCGCCAGCCACGCCGGCGCGCCCGTGGTGGAGCGCATCCTCATCCATCTCGAGGGGCAGACGCCGCCCGACGACTTCGCCATCTACGGGCGGCGCGTCGTGCCGTTCTACAACTACCTGCAGTCGGCATTCATCGTCCACGAGGACGGTCGCCTGCCCGCGCAGGGCGTCCTGCGCGTCGCGACCGAGCTCGTCACGCAGCACCGCTTCGACGGCGACGCGCTCGCGAAGAGCTACCGGGATCTCGCGAAGCGCGGGCATCTCCGCGGGACCGGCGTGGAGGCGCTCCGCACCGCCCTCGACGCGTGGTCGAGCGAGGCCACCCTCCCCGCGAAGGAGGAGCTGCAGCGCATGATCGAGAAGCTCCCCGAGCAGGCGGCGCTGGCGCAGGAGCGCTGGACGGCCCCCGAGGAGGAGGCGATGCCCGACTACCTCACGCTCGTCACGAAGCACAACCCGCGGAAGAAGCGGAAGCGCTGAGCACTACTCGGTGACGTAGCTGCCCTCGGCGAGCTCCGCGGGGTCGATGGGGAACGCGTCGAAGCCGTTGGTGACGCTGGCGACGCTCGCGCAGCGACCGGGCGAGAGCTCGGTCGAGAGGTTCGTGGCAGTGGCGCTCGCCGTGCGCGTGAGCCGGTAGGCCGTCAGCGTCGGGGGGCACGTGGTCGACGCGGCGCGCGCGAACGGCTCCTCGTTGGTGGTGCAGCCGTCGGCACCCAGGACCGCGACCAGACGCGGCGACGTGCACGCCGGGCCTTCGTGGAGGATGCCGGCAGTCGCGCCGACCGGGATGCAACGAAGCTTCCCGTCGGCGGCGATCCCGAAGGTGCATTCGGTGTCGAGCTGGCGGTCGTAGAAGCCGGGAACGAGATCGGCGGGGGCGTCGGCGAGCCCCTCGTGGTGGAGGACGAGCGCGGGCACGAGGCGCGCGTCCGAGCCGCTCGCGACGCGCTCCGCCCGCGGCAGGGTCGCGGTGACGTCGGCGATGATCCGGCGCTCGACCCCGGTGTTGACGTAGCCGAGCTGACAGCTCTCCGGGCTGTACGGGGTGGCCGCCTGTTGCCGGTAGACGGGGCCGGTCGACGATCCGTCGACCGCGCCCGGTTCGAGGGTGTAGACGGCGCGCACCGCCGAGCACGCCGAGCCCGGATTCACGGGCGCGGTCCAGAACGAGGACAGGGCCGAATGGCAGTAGCCGTAGAGCTGGTTGTCCTCGACCGCGACCGCCCCCGAGCAGTCGGGGTTGCCGTACAGGACGGGGCCGGTGCTGCCCTCGGGCACGCAGATCGCGTGGCCCTCGGCGTCCGCGCGATACGTGCACGCGACGTCCGGGCTCGATGCGAGTCGCTGGCCGATCACCTGCTTCGCGCCGTCCGCCGAGACCGCGATCGACCGGAGGACGTCGCCGGCGGGCTCGCGCTGCTCGTCGGCGGAGGCGAACTCGTCCCACGAGAGCGCCGGGCCGATGGCCCTCAGGACGGAGCCGGCGGTGGCGCTCGGATTCGAGGGCTGACACCTGCCCGAGAAGCCCGTGTAGAGTGCATCCGTGCCGGTCACCGCGTGGATCTCCTCGCGGTCCGGGCCGTCACACCCCGACGCGGTCGTCGCGAACACGGCGTAGCTCTTCACCTCGCAGGGCGGCGCGAGGGCGGCCGGCACCGACGAGCTGCATGCCGCGTCGGGCGCGCCGACCGACTCGTTCGTCCAGTGCGCGGTGAGGGGCACGCAGCGAATCGACCCGTCGGCGAGGCGCCGGAACGAGCAGTCCTCGTCGCGGAGCGTGTCATGGAAGGCGACGAGCTGACGGACCTCGCCCGCGACGACGTAGCGCGCGCGGAGGCGCGAGCCGCTGACCGCGCGTGGTGAGGCGGCGCTGCCGTCCGCGGAGCTGCCCGCCGCCGCGTTCGCCGGAGCGCCCGCAGACGAGCACGCGGTCACGCCCCCGGCGCCGCCGAGGAGGAGGACGAGGAACACGAGTGTGCCAGGAGCGCGCATCGTGGCCCCCTGTGCATGCCCCGCGCCTGGGCCTCGGTGCCCGGGAAATCAGCGCGTTTCAGCACGCGGAGCGCGGCGCGACCGCGTCAGCGCCGTCGCGAGCCGTCCGGAGTGGCACACCCGGCCCCCCGGGCGGCGGTCAGCCGTAGCGTCGCTCGAACAGCGCGCGCACCGCCGGCAGCTCCCGCATCATCGCGAGCGAGTGCTCGGCATGGCCGTGCGCGAAGCCGTTGCCGATCACGAGGTCGACGTCCTTCGAGACGCCCTCGGCGCCGAGCGCCGCCTTCGTGAAGCTCGTCGACATCGCGAAGAAGTACGCGACGCCCCGGTCGCGGGTCACCATGATCGCGCTCATCTCCGCGTCGCCGACGTTCACGCACGAGAGCGCGAGGTCGACCTCGCGGCCTCGGTTGGCGGCGAGCACCGCGTCGCGCACGGCGACTGGATCGCGCGCGTCGAGCGAGAGCACCTCGTCGCAGAAGCCGAGCGCGCGGAGGTCCTCCGCGAACGGGGCGTGGCTCTCGACGCCGATGATGCGCGCGCTCGCTCCGCCCTTGCGGCGGGCCTCGGCGGCGCACAGGATCCCGCTCTTGCCGCCTGCGCCGAAGATGCAGACGCTCGCGCCGGGCGCCACGAGCCGCGCCACCTGGGGCGCCGCGCCGGCCACGTCGAGCACCGCGAGCGCGAGGCGCTCCGGCATGTCCGCCGGCATGCGCGCGTAGGCGCCGCTCGCGAAGAGGAGGGCCTCGCCCCGCACGTCGAGCTGCGCGCTCGGCGGACGGATCGCGAGGATCTCGTCGATGCGGAGGGGCGTCAGCGAGAGCGACACGAGGCTCGCGACGCGGTCCCCGGGGCGGAGCGAGGCCGCGTCCGGGTGGTCCGGAGCGACCTGGAGGACCCGCCCGAGGAGCATTCCGCCGGATCCGGTGACCGGGTTGTGCTGTTTTCCGCGCGCCGCGACCGTCTCGAGGACCAGCCGGGAGACCGCGACCGTGGGGCTCTCCCCGGGGCCGGCGGCTTCCTCCATCTGCCGGAAGCTGGCCGCGTCCACGTTGAGGGTGTCGACCGCCAGGAGCAGCTCACCCGCGTAGATGCTGGAGAAATCGTTGTCGACCCGCCAGGCGGGCTGCGGCAGGGCGCCGGAGGGCTCGACCGTACGATGGGTCCCGAAGGGGCTGCCCCCGTCTGCTACTTTTCGCGCGAGTTCCGCCATGTCCGAAGGCTTCTCCTACCGTGACTTGACCATCTTTGGGTGGGCTCGATAGTCTTTCTTCGCGATCCGAGTGAAGATTCACGCGGCTTCCCCACGCTGATGCAAGACCCTCACAAGGCATCCCAAGTGCCATCGATGCCTCCCGGTGGTCGCCCTGCGGGCGGGCGCTCGTACGTGCTGCGCTTCATCAGCGGCAAGTACCAAGGGGGCGAGTTCCCCATCGTCAACGACAAGCCGATCATCGTCGGCCGGTCGAGCGACCTCGACATGGTCCTCGTCGAGGACATGGTGAGCCGCAAGCATGCGCGCATCACCATGCAGCAAGATCAGATCTGGATCGAGGACCTCGGGTCCACGAACGGATCGTTCGTCAACGGCGAGAAGATCAAGCGCGCGCGCCTGAAGGAAGGTGACCGCGTCCTCATCGGCACCAGCATCCTCAAGGTGATCGCCGGCGAGGGCTCGCGCGCCGACAGCGTCGACGCCAAGCGCGATCTCGAGAACGTCGCCGCCCGCCGCAACACGCAGGCGCGCACGATGAGCGGCAGCATCGAGGAGGTGCCGCTGCCCGACCTCCTCCAGCTGTTCGGCACCTCGAAGAAGAGCGGCGTCCTCGTCATCCGCACGGAGACTGACGACGTCGGCAAGATCTTCATGAGGAAGGGCCTCATCTACTACGCCTCGATCAACGACCTCGAGGACGTGCCGCCGATGAAGAGCATCTTCCGGATGCTCACGTGGCAGAAGGGCCTCTTCGATCTCGACCCGCCGGACGAGCGCGAGTTCCCGAACGAGATCACCGTCAGCGTGCAGGAGGTCCTCATGGAGGGCCTGCGCCAGCTCGACGAGTTCAACGAGATCCGGAACGAGCTTCCCGACCTCAACACGCGCCTCGTGCTCTCGCAGCCGGTGATCCCGCCGCTGCGCGATCTCAAGCCCGAGGAGCTCGACATCCTCCAGCTCGCGCACAACTACGGTCATCTCGAGACGGTGCTCAACAAGAGCCTCTCGACCGACCTCGACACCGTCCAGTTCATCCTGAAGCTGATCAAGGGCGCGTACCTCCGGCCGGAATGACGGCGGAGCCGGCGCTCGTCGGCGCGGTGTTCGATCTCGACGGCACGCTCGTCGACAACATCCGCTACCACTACGCGGCCTTCCGGACGCTCGCGGAGCGGCTCGGCCTCACGATGGATGAGGCGACCTTTCAGAAGTACAACGGCCTCAAGAACGAGGACATCTTCCCCGGGCTCGTGGGCCGGGCGCTCTCGCCCGAGGAGCTCGCGGCGCTCGCCGACGAGAAGGAGCGCACGTATCGCGCGCTCTTCGGACCCGAGCTCGTCGCGCATCGCGGGGCGCCGGAGCTCCTCGCGCGGCTCCGCGCCCGCGGCGTGAAGCTGGCCGTCGCGAGCTCCGCCCCGCCCGCCAACCGGAAGATGGTGCTCGACGGGCTCGCCTGGAACGAGGTGTTCGACGCGGTCGTCGCCTCCGAGGGGCTGCGTGGCAAGCCCGCGCCCGACGTGTTCCTCGCCGCGGCGGAGCGGCTCGGCGTCGCCCCCTCGCAGTGCGTCGCCTTCGAGGACGCGGCGAACGGCGTGCAGGCGGCGGCCGCGGCCGGCATGCTCGTGGTGGGGGTGACCACGAACGTCGGCGCCGAGGCGCTCGTCGCGGCCGGCGCGCGCTTCACGGTGGCCCACTTCGACGAGCTGCCTGCGGAGATCGAAGCGCGCCTCCCTCGTTGAGCTCTCGAGGGTAAGCTCGCCTCCATGAGCGACAAGCGCATCTTCGTGACCGGTGGGGCTTCGGGGTTCGGACGCGCGCTCGCGGAGCGCTGGGCACGCGCCGGATATCGCGTGTGCATCGGGGACATCCACGAGCAGCGGCTCGAGGAGACCCTGAAGATCCTTCGCGGCTACGGCGTCACCGCGCACGCCCTCCGGTGCGACGTGACGAAGGACGAGGACCTCGCGGCAGCCGCCCGCTGGCTCCAGGAGAACTGGGGCGGCGTCGACGTCGTCGTCAACAACGCCGGCGTGGCGGTGGGCGGCGGGATCACCGAGACGACGATGGACGACTGGCGCTGGATCGTCGACATCAACCTGCTCGGCGTGGTCCGCGGCTGCCGCACGTTCACGCCGCTCTTCCGGAAGCAGGGCAGCGGCCGCTTCGTGAACGTCGCGTCGCTCGCCGGCCTCGTGCACGCGCCGATGATGTCCGCCTACAACGCGACGAAGGCAGCGGTCGTGGCGCTGTCCGAGACGCTCGCCGTCGAGCTCGCCGACGACGGCATCATGGTCAGCGTGGTGTGCCCGTCGTTCTTCCGCACGAACCTCACCGAGACGATGCGCGCCGGGACCCCCGACGTCGCGGCGCTCACCGACAAGCTCGTGAACAAGTCGAAGTTCAGCGCCGACGAGATCGCCGACCTCACCTTCCGGTCGGTGCAGCGCGGCGAGATGCACGTGCTGCCCCATACCGAGGCCAAGGCGGCGTGGGCCGCCAAGCGCGCGCTGCCCTTCTCGATGTTCCTCACGATCCTGAAGAAGAGCACCGCGCGCATGATGGGCAAGAAGGCCCGCGCGTGACCACGGTCGTCATCACCGGCGCCTCGATGGGCATCGGTCGCGCGCTGGCGCTCGCGTGGGCGAGCGAGCCGGGCGGCGCGACGCTCGTCCTGTCGGCGCGCGGCAAGGAGGCGCTCGACGCCGTGGCCGCCGAGGCGAAGGCACGCGGCGCGCGCGCGGTGGTGGTCACCGGTGACGTCACCGACGAGGCGCACCGGCAGGCGCTCGTCGACGCGGCGGCCCAGCACGGCGGCATCGACGTCCTCGTCAACAACGCGGGCCGCGGGTACTACTCCCCCGCCCTGCTGGTCGACGTCGCGAAGCTGCGTGAGCTGTTCGAGCTCAACGTCATCGCGCCGCTCCGCCTCGTGCAGCTTGCGGCTCCGCAGCTCGAGCGATCCCGCGGAACGGTGGTCATGATGTCGTCGGTGGCGGGCGTCGTCGCGGCGCCGAGCTACGCCGCCTACGCGGCGTCGAAGTTCGCCCTCGAGGCCATCGCGATGTCGATGCGCTCCGAGCTCGCGGCGAAGGGCATCCGGGTGGTCGTGATCCGGCCGGGGCCCGTCGACACCCCGTTCCGCGCGAACGCCACGCGCGCCGAAGGCCTCGCCGGCTACGACGCGCCGGATCCGAAGGCCCAGAGCGCCGAGGTCATCGCGCGGAAGACGCTGCGCGCCGTGAAGCGAAGCATCCCGGTCGTCGAGACGAGCGCCTTCGTGCGCATCGCGGCCGGTAGCAACCGCCTCGCCCCGCCGCTCGTCAGGCGCATCCTGCGCCGCATGGCCACGAAGTAGTCGCCGTCGCGCCGGTCGTCCGCCGGCGTACAAAAGCAGAACGCCCTGCTCGTTTCCGAGCAGGGCGTTTCGCCGTTCTAGCTTTCGCTAGCGTTCAGACTCACTCGTCGCCGCCACCACCACCGCCGCCGCCACCGAAGGGGCCGCCGCCGTAGATGTTGCCGACCTGACGCATGCCGTCGAGGAGGCCGACGTAGCGACGGAGCTTGAGGTCCGCAGCCGGGTCGTTCTTGGAGACGGGCGCGCCGTTGGCGCCGACGAGGAGCTTGAGCTCGCCGAACTCGTTGGTGGTGCCACCAACCGCCGCCGGGTCGACCAGGTACGCCTCGGCAAGGATCTCGTTCGCACGCTGGAGCATGCGGGAGGCGATGCCCTTGTCGACCGCGCGGCCCTGGATCATCTCCGTGCCGAACTTGGTCGCGAGGTAGTGGTTGCCGGTGACGGGGTCAACGAAGCCCTGCTTCCGGGAATCCGGAATCACCGCGCCAGAGTCGCCCTGGAGCCGGACGCGGAGCTTCTGCGTCAGGACGAGGTCGGTGCTGAAGCGAGAGAAGAGCATCGCGTAGATGCCGGTGCCGATCTGGTTCGCGTACCCGATGTTCGGGAAGAGGATGTTCGCGCCGGAGGGGCGAACGAGCTTCGCGGGGTCCTTGTCGAGCAGGCTGAAGCCCTGCATCGCGCCGTCCTGGCCGACCGCCGAGGGGCCGATCGTCTCCCAGTCCTCGGAGAGGATGCCACCGATGAGGCGGTCGAGAGCCTCCGGGGTATCCGTGCGGAAGCTGATGTACGGGTCACGACCGTCGAGGGCGTTCTCGCGAGAGACGGTCGAGAGGGTCGGGCGAGAGTCGACGAGCTCACGAAGAGCAAGGACCTTCTCCTCGTCGAAGCCGACGTGCTTCGGGTAGGCCTGGTAGTCCCAGGCGCCGCCGCGGTCACTGTCGAAGTCGATCTGGACGAAGCGACCGTCGACGAGGCCGACGTTGGCGACCGGGAGCGTGCCGGCGGCGGTCGAGACGTCGAAGATCTGGAGAGCGCCGGGGCGCTTCGGGGTGCGGGCCGAGCTCTCGTCACCGGCCGCATAGATGCCCGGCTCGGGAGTGAGGATGGCGCGCTGGAGGAAGTTGAACATCTCGGCCGCGGCCATGACCGCCGGAAGGGCCTGGTCGTTGTTCGTGAGGTCCTCGGGCGTCGCGCGGCTCAGCGTCGTAGTCGTGTCCCAGTGGTAGCCACGGAGACGCGTGAAGTAGTTGCGAGCGACGCCACCGGAGAGCGACCACCAGGCGAACGTCTTCTGCTGACGGCGGAAGTACGACCAGGGGTAGGTGAGGTCGAAGCGCTTGATGGTGTTGCGGGTGATCTCGTAGACGTCAGCGCCGCTGTCGCCGGGCTTCGCGTGGATGTAACCACCCGCGCTGTAGTCCTCGCCGTAGCGGTAGGCCCAGCGGACGAGCGGCTTGCCGTTCTCGTCGTTGCCGTGCCAGCGCACGCCGTTCGCGCCGATCGGGGTGTCCGCGCCGTTGAAGCTGACGTTGATGCCGTCGGAGACCATGTCCTGGTAGGCCAGGTGATCCTTCGGGGACTGCGCGCAGATCTTTCCGTGGACGACGCGCCACTTGGCCGACGCCTTCTCCTCGTCCGTCGCGGCGCGGCAGTCGCGCTGCGGGTCGAACACCTTCGCCTGGATGGCGGCGGTCGTGTAGTGCGCACCGAAGCCGGCCGTCTGGAAGACGAGGTCGTCGGGGATGCCCTGCGAGAGGGTGAGAGCGCCGAAGGCCTTCTGGGCGTCGGGCGAGACCTGCTTCGCGTCGAACGTCTCGAGCGTGCGGCCGTAGAGGGTCTTCATGAAGTGCAGGTCGTACGTGCCTGCACCGCTGGTCTCGCCGAAGCGCTCGACCTGGTACTCCATCGTGGAGGTGTTCGCGAAGTACTCGATGCCCGGGCGGGCCTCGGTGCCGAGACCGAGCTCGTCGGCCGTCTCGGGGTCGACGTAGCGGGGTCCGATGCAGCTGTCGGTGTCACCCGAGCGCGCCGCGGTGCAGGCCTCGGTCGACTTGCCCTCGTTCGTACGGAGCTGCCAGTACTGGGGCTGGAAGTTGATCGCGTCCCAGGAGGAGGCGAAGTTGTGGCGCATGCCGAGCGAGTGGCCGATCTCGTGGAAGGCGATGCCCTTGACGGCTTCCTTCGCGAGGTCGTTGTAGATCGCGTCGCCACGCTCCTTGACGCCGAGGTTGCCGTACAGCTTCTTGAAGTACGGAGCGAGCGACGGCTGGTAGATGGAGCCGGCGCCGGCCTCGGTCTCGGGATCCTGGAAGCAGATGCCCTTGTTCGCGAGGTAGGCGTTGAAGCTGTCCATGAGGTTCCGCATCTTCGTGGGGTCCGAAGCGGCGAACGTCTTGATGGCCTCGTACATCGCCGAGCTCTTGTTACCGGACTGAGCCGCGACGCGGTTCAGGTTGCGGTTGACGAGGTCCTGCGCGTAGTCCGTGCCGGCGATCTGGGCGCTGAGCGCCGCGACCTTGTCGTCGGCAGCGGCCGACGTGGGCGTGAACGGAAGGCGGAGGGCCTTCTGCTTCGCCGACTTGAGCGCACGCTCCATCGGAGTCGCCGCGGCGAGGCGCTTCGCGTCCTCACCGAAGGCCGACTGGATCTCGGGGAGGTGAACGTTCGCGACCGTCGCCTTGATCTGCGCGTCGGTCTTGCCGTTCGTCGAGCTGACGTCGCCGCCGGCGGGGGTGCCGTTCTTGACGCTCTGCGCGTAACGCGAGGCCTGGACGCCGTCGATGAGGTCCTCGATCTTCACGTCGCCGAGGGCGATCTGGATGATGTCACGCTGCTGCGCGGCCGCGTAGGTGACCGAGCGCATCATCGTGGTGGCGGTGACGCCGACCATCTCGCCCGTGACCGGGTCGGCCGGGATCGACGCGACGCCGCCGTAGTGGGCGTTCGAGTCGTAATCCCAGAAGATCGCGTAGTTGTGGCGCATGTCGCCGAGGCGGACCGTCTGCCCGACCTTGCCACAGAGGTGGTTGTCGTACGCGCGAACGGGGTTGTGGCACATGGTGACGGCCGGGAGCGGGTTGCCCTCGTCGTCCTTGTCCACGTCCTGCGCGGTCGGGGTGTCGATGCCCCAGCCGCCGAAGACGACCATCTGCTTGTCCGCCGGGGCGCTGCCCGTGAAGAACTGCAGGTGACAGTCGGCCTTCGAGCCGTCGCCCGTGCGGCGGCACTCCACCTCGCGGCGGACCGCGACGGCGTTGGAGATGAGCTGGTTCCACGTACGAGTGTTGTCCTCGATGGAGCCCTTCTCGGTGACTTCCTTGCCGTCGCTGCTGACCTGGTCCTGGAGCCAGAGCGGCGCGTCGGTGTTGAGCCAGTAGGCGATCGTCTTCACGCGGCGGTCGCGGACCGGGATCGTGCACTTCTTCACGAAGGTGTCGCACTGCGAGCCGCGGTTACCCGCGTAGCCCGTGATCTCGTTTGCGCACACGTCGGCCGTGCCGTCGTGATCCTTGTCGGTGTTGTCCGAGCAGGACACCGTCTGGTGGCTGGAGGCCCAGATGTTGTGCGACGGGAGGTACGTCTTGGTCTTCGCGTCGGTGTAGCCGTACTGCGGGTCGTACGTCGTGACCGACGGAGTTCCCTGGCCGCGACCGTAGTTGTTCGAGACACCGGCCCACGTGCCGATGACGTCGTTCGTGGCGATCGACTCCTCGAAGGGCTCGTAGTCCTCGAGGCCCGTCAGCCGGACGTACGAGTGACGCATCTTCACTTCGGCCGGGGTGCAGTCGAGCGTCGACGACCCGTTCAGCCAACCGAGGAGGAGACAGTCGGAGATGCCCCAGCTCGGGTTGACCTCGGGCTTCACCTGGTACTTGTTGGTGATGTCGAAGTAGCCGGCCTGCGTGTCGAACTGCGGACGATCTTCGTCGTTCTCGTTCGTGGCGGAGTACTGGATCGGGGTCGCGCTGGACGACTCACCGAACAGATACGAGATGTCGCCCGACGTGCTCATCGCCTGGTTCTGCGACCAGTCGATGCGCATGTACTGGCGGTCCTGCCAGGGACGGTCGTTGTCGTTCTCGACGATGACGTTCGTCTCTTCGCCGGTCTGCGAGTTGTAGTCGCGGCGGATGTCGAAGTGCTTGTCGATCTTGTAGGCGGCGACGATGGTGCCGTTCGCCTTCGTCGGGAACTCCCACTTGCCCGGCGAGACCTCGACCCTCGGGAGTCCGTGCGCGTCGGCGCCCGGAGCTTCCTGGTACGAGCGGCGCGCGAACAGCCAGTTCTCCGTGACCTCCCAGCGGATGCGGTCGATGCCGGAGCCGAGGCCGATCGTGTCCTCGCCGAGCGTGTTCGCCGGGCTGTCGATCGCGAAGCTGCGGGTCCGGAACTCCGGATCGTCCTTGAAGTCCTGGAGGTCCTCACCGAGGAAGAAGCTCTTGTCGACCACGCCCGGCTGAACCCGGTCGATCGGGTCACGCTCGGAGGCGCAACCGGAGATCACTCCGGAGCCGCCCATCACTCCCGCGACGAGGGCGGCCAAGCCCAGTCGCCTAAACCACTTCGATTGCATCCTGCCTCCTAGACCTTTTCTCTGCCGGCGCCCGTGGGAGCGACTCGCCCCCACATGCAACTGTCAGACCTTCAATGAAACTCTCGAAAACTTGGCTTTTTGTGGGGGCCGTTAGGACCGTGACTCGGTCCCGGGGACGGCCCCGTCAGCGGGTGCACGGCTGCTCGGTGTTCCCGTGCGTACCGTCACTGCCCGCGCGTGTGCTTCCAGACCCTCGAGGCGAGCCAGGGCGCAGATCGCCCGCTCGTCCCTCCTCAGCGCATCCGCCGTGTAGCGAATGAGCGACGTGCGCGCGATGAAGTCGTGCACCCCCAGCGGCGACCCGAATCGAACCGCCCCTCCCGTCGGAAGCACGTGAGAAGGCCCGGCGACATAGTCTCCTGACGCCTCGGGCGTCAAGCGACCCAGAAACACCGCACCCGCGTGCCGGATGCTCTCCAGAAGGCTCTCGGGCTCCTCGACCTGAAGGCTGAGGTGCTCGGGAGCCAGGCTGTTCGCGACCTCGGCGAGCTCCGCTCGTCCCGGGACCACGAACACGTGACCGTGGCGCCGGAGCGCCGCGTTCGCGATCTCAGAGCGGGGCAGAGTCACGAGCTGACGCTCGAGCTCCGCGAGTACCGCATCTGCGAGCTCGCGTGTCTCGCAGGCCAGGAGAGGATAGGCATCCTCATCGTGCTCGGCTTGAGAAAGTAGGTCGGCCGCGACGAATCTTGGATCGGCGTGCGCGTCCGCGAGCACCAGGATCTCACTGGGGCCAGCGATCGAGTCGATCGACACGGCGCCGTACACGAGACGCTTGGCGCATGCGACGTACGCGTTGCCCGGGCCCACGATCTTGTCGACGCGCGGGATGCTCTGCGTGCCGTACGCGAGCGCAGCGATCGCCTGCGCGCCGCCGGCATCGACGATCGCGGTGACGCCTGCGAGGTACGCTGCGGCGAGCAGCGCGTCGTCGCCTGAATCGCCGGAAAGCGGCGTTGCGAGCACGATTTCAGGCACTCCGGCCACCCGCGCGGGGATCGCGGCCATGAGCACGCTCGACGGATAGCGGGCCTTGCCGCCGGGCGCGTAGACGCCCACGCGATCCATCGCGCGGGTGCGGAGGCCGACGCTCACGCCGTCCTCCTCGAGGTGGAATCCGCCCTTGCCGAACATCGTCTCGCGCTCCGCTTCGTGGAAGCGCGTGATGCGCCCTGCGGCATGCCGGAGGGCTTCCTGCGCGTCGGCGGGGAGGCGTGCGAGCGCTGCGGCGCCGTCGTAGGTCGTGCGAAGAAGCGTGGAGACTGCACGCTTCTCGAACCGCGCCACGTAGCGCAGGACGGCGGCGTCGCCCTCGGCCCGTACCGCGGCGAGGATGTCCCGGACCGCAGGCTCCACACGGGAGGAGTCGCTCTCGCCGCGGTCCCGTAGCAGCGCGAGCGTGCTGGCGAAGGCCGAGGTTCCGTACGTCGTCACCGGTACCATGGGGTCGCAGGTCTTAGCGCAGCTGCCCGGCTTTGCACGAGGGTCGCGCGGAATACGACCGCAGGTTCGGTTAGGCTGGAGCCGTGTGCTGGGGACGGATCGTCGCTCTCGTGCTCGCGCTGGCGGCGGCCGGGTGCCCGGGACCGGCCGCGTCGCCCTCGCGCGCGCGCTGCCCGGCGGAGCTGCGCGTGCTCGCCGGCGCCTGCGTCGCACCAGCGGTGGCGGACGCGGCGTGTGGACCCCGGGCCGCCTCCTCGGCCGAGGGCTGCGAGCGCCGCGCTCCCTGCGACGCCGGCCGGGCGCGCGATCTCGCGAGGGGTCAGTGCCTCGCCCTGCGGGAGACGCGCCTCCTCGCGATCGGCGCGGGGATCCTGCTCCAGAACGGCGACGAGGTGCTCGTCTGCCCGGACGCGGGCGAGCTCGTGACGGGCGTTGCCGACGGGGCCGCGCGGCTCGGGTGCCTGCCGCCCCCCGCCGCGAGCCCGGAAAGCTGTCCGCCGGGCTCGGTGAGGAACGGCGCGGCCTGCCGGCCCGTCGTGGACCACGCCGGGAAGGTCGACGTTCCCGCATGGGTCCACGACGTGCTCGGGGCCGACGGCGGCGCCGGCGCCGCTCCTCTATGTAGAGGGCTCCAGGAGAGCGTGCTCGCGCTCGCCGCCCCCGGAAGCACCGAGGTCACGGTCGAGGTGGCCCTGACCTTCCCGGACAACGACGTGAGCCAGGTGACCTTCGAGGCCCGCGGCCCGGGGGAGCTCGAGCACGCCGTCGCTCCGCTCGTGGAGGCGCTCCGCGCCCTCGGCGGCGAGAGCAGCGTCGCCGGCGCGACCGCCCGCGTTCGGTGCCGGGTGAGGTCGGACCGGCCAGCCGCGCAAATACCCTGACCCGATCCCGGCCGAGCGGTGCTAGCGTGGCCGCGTTCACGCGCGCGATGAGCAACGTCGCGCGCCAGGACCCGCGCAACAAGACCGCGATATCGTACGAGGACTCCCGTGGACAGTGACTTGGCAGATGCGGTCAATGGGCTCAAAGAGGTCTTCCAGAAGCGCAAGCTCGAGTGCACCTTCGGCAAGGCCGACAAGGCGCTCGTCGAGGACCTGAAGAAGCAGCTCCGGATCCCCTCGCGCTTTCGTGCGTTCCTCATCGGCGCCGATCCCGTGAAGGTCGAGACGGTCACGCCGGTCGAGCGCATCCGGCTGATGCCCGCCGCCGAGCTCGTGAAGGCGCAGGCCGCGATCAAGGAGCCGCCCGACGGCGCGACCCCGCCGCTCGACTGGAAGGCCGGCTGGGTGGTCGTCGCCGAGAGCTCGCTGCTCGGCGATCCGTACTTCCTCGACACGACGAAGCCGGACCCCGAGGGCGACTGCCCGGTCTACACGGCCATCAGCGGTCAGACCCGCTGGGTGCCGACGCTCGCCGCCTCGAGCTTCGCGCAGTTCCTCCGCATCCTGCAGACCGCGATGGAGATCGCGGCGGGCTTCGGGGACGCGATCATGGACGACGAGGACGAGGACAGCTTCCGCGAGGCGCTCGGACCCAAGGTCAAGGTCATCGACCCCGCCGCGATGCGCGCGGGTCACTGGACCTGACCGGCATGGTCGAGACCGCGTACGCCCAGAGCCGCTACCGCGCTCCCGAGATCCCGCACCGCTACGGCCCGAACGTCCACCTGCTGGACGACCCCCTCGCCTGGACCCAGCTCGCCCGCCTCTGCGCGCGTGACACGGTCCAGCCCGAGGTCGGCGCGCTCGTCCGGACGCTCTACGAGAAGCTCGCGCAGGTGGTGCTCGCCGCGGAGTTCCCGCGCGTGAAGGTCGCCGTGGCCACGCGCATGGTCGTGCACTCGCCCGAGGCCGTGTACCGCGGGCTCGCGCTCGACCCGTCGACCAAGTGCGTGACCGTCGGCATCGCGCGCGCCGGCACGATGCCGTCCCAGATCGTCTACGACCTGATGAACCACGTCATCGATCCCGACGGCGTCCGCCAGGACCACCTCTTCATGTCGCGCGCGACAGATGCCGACGGCAAGGTGGTCGGCGCGACGTGGCACGACGCGAAGATCGGTCGCGACGTCGAGGAGCGGATCCTGCTCGTGCCCGATCCCATGGGCGCGACGGGCTCCTCGATCAACAGCGCGCTCACGCACTACAAGACGCGCCTCGAGGGGACGCCGAAGATGTGCATCACGATGCATCTCATCGTGACGCCCGAGTACATCCGCAACGTCCTCGCCGAGCACCCGGACACGGTCATCTACGCGCTCCGCCTCGACCGCGGGCTCTCGGATCCGAAGGCGCTCGCCACGGTGCCGGGCACGCACTGGGAAGACGAGCGCGGCCTCGACGAGCGGCAGTACATCGTCCCTGGCGCAGGCGGCGTCGGCGAGATCCTGAACAACGCCTGGGTGTGACGGCAGCTCGCGCTTGACGGGATCGCGGCTCGGGACGACGCTCCCGCGTCATGGAATTCTCCCCGCGCCCCATCGCCGACGTCGCCAACGAGCTCGGCCTCACGGTCGAGGACTACGAGCCGTACGGCCGCGGGAAGGCGAAGCTCTCGCTCGCGCTGCTCGAGCGTGCGCCGCGCGGCAAGGGCCGGCTCGTCCTCGTGACCGCCATCAACCCGACGCCCGCGGGAGAGGGCAAGACGACCACGTCGATCAGCCTGGCCATGGGGCTGCGGCGCATGGGCAAGAACGCGGTGCTGGCGCTCCGCGAGCCGTCGCTCGGACCGGTGTTCGGCGTGAAGGGCGGAGGCACCGGCGGCGGCAAGGCCTCGCTGACCCCCGCCGATGACATCAACCTGCACTTCACGGGCGACATCCACGCCATCACGACCGCGCACAACCTGCTGTCGGCGCTCGTCGACAACGCGATCTACTTCGGCGATGTGATCGCCGACAAGGGAGAGATCGATCCGCGCCAGGTGACGTGGGGGCGCGCGCTCGACATGAACGACCGCTCCCTGCGCCGCACCATCGTCGGGCTCGGCGGCAAGGCGAGCGGCACGCCGCGCGAGGACCGCTTCGACATCACGGCGGCCAGCGAGATCATGGCGATCATGTCGCTGGCGTCGAGCCACGAGGACCTCGAGCAGCGCCTCTCGCGCATCGTCGTCGGCCAGACGTACGAGGGCGCGTCGGTGACGGCCGGTGACCTCCAGGCCTCGGCGGCGATGACCGCGGTGCTGCGCGACGCGCTCCTCCCGAACCTCGTCCAGACCGAGGAGGGCGGGCCGGCGGTCGTCCACTGCGGGCCCTTCGGGAACATCGCGCACGGGTGCAACAGCGTGATCGCGACGCGGCTCGCGATGAGCCTCGGCGACTACGCCATCACCGAGGCGGGCTTCGGGTTCGATCTCGGGGGCGAGAAGTTCCTCGACATCAAGTGCCGCGCCGCCGGCATCTTCCCGCGGGCGGTGGTGGTGGTGGCGACGCTGCGCGCCCTCAAGATGCACGGCGGCGCGCCCGTGAAGACGTGCGGCGAGCCCGACGGCGGCAAGCTCGCGAAGGGCATCGAGCACCTCGAGAAGCACCTCGAGACGGCGGCGGCCTTCGGCCTCGTGCCGGTGGTGGCCATCAACGTGTTCCCCAACGACACCGAGGAGGAGCTGAAGACCGTGGAGCAGGCGGTGGCCAGGCTCGGCGCACGGTTCGCGCGTTCGGAGGGCTTCGGGAAGGGCGGCGAGGGCGCGCTCGATCTGGCGCGTGTCGTCAGCGAGGTGGTGGACGCGACCGACGCAGCGCCGCCGCCCGCCCGCTTCGTCTACGAGGACACCGACGACGCGCACGACAAGATCCGGAAGATCGCGCGCGTGGTCTACGGCGCGAAGGACGTGGTCTTCACCGCGGCCGCCGAGAAGAACCTCACGCGAATCCGTGAGCTCGGGTACGGCGCCTTGCCGATCTGCATGGCAAAGACGCAGCTCTCGCTGACCGACGATCCCGCGGTGTACGGGCGGCCGCGGGACTTCACCATCACGGTGCGCGAGGTCCGCCTCTCGGCGGGCGCGGGGTTCCTCGTCCCGCTCACCGGCGACATGATGACGATGCCTGGCCTGCCGAAGGTCCCCGCGTCGCGTGGCATCCGGCTCCTGCCGGACGGCAAGATCAAGGGGCTTATGCAGAACGACTGACCGCGCCGCTCACTCGAGCGCAGCGGGCGCCGGATCGAACGAGGGCGTCGGCAGCGGGGTCGCCACCGTGTCGGCGGCCGTGGGGAGGCTGATGACGAACTTCGTGCCCGTGCCGGCCACGCTCTGGACGGAGATGTTTCCGCCCGCGTTCTGCACGATGCTCTGGCTGATCGCGAGGCCGAGCCCGGTGCCCTTCTCCTTCGTCGTGAAGAACGGGACGAAGAGGTTCTTGAGCACCTTCTGGCTGATGCCAGGGCCCGTGTCGTGGACCGAGATCTCGACGAGCTCGCTCCCGGCGCTCTCGCCGGTGAGCGAGGTGCCCGAACGCTCGCTGGGCGGGCCAGCGCCCCAGTTGCCCCGGCCGGAGCTCTTGCGATGCGAGGTGGCGACGGTGACGCGGCCGTTGCCCTCCATCGCGTGGATCGCATTCTGCACGAGGTTGAGGAGCACCTGGCGGAGCTTCTCGGGATCGATGCGTGCGCGCGGCAGATCGTCGGCGAGCTCGAGCCGCAGCTCGAGGCCGTCGGCCTGCTGGCTCGAGAGGATCTGCACGCTGCGCCTCACGGCAGCATTGATGTCGACCGGGACCGGGTTGCCGGCATGCGGACGCGCGTAGTCGAGGAAGCTCCCGACGACGCGGTTCAGGCGGTCGGTCTCCTCGAGGATGATGCCGAGGAACTCCTTCACCGTCGGGTCGGGCTCGGACTCGCCGCCGACGCCGAGCTCCTCGAGGAGCTGCGCGGCGCCCTTGATCGCGCCGAGCGGGTTCTTCACCTCGTGCGCGAGACCGGCCGCCATCGAGCCGAGCGCGGCCAGGCGATCGCGCTCCTTCATTCGCGCGTAGATGCGGCTGTTCGCGATGGCGACGCCCATCTGCGCGGCAACCGTCTCGAGCAGCACCGCCTCTTCGGGCGTGAAGGCGTCGCGCACGCGCTCGTCACTGACGCACATGAGGCCGACGAGCGCCTCGGAGTCGCCGCGGATTGCGAGGATGACCGAGGAGCTGAACGCGCCGAGCGCCTCCACCGCGGTCATCGTCGGGGCGAGACCCTCCCGCGGATTGCCTCCCGTGGCGCCGCGCTCGATCTCGGCTTCGCGCGCGAGGTCCTCGAGGGAGAGTGACATGTCGAGGCGCTCGAGCAGCGGCCGCATCGCGAGCGCCTCGAGCCGCGGCGGGGGGTGCGCGCCGACCGAGCCCACGACGTCGAAGCCGCTGTCGTCGAGGTCACGCAGATAGATGGCGCACGAGGTCACGCGGCGAGACCGCTCGAGACCCGCGAGCACCACCTGGATCATCTCCTCGTTCTCGAGCGTGTGCGCGAGGCGACGACGGAGCTCCACGACGCTCGTCTCGAGGTCGTAGCGCTCGCGGAAGAAGAACCGGTTGATGCGCGTCTCGACCTCGTGCTCGAGGGGCTCGAAGAGCACGAGGAAGACGATCGCGGCGAGCACCGCGTTCAGGTACATCGCGCCGAAGCGCCCGATGTACGTGATGAAGACGTAGAAGATGCCGGCCAGCGCGAACGCCAGCGCGGTCGACACGAGGAGGCGCCCCGACAGCTCGTAGAGGTCGGCGAGGCGCGGACGCTGCAGCGACTCGGCGAGCACGAAGAGGAACACGATCGCGAGCACCGCGCTGATCGGCGGCAGGTACACGCCGAGGAACGCGAGGAAGTCGGCGAGCGTGAACGTCATCGCGAGCGCGCCGACCGCGGCGAGGAAGCGGATGCGGTCGCGGACGGCGCGGGACGGGCTCTTCTGGCCGCGCAGCCAGAGCGCGATGAGCGCCGCCGCCAGAAGACCGATGACGTAGAAGTAGAGCGCCCCGAGCACGAGCGCGCGGATGAGCGCGGAGGCGTCGTGGTACGGCGAAAGCGCCACCGCGAGCATCGGCAGGAGCAGCGCGGTCGCGATCTTCGGGAGCTTCGACCGTGGCTCGGGCGACTTGTCCGGCCCCTCGAGCGCGGTGATCGAGTCGAAGAGATGCACCGCGAACTGCGGCAGCAGCACCGTGAGCACCGCGGTGACGCGCTCGAACCCGAGCCCCTTCATGAGGTCGGAGAGCGACTGGCTCACGTACCAGAACGCGACGCACGTGGAGAAGGCGGCGAACAGCCAGTGCTGCATGCGCCGGCCGCGCAGCAGCATGGAGAGCGCGATCGCGAATGCGATGACGCCGCAGAACAGGGTGGTTCGTGCGCGGAGCTCCTCCACGCGCGAAGCCTAGCAGGCGAGGCGCCTACTTACGCGGCGACGCCACGATGGTCTTCGCGCCCTGCCCCTTCCAGGGCTCCGGCTGCGGACCACTTCCGGGACCGGTCTCCACGACGGGGACGTCCTGCGGGCCGCCCGCGCCGGGGCTGGTCACGAGGCGAAGGCCCTCGAAGCTGCCGCTGGCGCTGTGAGCGACGACGCGCGCGCCCTGGACCGCGCGGAGATCGTTCTCGGACGACTCCGTGCCGTCGTTCGTCTCGTCGCCGGCCTCCGCAGCGCAGCCGAGGAGGCTGGTGCACGCAAGACCACACGCGAGCGAGGCGACGAGAATGTTTCGATAGAGCGAGCTGACGCGATTCATGGGCTTCCCTCCGAGGACGCCGCGAGGCCGTACTGCTTCACGAGCTGCGAGAGGCGTGGGCGCTTCATGCCCAGGAGCGCCGCCGCGCGCGTGATGTTTCCCTTCGTCTCGACCAACGCACGCGCGATGCAATCGCGCTCGATCTGACGCTTGATGTCCGCGAGCGACACGGCGCCTTGACGGACCTGAGCGTACGCGACCGCCGTGGCGTTCGCCTCACCTTCCGGCAAGCTTCCGTCACTCACTTCGATCTCGTCACCGTCGTCGCTGTCCAGCGGCTGGACGCCCGAGACGGCGGAGACGGCGGAGGACGAAGAAGGCGCGGCAGCGCTGTGCAGCGCGCCGGCGATGCTCGACGGCGGCGGCATCAGGCTCGACCGGAGAGACATGGGCGGCTGCGACATCGGGCCGGCCTGCGCGAGTGACCGCAGGTCGTCGACGTTGTCGACGAGGTCCGACGTCGTGATGATCCGGCCTTCCGCGAAGAGTGACACCGCGCGCAGGACGTTCTCGAGCTCGCGAATGTTCCCGGGCCAGCGATGACGCTGGAGGAGATCGATCGCGTCGGGACCGAGGACCTTGGACTCCTCGGCGCGCTCGACGGCGATGCGGCCGAGCAGGTGGTCGGCGATCTTCGGGAGGTCGCCGAGGCGCGCCCGCAGGGTGGGCACCTCGAGCGTGATGCCCTTGAGGCGGTAGTAGAGGTCCTCGCGGAACTCGCCGCGCTCGACCATCGCCTTCAGGTCGCGGTGCGTCGCGCAGATGACCCGCACGTTGGCGCGGATGGGCTGGGCGCCGCCGACGCGCTCGAACGTCTTCTCCTGGAGGACGCGGAGGAGCGCGACCTGCGTGCGCGAGGAGATGTCGCCGATCTCGTCGAGGAAGAGCGTTCCGCCCTCGGCCATCTCGAAGCGGCCGCGCCGACGTGCGGCGGCGCCGGTGAAGGCGCCCTTCTCGTGGCCGAAGAGCTCCGAAAGGAGGAGCGTCTCGACGAGCGCCGCGCAATTCACGCTGACGAGCGGCCCGTTCGCGCGGTCGCCGGCGCGGTGGAGCGCCTCGGCGACGAGCTCCTTGCCGGTGCCGCTCTCGCCGCGGATGAGGACGGTGCTGTTGGCGCGCGCGACCTTGCGGATGGCGACCTGGAGGTTCCGGATCTGCGCGTCGTCGCCGATCATCTCGCGGACGGGGCGGTCGCCCGCCTCGGTGCGCATCACCGGCGTCGCGCCCATGCGCTGCGTGCGCGGCGCCTCTTCCTCGACGTCCTGGTCCAGCGTGGCGAACGCGGCCTGGAGGCGAGAGAGAGCGACGATCTCGGGCTTGGCGAGGAAGGCGCTCCGGATCTCGACCGGCAGCGCAGCGGCGACCTGATCCCGGACCGCGAGGGCGCGGCTGCAGTGCGCCTGCGCGGCCTGGAGGTCGCCCGCGTCGCGCCCGAGCAGCGCCATGAGCGTGTGGATCTCGGCGAGCAGATCCTCCTCGCCGGCGGCGCGCGCGAGGGTGAGCGCGCTCGACGCGGCCTCGAGGGCGGCCGCAGCCGGCGCACCGGTGGCCCTGAGGTGGAGGGCGCGGACCAGCGCGACGTCGGCGCGCGCGCGGTCGTTGGAGGCGAGCGCGGTTGCCTTTGCAAGCGCTTCGGCGGCGCGGTTGACGTCGCCCTCGTCGAGCGCGACGCGGGCGGCCACGCGGTAGGCCTCGCCGAGGTAGTCGCGGTCGCCCGCGGCCTCGCCGTCGACGAGCGCCGAATCGATCTCCCGGCGGGCGAGCTCGCCGTTGCCGCGCGCGAGGGCGATGCGCGCGCCGACCACCGCGAAGTGCGAGGCACGCGCCGCGGTGACGCCGCTGCCGAGGAGGCGGCGACCGAACGAGATGGCGTGCTCCGCGTGGTCGACGAGGCCGAGCCTCAGACGGAGCTCGGCGAGGTTCGCGATGGTGCGGGCCGACGCGATGCGCCCACGGAGCGTGTGGCGGAAGCGAACCGCCTGCTCCCAGTAGAGGAGCGCCGACGCGTAGTCGTGCTGGCGCGAGGCGATGACGCCGAGGTTCGCGAAGGCGTAGGCGCAGGCGCGGTCCTCGCCCATGCGCTTGCCGTCCTCGAGGACGCGCACGAGGATGGCGCGCGCATCGTCGAGCCCGCCCTTCGACATCAGCGCGATGCCGCGGTTCAGGCGAGCCCGGAGCTCCGCGATGCCGTCGCCCGCGGCCGACGCGGTCATCACGTCGGCGGCGAAGTGGGCGTCGGCCTCGTCCCACGCGGACTCGACCAGGTTGATCTTGCCGAGCGTGTTCCGGCCGTTGAGCCGCGTGCTCACCGCCGACGCCAGCGCGACGGCGCGCGTCGCATGCTCGCGGGCGAGATCGAGCTTTCCCGCGAGGTAGCTGAGCTCCGCGAGCTCGGAGGCGACCTGGGCGCGGAGCTCGTCGGTGCTCGCCGCGGCCTCCGCCTTCTCGAGGCAGACGCGCGCCGAGACGAGGTCGCCGAGCTGCAGGAGCGACTTGCCCATGAGCAGCGAGATCGACGGGTCGGCGGGCGCGAGCACCGCCGCGCTCTCGCACCAGCGCTGCGCCTCGATGGCCTCGCCACGGGTGAGCGCGCGCTGGGCGGCCTGGACGCGGAGGAAGAGGCCACCCTCGCCGGTGATGCGCGCGACGCACGCGAACCAGCGGCTCGTCGTCTCGAATGCCGCCTGCGGGTCGTCGATGCCGCGGAGGGCCTTGCCGATCGCGCGGTCGGCGGCATCGAGCGCGCCGGCGGCAACGAGGAGCTCGGCGGCGCGGGCGTGCGCCCAGGGGTCGGGATCGAAGCCCGGGCCGTGCTGCTCGGCGCGGGCGCCGGGTCCGGAGGAGGCCGACGGGATGAGCAGCCGCGCCGTCGCGAGGCGCTCGGCGTCGGTCGCGCGGCTCTCGATCGAGGCGACGTCGATCCCGTTGGCGACCGAGACGAGCGCGCGGGCGTCGTCGGTGCGTGCGACGAAGCCGGCGTGGAGGAGCGCGTCGACCGCGGAGCTCGCATCGTCGCCGAGGGACTCGAGGTGGCTCTGCGGGACGGAGCGCCCCGCGAGGACGAGACACGTGAAGACCGCGGCCGCCGCCTCGCCGAGGGCGGCGAGCTCGTCGAGCGCGGCGACGGTGGCCGGCGCCACGCGACGCGCGCGGGTCCACCACGCCTCGAGGGCGCAGATGCTCGAGCCGGGGAGCTCGACGTGCGCCTCCTCGGCGACGGCGCCGAGCCAGCGCAGGCGGTCGGCGGATGACAGCTCGAGGCCGAGCTCGAACACCGCCTCGGGGACCGCGGACTCGGGGAACTCGCGGACGTCGCGGGTCTCGCGCTCGCGCAGCTCGCGGGCATTGGCCGAGAGCGCCGGCGGCGCGTTGGGGGCCGAGTCCTCGAGGGTCGTGACGAAGACCACGAGCGCGCTGCCGTCGCGCACGAGCTCGGTGGCGACCGCGCGGTCCCACGAGCCGAGCTTCGGGAGCGAGGCGATGATCGCGGCGCGCTTGCCGGCGCCGCCCGCGGCGTGCGCGACGGCCTCGGCGCAGCTCTGCGCGTCACTGGGAACGCTGGTCAGGCCGAGGCGTGCGCCCACCTCGCGGAAGAGCGGCGCCGAGCCGGTCACCCCGGCGCCCGCGGTGAGCGGGACGTCGACCGGGGTGATGCCGCTCGCCCGGAGCCGGCGCGCGGCGTGCGCGATGAGCGCCGCGTGCACCGCCGAGGGGGCGCGGACGATGACGACGCCCGGCGCCGGCGGGCTCTGGATCAGCCGCTCGTCCAGCTCGACGAAGGTCCGCCCGGTGCGCCCGTCGGCCGCGGGCTGCGACGTGTGCGGGCTTCCGTTGACGAGCGCCAGGGATGGAGAGGTGAGTGCCAAGGGGTCCAAAGAACCTACTCGAAAGATGACCTCGTTCAAGGACGGACCCGCTCTTTGTCCCCGCTCGAGCTGCGAGGAATGGGCCACACGCTCGTGCTGCGCGAGGGCGAGCGCGTGTGTGAGTCCAAGGGCAAGAGCCGGTCCATGGCGTGTTCAGAGGCAAATGCGCGGAAGGACGCACGCTCGTGCTGCCGCGAGCGCGGCCGTCACCTTCTTCACGCCCGCGGTCGGCGCGCACCGTCAATCTTCGCGAGCACCTTCTCGAGCGCGTCGAAGCTCTCGGCCGGCGCGTCGGCGAGCTGGCGCGCGAGCGGCAACTGGGCGCGCGCGCTCGCGAGGAAGAGCGGCAGGGCCGCGGGCAGCCGCTCGTTCAGGAGCGCCACCTGACGCTCGATGCCCGCCGCGTCGCCCCGGCGGACCGGCCCGGTGAGCGCCTCGGGGAAGCCGAGCGCCTCCACGTTCTCCGCGACCGACCGGAGCAGCGGGCCGAGCATGCGCGGCGCGTCGGCCGCCGGCACCCCGGAGGCGACGAGGAGCTCCTGTCCGATCGCCGCGAGCGCCGCCGCGCCATTGGCGACGAGCCCTGCTGCCGCGTGATAGCCGACGGTATCGACCTTCGCGAACGTGCGCGGCGTCATCCCGAGCTTCCTGGCGAGGGCGCGGGCGCGCTGCTCGGCGGGCGCGTCGCCCTTCACGTGGCACTGGCCGCGCGTCAGCGTCGGGAAGAAGCTCTTCGAGGCGAACGAGATCATCGGGTGCATCTGCGCGACGCCGGCGCAGTGACCGCGGAGCGGCGCGAGCACGTCGGCGGGCATCGCGCCGGAGTTGTGGACGACGACCGCGCTCTTCTTGACGAGGGCGCCGGCGGCGAGGGCGGTCGCCACCTCGGCGAGCTGCTTGTCGCGGATGGAGAGGATGATCACCGCGGCGTCGATCGGCTTCCGCGGCAGGCCCTTGCGCGCGGGGCGGAGGGTCACGTCGTCGCCGGCGCGGCGGAGCGCACGGGCGAGGGCGGACCCGACCTTGCCGGCGCCGAACACGAAGATCTTCATGCGTTGCTCGTGCGGTAGAGGGCCTTGGCGCGGACGTGCTGGAGGACGGTGCGCGGGACGAGCGGCTCGAGGGCATCCCAGCGGCCGGCGCCGATGGCGGCCCGCACCTCGGTGCTCGAGATGGAGGGCAGCACCGCGACCGGCGCGCCCTCGTAGGCGACGCCGACGCGCCCGAGCACGATGGGGGGCGCCAGCTCGGTGATCCGGTCGAAGCCGAACCACTTCGCGGACTCGAGGACGAGGTCGGCGCCCATGATGAACCGCATCGACCACGACGGGTGCTGCGCGCGGAGGTGCTCGAGCGTGCGCAGCGTGCGGCTCTCGCCGCCGAGCTGCTCCTCGACGCGCGAGATCTCGACCTTCGGCAAGAAGCCCATCGCGAGCTCGCACATGCGGACGCGGTCCTCGTAGGGCGCGAGCGCCTTCGCGAAGGGATGCTGGTAGGTGGGGACGACGAGGATTCGCTCGACGTCGAAGCGGGCCAGGACCGTCGCGAGGGCGAGGACGTGCGCGAGGTGCGGCGGGTTGAAGCTGCCGCCGAAGACGCCCGTGATCGGCGCGGAGGTCGAAGCCGCGCTCATCCCTCGCCCTGCACGCGGAGCTTCGCCTGGCGCTGCGCGGTGAGGACCTCGCGCTGCGTGGCCTTGCCGCTGCTGTCGTGGATCGTGACCGCGACGTCGTCGCCGTCGTCGTCGACGACCGCGATGCCGCCGCCCGCGCAGCCGATCGGACCGGGGGTGACGAACCAGCGAGCGCCGATCCTGCGGATGACCGGGGCCTCGCTCTTGCCGAAGAAGAGGAGGTTCGCGGCGAGGATGTCCTCCTCGTCGAGGAGCGCCTTGTCGTGGATGAGCACCGCGACGCGATCGCCGATCATCTCGATCGTCCGCGCGACGTCCTCGGGGAGCGTCTCGAGCGACTTCAGGCGAAGGCGGGCACGCTCGGTCTGGACGAACTTGTCGATCTGTTCCGGCGTGCCGGCGGAGGCCACGGCAGCGGCGCGGCGCCAGGCGGCATCGTCGCTCGGGTCGTCGCCGACGAGCTTGCGCGCCCAGGCGGCGACCGCCCGGTCGAGCGCGCCGTCGTTGCCGAGGTAGATCGCGCGGTGGACGCGGGCGCCGTTGAGCAGGAACTCGGCGGCACGCCCGAGGGCGCCGACCTCGTTACCGGCTGGACCGAGCAGACCGAGTCGCATGAACGATGACGCAGTCTCACGAGGCGCGGCCGGAAAGTAAAGCGTAGGATGCGCGGCCGTGGCTTCTCGCTCGCGCGGCGCGTCCTCTCCTCCGTCACGGCCTCGGTCCGCGTCCGGGGGGCGCGTGCTCCGCGATCCGGTGACCATCACCCTCGATGGTGAGCCGATCGTCGCCGAGCGCGGTGAGCCCGTCGCGGCAGCGCTCCTCGGGGCGGACCGGCTCGTCATCGCGCGGAGCCCGAAGTTTCATCGGCCGCGCGGCCCGTCATGCATGCGCGCGGCGTGCGACGGCTGCCTCGCGCGTGTCGACGACGCGCCGAATGTCATGACGTGCCTCGTTCCCGCCGAGGAGGGAACCACCGTCGTGACGCAGAACCGCCTCGGCCCGCGCGAGGCCGACCTCCTGCGGATGACCGACTGGTTCTTCCCGGACGGCATGAACCATCACGAGCTCTTCGCGGGCGTGCCCGGCGTGCAGAACGTCATGCAGGCGTTCGCGCGGCGGGTGGCGGGGCTGGGGCGGCTGCCGGCGGCGGTGGAGGCTCCGCGAGCGGCGGCGCGCCGGGCGGTGGACGTCGTCATCGTGGGCGCGGGCGCGGCGGGGATGGCGCTCGCGACGCGGCTCGCCGCCGGTGGGCGGTCGGTCGAGGTGGTCGACGACCAGCTCGTCGCCGGTGGCAGCATGCGGGCGCTCGGGGCGCGCGAGGCCGAGGCCTTCTCGGAGATACGTGCATGCTTCACGCAAGCCGCGGAGACCGGGAAGATCCGGCTTCGTACGAGCACGGTGGCCGGGGGCATGTACGGCGAGGACTTGCTGGTGGTCGGTCCGGGCGGCGCCGAGGTGCTCGAGGCGCGGGCGCTCGTGTTCGCGACCGGCGCGCACGACGGGGCGCTCGCGTTCGAGGGCAATGACGTGCCGGGCGTCATGAGCGCACGGGCCGCGGGCGTTCTCCTCGCGCACGACGCTCTGCCGGCGAAACGGGTGGTCGTGATCGTTGCCGAGCACGGGGGGCCGTTCGGCGAGTCGTTTGCTCATGCGGCGCGCGAGGTCGACCGTGTCGAGGCCCGGGACAGGGGCGGCAGGCCGGCGCGCTCGGTGACCCTGGTGCAGGGCGAGCCGGTGTCGGTGCGCGGCGCCACGCGCGTCCGCGCGGTGACGGTGCGGGCCGCCGGTGTCGTGACCGAGTATCCCGCGGATCTCGTGGTGGTCGATGCCCCGCGCGCGCCGGCCTACGAGCTGCCCGAGCAGGCGGGCGCGGACGTGGTGCACGAGCGGCGAGGCTTCGTCGTGCGGCCGGGCGCGGCGGGGCGGATCCGCGAGGGCGTCTTCGCGGTCGGCGAGGTGGCGGGCACCGCGTTCGACGCGCAGGCCCTTGCGTCGGAAGCGGACGTCGTCGCCGCGGCCATCCTGTCGCTTCCGGCGCGCTGATCCGGGGTGGCCGGCGCGCAAACTCGTTCGGATCCCTCACGACCTGCGCGCTGCGCGCCACCACCGCACCGGCCAAACTCGTTCGGATCCCTCACGACCTCCGAGCTGCGCGCCACCACCGCACCGGCCAAACTCGTTCGGATCCCTCACGACCTCCGCGCTGCGCGCCATCACCGCACCCGTCAAACTCGTTCGGATCCCTCACGACCTCCGCCGCCGCGCGCCATCACCGCACCCGGCAAACCCGTTCGGATCCCTCACGACCCTCCGCCGCTGCGCGCCATCCCCGGGTGGCGCGGTCGATTGAAGGGGGATCCGAACGACTTTGTGGACCCGAGACCCCCCGCGGCGCGCGTGGGGTTCGAGGGGGATCCGAACGACTTTGTGCACCCGGCACACGCCGCGGGCCGCGCGGCAGGTCAGTCGTCGACCAGCGGGCCGAAGAGGGCGATGCCCAGGAGGAGGGTGATGAGGACGCTCACCGACATCAGGCCCAGGAAGCCCGAATAGCTCTCGAAGGGCTGCAGCTCGAACGCCTTACGCGAGCCGACGACGCCGCACACGAGGACCGGCGACAGCAGAGGGAAGAGCACGATCGCGAGCACCAGGTCGCGCGCGCTCGTCCGCACCGTCATCGCGCCGAAGAGCGTGCCGACGAACGAGAGCGACGCCGTGCCCATCGCCAGCAGCCCGAGAAACGCGGGCAGGTGCAACGAGGCCGAGGCCTTCGCCGCCGCGAGCTCCTCGCCGGTGAGCTGCTGGAGGGCGAGACCGTTCGAGAAGTCGATGTGGAACACGAAGAGACACAGCGCAACGAGCGGCACCTCGACGAGCGCGATCATCACGAACGTCGCCAGCGCCTTGCCCACGAAGATCGAGGCGCGCGGGATGGGCGCGACGAGCAGCCCCGTGAGCGCGCCCTCGTCCCGCTCACGTTGCCAGAGCCGACCGAACGACAGGACCGCCGCGAAGAAGAGCGTGATCCAGATCGTTCCCGCGCACGTCGCGGCGTTCGTCGCCGTGTTCACGTGGAACGCCATGCTGGCGAGGAAACCGACGACCACCGAGAAGACCCCGGCGGTCGCCACGACCTCGCCCGTGCGGCGCTCGATGCGGATGTCCTTCTTGCAGATCTCCCAGGCCACCGCGAGCGCGCTCGGGCGGCGAACGACCCGCGGGCGGCGCTCGGGTGGCGAGGAGGACGAGACCGCCAGAGCCAAGCGGCCTAGAGGCCCTTTTCCTTGATGTACTCGTTCGTGAAGACGGTGCCCTTGTCGTACGAGCTGCGGAGGTCGCCGAGGATGCGCTCCTCGATCATGCCGCCGACCATGAAGACCTTCACCTCGACGTTGATCTTGGTGACGCGCGTGATCTTCTTGTCGCCGAGCTTCTCGACCCACATCTCACCGGCCACCTTCGTCTTGTCGGCGAGGGTGCTCGGCGTGACCTTGAAGCTGTAACGCTTGGCCTTCTTGTCGAAGGTGCCGTCCTCGACGTACTTGAGCGAGTCGCCCATGACCTTCTTCACCGCCGCCGGCATGTTGCCGGTCGGCGGGTCGACCTGGACCTTGCGGACGATCTTCGCGTCGTCCTCCTTCGAGTCGAGGAGCTGCCACTGCGGGAACTTCAGCGCATCGATGTAGAGGCGCTTGTTGAACTCGGCGTCGAAGACGCACCGGGTCCAGTAGGTCTCCTCGTCGGTGTCGATCTCGTGGCGCAGCGTGATCTCGGGCATGACGGCTTACTTCTTCGACTTCTTCGCGGCGTGCGCCTTCTGCGCAGTCGTCTTCTTGGGGGCCGCCGGCGCCGCCTTCTTCTTGGCGACCTCGAGGGGCTTCCGCTCCGTACGGACCTTGGGCTCCTTCGCCTTGGCGGCGGCGGCCGAGCGCTTCGAGACCGAGTTGAAGAGGTCCCAGAGGCGCGGGACCGGGTATGCCGTCAGGCGCGCCTTGTAGCCCTCGTCCTTCGTGCGCTTCTCGACGTCGGCGATCGCCTCGATGAGCTTCGCGCGCGTGCCGAACTTGTCCTTCACCGCGGTGAAGGTGGCGTGCAGCTTGAGGAGCTTCGCGTTGGAGACGTGCGCCAGACCCTTGCCCTCGTTGAGACGGCCGACCCAGAGGTCCTCGTTCTTCGTGAAGGCCTCGAGGGCCTCGACGAGCTTCGCCTTGTTCTCGAACTTGTCCTTGATAGCGGCGAGCGGATTCATCATGGTCGCGTCTCCTGGTTGCGCGAGATCACTCGCGCGGAATGGGGGCAGCGGAATTACCAGAGCGCCGCCGCGCTCGCAAGCGAAGGACGCCCCCGCCCGAAAAGCGCGCCTCGCGCCGCCCCCTTTCCGCGGGGAGCCCCGCTAGACTCGGCCGGTGAGCACGCGTCCGGTCGTCACGGTGCACCTCGCGCAGTCGCTCGACGGGCGCCTCGCCATCCAGGGGCAACGCACCGCGCTCAGCGAGCGCAGCGGGCTCTGCCTCGCCCACGCGTCGCGCGCCGCCCACGACGCCGTGCTCGTGGGCGCCAGCACCGTCCGCATCGACGACCCGCGGCTCACCGTGCGCGATGCGCCCGGCCAGCACCCGCTCCGCGTCGTGCTGGCGAGCACGCTGTCGCTGCCCCGGGAGGCCCGGGTCCTCGACGCCGACGGACGCGCCCTCGTCATCGGGGCCGAGGGGCGCGCGATCGACACGGAGCGGGCCTCGCTCGAGGCGCGCGGCGTCGCGGTGGCCATCGCGCCGCGTGACGACGCCGGCCGGGTCGCCATCGAAGGCGCCCTCGCGGTCCTCGCCGAGCGCGGGGTCCGGTCACTGCTCGTCGAGGGCGGCGCCGCGGTCATCACCTCGTTCCTGCGGGCGCGGCGCGTCGACCACATGTGCATCGAGATAGCGATGCGCCTCCTCGGCGCGCCCGGCACCGCGATGCTGGGCGCCCTCGGCGTGGCCGCCATCGACGAGGCACCCTCGCTCACCAACGTGACGGTGGAGCGCGCCGGCGAGAGCGTCCTCGTGCGGGGGGACGTGCTCTATGCGTGACGCCGCCCCGAGCGAGCCCGGCCCGCCGCCCACCGAGCGCGCGCTGTGGTTCGTGGCGCCGCGGCACGTCGAGCTCCGCGACGCGCCGGCTCCCGCGCCCGGCCCCGGCGAGGTGAAGCTCCGCGCCCACGCGAGCGGCATCAGCCAGGGCACCGAATTGCTCCTCTACCGCGGCGAGGGTCCGGCGGTCTTCGACCCTTCCCTCGCAGGTGCGGACGCGCCCACCTACCCCCGACGCTACGGCTACGCGTGGGTCGGCGAGATCACGGCCGCCGGCGAACGAACGCGCCTCCGCGAGGGCACGCGCGTCTTCGCCCTCGCGCCCCACGGCGACGCGCACACGCTCCCGGAGGCGCAGGTGCGGCCGCTGCCCGAGGACTTCCCCGCGACGCGTGCGGTGCTCGCCGCGAACCTCGAGACCGCGGTGACGTGCGCGTGGGACGCGGAGGTGTCGCTCGGCGACGACGTGGTGGTGCTGGGCGGCGGCGTCGTCGGCCTGCTCACCGCATGGCTCCTCGCGCAGTCGGGGGCGGCAGTCACACTCGTCGAGCCGGGCGCCCGCCGTCGCGAGGCGGCGCGCGTACTGGTGCCGTCGGCGCTCGTGCTCGCCGCGCCCGAGGCGGACGGCTCGGCGGATGTCGTCGTCGAGGCGACCGGCAATCCGGCTCTCCTCGACGTGGCGATCGCGTGGACGCGGCCCGAAGGCCGGCTCGTCGTCGCGTCCTTCTACGGAACGCGCCGCGCCGCCATCGACCTCGGCGACGCGTTCCATCGCGGCCGCCTGTCGCTCCGGGCGAGCCAGGTCTCGCACATCCCGCCGCGCCTCCGCGAGCGCTGGTCACCGCAGCGGCGGTGGCTCTTCGTGCTCTCGCTGCTGCGCGAACGCGCGCTCGACGCCCTGATTGCCGAGCCCGTGCCGTTCGAGGAGGCTCCCGTGCAGGCGCTCTACCGGTCGCTCGACACCGACACCGATCTGCCGCCGGCGCACGTCTTGAGGTATCGATAGGCGCATGTTCTCGGTCGGCGTCTCGGACCACGTGATGATCGCCCACAGCTTCGCGGATCCGACGTTCGGCCCCGCCCAGCGACTGCACGGCGCCACCTACGGCATCGAGGTCGAGGTCCGCGCGCCGGCGCTGAACGAGCACCACGTCGTGATGGACATCGGCGCCCTCCGCGAGCTCCTCCGCGGCGTGTGCGCGTCCATCGATTACACGAACCTGGACGAGCACCCCGCCTTCCCGGGGCGCACGTCGACGACCGAGCGCGTCGCCGAATGGATCGCCGGTGAGCTCGCGCGCGCGTTCACCTCGCTCGCGCCGGACGCCCGCGCGGCGCACGGCGCGACCATGCGGGTCGTGCTGCGCGAGTCGCCGGTCGCGTTCGCCGCGTTCGAGCGGCCGGTGTGAGGATCGCGTGGGTCCTCCACGGGACCCTCGATCAGCGCACCGGGGGGACGATCTACGACGCCGAGGTGGTCGACGGCCTGCGCCGCGCCGGCGATGACGTCCGCGTCGTGTCGCTGCACCAAGGGCTCGGGCCCCTCGCCGCGGCACGCCAGGGAGCGGCGCTCGCGCGGACGCTCCGGGGGCTCGCGTGCGACGTCGTGGTCGGCGACGAGCTGTGCTTCCGCGAGCTCGCCGTCGCCTTCCCGCTCACCGGCCGGCGCGCCGGGCGGCGGGTGCTGCTCGTGCACCACCTGACGTGCTGGGAGGTAGAAGCGAGGAGCACGTGGCCCACGGCGGTCCTCGAGCACGCCGCGATCACGGCGGCAGAGCGGCTCGTCGTGACGAGCGAGACCACGCGCACGCGGCTCGGGCGAGAGGCGGCGGTCGTGCTGCCCGGAGCGGACCGCCTCTCCGACGTCGCACGGCGCGCGCCGGGACCAGCCCAGCGTACGCTGGTCTTCCTCGGCGCGATCGTGCCGCGGAAGCGCGTGCGGGAGCTCGTCGCCGCGTTCGCCTCGGCGCCGGACGAGGCGCGGCTCCTGCTGGTCGGGAGCACGACGCGCGACCCGGCGTACGTCAGCGCAGTGCGCGAGGAGGCGGCCCGCCGACGCGTCGCCGGCCGTGTCACGTTCGCGGGCGAGCTGCCGGACGCCGCGGTCGCGGCGGCGCTCGCCGGGGCCGACGCGCTCGTCATGCCGTCGTCGCTCGAGGGCTATGGCATCGCGGCGACGGAGGCGCTCCACGCCGGGTTGCCGGTGGTCGCGGCGCGCTCGCCCGGGCTCGCCGAGGCGCTGGCCCCCTACCCTGACGCCGCGGTCCTCTGCGACGACGACGACGCGCTCGCGGCCGCGCTGGCGCGACTCGTGGGGGACGCCGGGTACCGCGCGTCGCTCCGCGAGGGAGCCGCCCTCGCGCGCCCTCGTCTGCCCACGTGGGCAGCGTGCGCGCACGCCTTTCGCCGCGCCATCGCCTGAGGTGCGCGCTCAACGCGCGAGTGCGGCGCAGCGCGCTCGCAGCATCTCGGTGCATTCTACATCCGTTCGCCCGGCGAGCCCCGGAACGGGATCGCCGAGGCGCACTCGCACCGCCACGTCCGCGAACCCCGGCACCGTCGCCTGCACGAGCGGCGCGAGCGTGGTGATGCCCCGCGCCTCGCCCCAGCGCACGAACGGAAGACGCTTGGCGCGCGGCGAGTGAACGCCCGAGACGAACGCCGGCACCACCGACGCGCCCCGCGCGATGGCATGCCTGGCGAGCACGCCCGTGCCCGCCGCCCACACCGGCGCGAGGGGAGCATCAGCCCCGCCGAAGCGCACGTCCGGCTCGATGCGACCCGCGCCGAAATGCACGAGCGTCCTGCCTGCCGCGAGCCACGCGAGCGCCGCCCGCAGCCCGGCAAGCCTCGCGAACGCGCTCGCGGAAGACGCGAAGACGAGGTGCCGCGCGACCGCCGGCATCGCACGGAGGAACGCGCGGTCGGCGGCCACGAGCGCGACGTCCTCCCGGTCGAGCGCGGCCATCAGCGCGATGGCGTCGTACGCGCCAGGATGGTTCGTCACCACGAGCGCAGGTCCCGGGGGAAGCGCACCGACCACCTCGACGGTTGCCCCGAACGACGAGAGCAGCGCGCGCGCCGCCGCCGGAAGCCCGCGGGTCGCCACGTTGGCGTCGAAGCGAGCGAGCGCCGCCCCGAGGCGCCGGCTGGGCACCCCGGCGACCCAGCGCACCGCGGCGCGCACCACCTCTGGCGCCCGCGTCCCCGGCGGAAGCACGGCCGCTGCGATCTCGTCCGCCGACAGCCGCCCGAGGGCACGCGCCACCTCGCGCTCGCTCCCTGCAGCGGGCCCGCGCGTGGCGCTCGGAGCATGAGCCGTCACCCCGGAGGTCTCACGCATCGGCGGGCGAGCCTAGACCGTAACGGCGCGGGCCGCTTCCGTTCCCGGCCTTCCGCCCGCGCGCTACGCTGGCCTCCGTTGTTCTACGTCTTCGTCGCGAACCTGGCGCGGCCCGCCGCCGTGGAGGCGGACCTGCTCGCGCCCCTCATCGGCAGGACCCCCTTCGAGGCGCGGCTCGCCCTCGCCGCCGGCACGCCGAGCATCGTCCTCCAGACGCGTGACCACGCCCGCGCCATCGAGGTGCTCGGCGTCCTCCGCGCCCGCGGGCACGGCGCGCACGTGTTCGACGACGAGCTCTTCGTGAAGAGCGCCGCGATGACCCGCCTCGACGCCTTCCAGCTCGACGCGGACGGCGTGCGACGGCTGCCGACCGGCGAGCTCCTCCCCTACGGGGACGTCTACGCAGTGCTCCGCGCCGTGCACGACAAGAGCACGATCAGCGAGCGTCAGGTCCTCCCCCGCGGCCCCGTCGAGAGCGCGACCCCCGCGCCCTTCTCGGTGACGCGCAGCGAGGAGCGCGAGCACGTCGCCTACTTCTTCCGTCGCAGCGGCGAGCGTCCCTGGCTGCTGCGCGAGCGCCATGCAAACTACACGGGTCTCGGCGACGGCCGGGCGCCGGTCGCCACGCAGAACTTCACGCGTCTCGTCGGTCACATCCGGCAGGCCTCCCCCACGGCGGTGTTCGACGATCGGCTCGTCCGGCGCCGCGTCGCGGAGCGGCTGAGCGCCGAGGGCATCGCCTCCTCGCGCGACGGCGTCGATCTCCTCGCGCATCTCCTGGCGATGACGATCGCCAACCTCGGCGGCAGCCCGTACCGCTGACGCTCGATTCCGCTCCGCCGGGGGTCATGCTAACAGCGGCCCACTCATGGCGCCCCGGCTCCGCTTCGCTCCGTCCCCGACCGGCTACCTCCACATCGGCGGCGTCCGTACCGCGCTCTTCAACTGGCTGTGGGCCCGGAAGACCGGCGGCACCTTCGTGCTGCGCATCGAGGACACCGATCAGGAGCGCAGCACCGACGCGAGCCGCCAGGTCATCTTCGATTCCCTCCAGTGGCTCGGCCTCGACTGGGACGAGGGCCCGGGCAAGGGCGGCGCCCACGGGCCGTACACGCAGATGGAGCGCCTCGCCCTCTACAAGGAGAAGGCGCAGGAGCTCGTCGCCTCCCGCAAGGCCTTCCGCTGCTTCTGCACGAAGGCCGACCTCGACGCGCAGCGCGAGGCGCTGAAGAAGTCCGATCCCAAGGCGCAGTTCAAGTACCCGGGCACGTGCCGCAACCGCACCGACGAGCCGGACCTGCCCTTCGTCATCCGCTTCATGACCGACCGCAGCGGCTCGGTCAGCTACGTCGACAAGGTGTTCGGCGAGATCACGACCCCCAGCATCGAGCAGCAGGACTTCGTGCTCGTGCGGTCCGACGGCATCCCGCTCTACAACTTCGGCGCCGTCGTCGACGACATGACGATGGACATCTCGCTCGTGGCGCGCGGCCGCGACCACATGATCAACACGCCGCCGCAGATCATGATCTACGAGGCGTTCGGCGCGAAAGTGCCGGAGTTCGCGCACCTGCCGATGATGCTCGCGCCGAGCGGCGAGAAGCTCTCGAAGCGCCACGGCGCGGTCAGCGTGTTCGAGTACAAGGACACGGGCTACTCGCCGAACGCCGTCCTCAACTACCTGGCGCGCTTCGGCTGGTCGTTCGGCGACCAGGAGGTCTTCTCGAAGGACGAGCTCGTGCAGGCGTTCTCCTGGGAGAGCTGCGGACGTGGCGACGGGAAGTTCGACGGGAAGAAGTTCCTCTCGATCAACCACGAGCACCTGAAGACCGAGCGGCTCACCCCCGACGCGGAGTACGCGGAGCGCACCGTCTCGTTCCTCGCCGCCCGCGGGCTCACCGTCACCAGCGACGCGGTGAAGCGTGCGCTCTACACGATTCGCGATCGGGCGACGACCTTCGCGCAGGCCGCCGAGATGCTCGATCCGTTCTTCCGCGAGCCGCCGGAGCTCGACGAGAAGGCGAGCGCCAAGTTCCTCGTGAAGGACGCCGCCCCACGCCTCACCGGCTTCCGCGACGCGCTCGCGAGCGCTCCCGAGTGGACCGAGGCTGCGCTCGAGGCGAGCGTGAATTCCTGGCTCGCCGAGGCGGCCCTCGAGATGAAGGCGATCGGCCAGCCCGTCCGCGTCGCGCTCACCGGGCGCACCGCGAGCCCTGGCCTCTACCAGGTGCTGTTCGTGCTCGGCCGCGACGTCGCCCTCGGCCGGCTCACGAGGGCCGCCGAGCTCGCCGCGGCTCGCTAGAAGACGCCGTGCTGCTCTCGCTGCTCACGAAGCCCGGGATCCCGATCCCGCCGCTCTCCCGGGACCTCACCGGGTTTCCGGCGTTCGTCGAATCGGCGAAGCCCTTCATCCCGATCCCGGGGCTGCTCCTCGTCGTCACGCTGATCTGGCTCTTCTTCCGTCGCACGTGGCGGGAGCTCGATCACGACGCCCTCAAGGAGCGCGCCGAGCTGCTCGCCCAGGGCAAGACCGACCACCGCCCGATGGTGGCGCTCGTGCTGTGCGCGCTCATCCTCGCGATGCAGGAGTACTACGGCGGCCGGACGTACTTCGATCAGCGGTTTTACCCGGTCCTCCGCGAGCACTTCCCGACGAAGGCGGCGACGCTCGCACGCTACGACGAGCTGCTCGGCTTCGGGTGGTGGGCCGGCACGCGCATCGCCGGTTATCTCGCGCCGTTCCTGGTGTGGAAGCTCTTCTTCCGCAAGGACAGCCTGCTCGACTTCGGCCTGCGCGCGAAGGGCTTCCTCGATCACGTGTGGATCTACGGGCTCTTCTTCGCGGTGGTCGTGCCAGCGATGCTGGTCGTCTCGAGCGCGCCCGATTTCGCGACCTACTACCCGTTCTACAAGAACGCGACGCGCAGCTGGTTCGACTTTCTCGTGTGGGAGGCGATGTACTTCGGGCAGTTCTTCGCGCTCGAGATGTTCTTCCGCGGCTTCTGGCTCGGGTCGCTGCGAAAGAGCTTCGGCTCCGGCGCCATCTTCGCGATGGCGGTGCCGTACTGCATGATCCACTTCGGCAAGCCGTACCTCGAGGCGGTCGGCGCCATCCTGGCGGGCATCGCGCTCGGCTCGCTCTCGATGAAGACGAAGAGCATCTACCAGGGCTTCCTCCTCCACATCACGGTGGCGGCGATGATGGACTGGCTCTCGCTGCGCCGGCGCCACTGCACGCCGCTCGCCATGTGGCCGACCAGCGATCTCGCCCCGAGCTGCCTGGCCGACGCGCCGGCCCGCGACGCGCTCGCCACGAAGGTCGAGATCGGCGTCGGGGTCGGCGTCGCCGTCCTCATCTGCCTCGTGCTGCTCCTCGTGTTCCGCGACCGCCGCCGGCGCGAGCTCGCCATCTGACCGCGCGGCCGTAAGTTGCAACGGCGCCGCGGATCCGGCACGATTGGGGAAGCGATGGGATCCGGCTGGAAACGTGGTTGCGCCGCGCTGGTGTTCGCGGGCGGGGCGCTCGTGGCCGCGCAGGCGCGTGCCGACATCTACCAGTGGACGGATGCGGACGGCGTCGTGCACTTCACGAACCGGCCCTCCGGCAACCCGGCGGCGAAGGTCTACATCAAGGGCGGCAGCGGCAGCAGCAGCACGACCCCGCGTCCCGGCGTCGTGCCATTCGCGCCCCAGGACCGCGATCCGGCGCGTTACACGCGCTTCGACGAGCACATCAAGCAGGCGGCGGCGCTCTACCAGATCCCCGAGCCGCTCGTGCGCGCGGTCATCAAGGTGGAGAGCGACTACGACCCGCGCGCCGTCAGCTACGCCGGCGCGCGCGGGCTCATGCAGCTCATGCCGGAGACGGCGGAGCGCATGCAGGTGCGTGACATCAACGATCCGCGCGAGAACATCTTCGGCGGCGTCCGCTACCTCCGGGTGCTCGCCAACATGTTCAACGGCGATCTCGACCTCACCATCGCCGGCTACAACGCCGGTGAGGGCGCGGTCGTGCAGTACGGCGGGATCCCGCCCTACGCGCAGACGAAGGACTACGTGGTGAAGGTCTCGCTGTTCTACCGGCGCTACCGCACCATCCCGGACGCGGTCGAGGCGAGCCTGCCCTGGGCGCAGCCGGCGGCCCCGCCCGTGGTCACGGCTCCGGCGGCCTCGGCCCCGCCGTGATCCGCGCGCTCGCGGCGGGGACGCTCGCCGCCGCGGGGCTCCTCGCCTCCGTTCCCGCCAGCGCGCAGCCGCCGCTGCTCGAGGTGCAGGCGGTCGCGCCGACCGGCTCGATGCCGAAGGGCGTCAGCCTCTCGCCGGACGGCACCCGCGCGTACGTCACGAACTTCGGCCAGTCGAACGGCAAGAACATCGAGATCATCGACGCCGTTTCGCTCGCGCCCCTCGGCACGATCGATCTTCCCGGCAACGTCGTCGAGAGCGTGCTCTCGCCCGACGGCGCGACCATCTACGCCTCGAACTTCCTCCGGAACAGCGTGCAGCTCATCGACGTCCGGTCGAAGCGAGTGACGCGCGAGATCGCGACCGGCGCGCACCCGAAGATCCTCGTGCTCTCGCCGGACGGCACGCAGCTCTTCGCCGCGAACTGGTCCGGCGATTCGGTGACGCAGATCGACATCGCGACCGGCAAGGTCGTCCGCACGCTCCCCGCCGGCAAGAACCCGCGCGGCATGGTGATGACGAGAGGCGGCACGCTGTACGTCGCCAACTTCAACGGCGCGTCGGTCGACGTCTTCCGCGGCCAGGACCTCGCCGAGCATCATCGCTTCGAGGTGTGCCCGATCCCCCGGCACCTCACGCTGACCGTCGACGAGAAGCTGCTCCTCGTGAGCTGCTACCACGACTCGATGCTGCACGCCGTCGACCTCGCGACGGAGAAGGTCGTGCACGCGCTGCACGTCGGCAGCTCGCCGAAGACCATCGAGGTCTCGCGGGACGGGAAATGGATCTGGTCGGCCGACTACGGCAAGGAGACGAACAGCGTCACCGTCGTCGACGCCGCCGACTGGACGGCGCGCGTCTACGCGGTGCCCGGCCTCGATCACGCGAGCGGCCTCACGCTCTATCCGGACGGCAAGCACGCGCTCGTCACGGGTTGGTACGACAACCACGTGTACCTCGTGGGCTTCGAGGGCAGCGGCGCGGACCCCGGACAGCCCGACCGGGCGCGCGCCCGGATCGACGGCTGGATCCGGCGCCGGAAGCACGATTGAACCGCGTGCGCTAAGACCTCCGGGTCAGCGCCATGCGCCTCGTCTACACCGAGAACGTCCACCACCTCATGCTTCCGGCGGGGCACAAGTTCCCGCTCGGCAAGTACGAGCGCATCAAGCGCGCGCTCGACCATTCCTTCGGAGCGGACGCGCTCATGCTCGGACCCACGGCGTCGGTCGAGGACATCGAGCTCGTGCACGACCCTGCGTACGTCCGTCAGGTGCGCGACGGCACGCTCGAGGTCGCGGCGATCCGGCGCCTCGGTTTCCCGTGGTCCGACTCGCTCGTGGTCCGCGCGATGCGCAGCGCCGGCGGCACGCTGGCCGCGCTCGCCTGGGCGGCGCAGCACGGCGCGGCGGGGCATCTCGCGGGCGGAACCCACCACGCATTCCGCGATCGCGGCGAGGGCTTCTGCGTGTTCAACGACATCGCCATCGCGGTCATGGTGGCGCGCCGGGATCATGGCCTTGCGCGGGCGGCGATCGTCGATCTCGACGTCCACCAGGGCAACGGCACCGCGGCGATCTTCGCGGGCGACCCGCTCGTCTACACGCTCAGCCTGCACGGCCAGAAGAACTACCCGTTCCAGAAGGAGACGAGCACGCACGACGTCGGCCTCCCCGACGGCTGCGAGGACGAGGAGTACCTGGCGGCGCTCGCGCCCGCGCTCGAGCGCATCGCGGCCCATCGTCCCGACGTCGTGTTCTTCCAGTCCGGCGTGGACGCGCTGCGGGGCGACCGCCTCGGGCGCATGTCGCTCACGCACGAGGGACTGGCGCGCCGTGACGCCGCGGTGTTCGCGACCGCGCGCCGCCTCGGCGTTCCGCTCGTGGTCACGCTGGGCGGCGGGTACGGCAAGGACATCGAGAGCAGCATCCGTGGTCACGTGGGCGTGTTCCAGGGTCTCGTCCGCGCTTACGCGTGAGCGGCGCTCGAACGGCTTGTCCCGGGGGCTCGGTAGCGCCTACGTTCGCAGGGAGAAGGCACCCGACATGAGGCTCATTCGAATCGCCATCGGCAGCGTCAACGCAACGGTCGGCGCCGTGAAATCCAACGTGGATCGGGCGCTCGAGGTCGCGCGGGCAGCCGCCGCGGACGGGGCGACGATCGTGGTCCTCAACGAGCAGCTCGTCGGCGGCTACGCGCCCGAGGACCTCGCGCAGTGGCGGGCCTTCATCGCGTGCCAGTGGGAGGAGCTGGTGCGGTTCGCGAAGGAGACGTCCTCGCTCGAGGCGGTGTTCGCGATCGGGCTCAGCGTCGCGCGCGGCTCGCACCTCTACAACAGCGCGGCGCTCGTGCATGGCGGAAAGATCCTCGGCGTCGTGCCCAAGGAGAAGCTGCCGACGTACGGCATCTTCTACGAGGCGCGCGTGTTCGCGCAGGGCACCGCCGGCCTGCAGGACGAGATCCACGGCGTGCCGTTCGGCGACCTGATCTTCGACCTCGACTTCGGCACGGTGGCGCTCGACGTGTGCGAGGACCTGTGGAGCCCCGACGGTCCGATGCGCCGCCGCTCGTATGCCGGCGCCGAGATCATCCTCAACATCTCCGCCTCGCCGTACCGCCTCGGCGTCTTCGGTACGCGGCGCGAGATGATCAACACGCGCGCGAACGACAACCAGTGCACGATCGCGTACGCGAACCTGGTCGGCGCGAACGACGGGCTCGTGTTCGACGGCGGCGGCTTCATCGCCCAGAACGGGCGCATGCTGCTCGACGGCAAGCGCTTCCAGGCCGGGTTCTCGGCGGTCAACCTCGACCTCGATCGCACGCTGCGGCTGCGGAACGAGAACAGCACGTGGCGCGGCGACCAGCTCGCGTTCGCGGCGGTCGCGCCGCTCATCCGGCGCGTGAAGAGCGAGACGCCCACCGTGAAGGGGCGCTCGACGCTCACGTACCCGGCGCCGCCCGGCAAGAGCTTCCTCCTGCCCGCGGCCGGGATCCTTCCGGGCGTGCCGCGCGTCGATTTCTGCGAGGAGCTGCTCGATGCGCTGGCGCTCGGCCTCGGCGACTACTTCGAGAAGACCGGCGCGTTCAAGACGATCGGCGTTGCCCTCTCCGGCGGCCGCGACAGCCTGCTCTGCCTGTACCTCGCGCGCCGGTGGATCGACCGCCGCTACGCCGACCTCTCGCCCGATGACCGCAAGCGGAAGGCGAGGGAGATCCTCCGCGCCTTCTTCATGCCGTCCCGCTACTCGTCGAAGCAGACGGAAGCGGCCGCCGCCCAGGCCGCCGCCGACTTCGACGCCCCGTTCGTCGTCGTCTCCATCGACGACGCGTTCGAGCCCGAGCTCGCCAAGATCGAGGCAATGCTCCAGCCCGGCGAGAAGACGACGCCCGCCGCGCGCCAGAACATCCAGGCGCGCATCCGTGCGCAGCGCATGTGGACGTGGGCGAACAGCGCGAGCGGCCTGTTCCTCCAGACCAGCAACATGAGCGAGAAGGCGGTCGGGTACACGACGATCGGCGGCGACATGGAGGGCGCGCTCAGCGTCATCGCCAACGTGCCGAAGACGGTCGTGAACTACCTGCTCGACTACCTGCTCGAGACGACCGGCCTCCCCGGCATCAAGCTGACCCTCGAGAAGCCGGCCAGCGCCGAGCTCGCCGACGACCAGGAAGACGAGAAGGAGCTGATGCCCTTCCCCGTGCTCGACGCCTGCTTCGCGCTCTACGCGGGCGAGAAGATGTCGCCGTCGGAGGTCCGCGAGGTGCTCCGCGTGATGTTCCCCGAGTACGAGGCGGCCGCGGTCGACGCGTGGGCGGCGCGGTTCGCGCGCCTCTTCACGCAGTCGATCTACAAGTGGGTGCAGACGCCCCTCAGCCTCCACGTGGGCAACCTCGATCTCGATCGGGAGCGGGCGCTGCAGCTGCCCGTCGTCCAGAAGACCGAGTGGGGCTGACCGGTCAGGGCTTCGGAGCGCCGTGCGGGAGGCGTTGCACGAGCGACGCGACGCGCGGGCTGAAGTAGCGGTGACCGGCGTGGGCCGCCCGGACGGCCGCGGAGACGTGGTCGTAGGCGGCGTCCTTCGTGAGGATGCCGAGCACTCCGGCACCGAGCGCCTCGCCGGCACGGCCCACGTCGACGAACGCGGTGAGGATCACGACCTGGGTGGCCGGGCGGAGCGCCCTGATCCGGGCCGTCGCGTCCACGCCGTTGCGGCCGGGCAGGCCGAGGTCCATCAGGACGACGTCCGGCGCGAGCTCGGCGGCCAGCGCGACGGCGCGGTCACTGTCCTCCGCCTCGCCGACGACCTCCAGGTCGGGCTCCGCGTCAAGCAGTGCCTTCAGGCCGTCGAGGATGATGCGGTGATCGTCGACGAGGAGCACACGGATGCGCGGCCCGGCGGCGATCGGTCGTGGCCGCGGGTCCGCCGGTGGGACGCCGAGCATCGTACAGAGCGCGCCGGCGATCTCGGCGAGGGGCAGCACCGCGCTCGGACGGCCCCGCGCGGTGGCCGCCGCCGGCATCGACGGATGCGCCGCGGTGAGCGGGTCCTGCGTGATGATCTGGCCGCCGGCCGCGACGATCGCGCCGGCGCCGAGCGTGCCGTCCGTCCCCTTGCCCGTCAGCACCACGCCGATCGCATTGTCGCCGTAGGCGAGCGCTGCAGACTTCAGGAGCACATCGGCCGAGGGACGCACGTGCTCCATCTTCGGTCCGTCGACCAGCCGGAGGGTGTGCTCCGTGACCGCGTGGAAGCCGGCCGGGCACACGTAGACGTGGCCGGCCTCGAGGATGTCTCCGTCCCTCGCGACACGCACGCGGAGCTCGGTGGCCGGCTGGAGGACCGCCTCCTGGAGCGGCAGCTCGGTCGGCCCGCGATGCTGCACCACCACGATTGCCGCCGGGAACGTCGCGGGAAGCCGCCCGAGCAGCTCGCGCAGCGCGTGAAGGCCGCCCGCCGAGGTGGCGACGACGACCACACGGACGCTCGAACGTGAAGCAGCCCACGCGCGCGGTGACGACACGTTGGCGGGGGGGACCTTCATCGCGGCGCCATCCTAGCCCTTCCGCGAAACGGCGGCAGGTGCGGGGCACGAGGGCAGATCGACCACGAACGTCGCGCCATGACCTTCGCCGGCGCTCGACGCGGTCAGCCTCCCCTGGTGGAGGTCGACGACGTGCTTCGCGATGGCGAGGCCGAGACCGAGGCCGGCCTCGCGGGCCCCGCCGTCGCCGCCACGACGGAAGCGATCGAACACGCTGGGCAGGAGCTCGGGGCTGATGCCCGCGCCGGTGTCGACGACCTCGATCCTCACGTCCGACTCGTGCCTCGACATGCGGATCGAGACGGAGCCGCCGGGCTGCGTGAACTTCACGGCGTTGCCGAGGATGTTCACGAACACCTGCTCGAGACGATCGGGGTCGCCGTTCACCCAGCAGCGCGGGAGCGGCGGGCCGGGCACCAGGGCGACCCCCTTGGCACGCGCGATGGGCGCGAGGATGCCCGTGGCAGCTCCGAGGACGGTGCCGACGTCGATCGCGGAGGTATCCAGCGACAGCGCGCCGGCATCGATGCGCGACTGGTCGAGGAGATCCTCGATCAGCTTGGACTGGAGGCGCGCGCTCCCGGCGATCGCGTCGAAGGCGCGCGCTTGCATGTGCGCGGGCAGACGGCCCTCGGCGAGCAGCCTGGTCCACAGGAGCGTCGCCGCAGCGGGCGTGCGCAGCTCGTGCGAGACGTTCGCGAGGAACACGTCCTTGGCCGCCGACGCGAGACTCGCGCTGCGATGCGCTTGCTCGGCCGCTTCCCGGGCGATCTGCGCCTCGTGGATCAAGTCGCGCACCTCGTACTGCCGCTCACGCCCCCGAAGGGCGGCCTGCACCGCGCTGATGAGGTACTGTCCCCGCGCGGGCCGCTCCACGACGACGAGGTTGGCATGGCCGCGGAGGCGCGCGAGGACGCCCGGACCGGCGCCCGGCCCCCACCCGAAATCACGGCTCGCGAGGAGCACCAGCGGCACGTCCGCCCAGGGCGGCTGCGCGGCGAGCGTCGCGAGGAGCTCGGTGACGTCGTCGGTCACGAGGGCGTGATCGGTGACGAGGAGAGCGCCCACGCTCGTGTCGACACGTGCCGCCACGTCGCGCAGGCTGGTGCAGACGTGGGCGGCGATCCCGGCGCGCTGGAGGACGCGGGCGAGGAGCGCTGCGTCGCGTCCGACGGGCGCGGCGACCAGCACGCACCCCTCCGGCCGCGGAGTCGCGCTCACGAGGGGCCCGTCCGTGACGTGGCTCCTCCGAACATGCCGTGGAGCTCGCGCATCGGCTCGGTGGAGATCGCGACCTTGCCGTCGCCGATGAGCAACTCCCGGATCGAGGTGTCATGGCCGCTCTGCCGCTTCTTCACGGCCGCGAGGCAACGCCGGATCTCGCCGATGGCCTCGAAGGAGCGGAACACGACGATGGTGTCGGACAGGTAGCTCACGTCGACCTCGGGGGCCGAGCCGACGGACATCATGCCCGGCTGCGCGATGAGGAGCATGGTGAGGACGCCGCGACGGCTCGCGTAGTCGAGCAGCTCGTGCATCTGCAGGGCGAGCATGGACGCGTTGGCCATCGCGTGGAAGTACCCGGTGAGGCTGTCGATCACGATGGTGCGCGCGCCGCTCTCGATCGCCTCCTGCACGTGATGGGAGAACTCGCCCGCCGTGATCCGCGACCCGTCCAGCTTGTCCAGCTGGACGCGCCCCGAGGCGAGGTGCTCGTCCAGGTCCATGCCCACCGCCTTGGCACGGCCGGCGTACGTCTCGGGGCGTTCGTCGAAGAGGAAGACCCGCGCCTGCTCGCCCCGCGCCGCCGCTGCCGCGACGAAGAGCGTGCTGATCGTGCTCTTGCCGGCTCCGGGCGGCCCGACGAAGAGGCAGGCGGTCCCCTTCTCGAGGCCGCCGCCGAGCAGGCCATCGAGCTGCGCGTTGCCGCTCGGCAGCGTCTCGAAGTCCGAGTAGCAGGCCTCCGACGCATGGAGCCGCGCGAACACGTCGAGGCGTCCGCGTCGGATGGCAAAATTGTGGAAGCCGGTCGCGAACGCGACGGCGCGCATCTTGAGCACGCGAAGGCGGCGCCGCACCTCGCCGTACGGCGAGGGCTCCTGCTCGAGATGGATGACGCTCGAGGAGGTGCCATAGAACTCCTCGGAGCGCCGCGCGGTGGCAGCGTCGCCCGTGCCTTCGCTCACGAAGAGCGTCGTGCATCCGCGCGCGACGAGGAACTGGCGGAGCGCCACGAGCTCGCGGTGATAGCGGGTCGCGTCGTTCGCGAGGAGACCGAGGACTCCGAGCGAGTCGATGACCACGCGCTCGGGCTTCGTCTCGGTGATGAGCGCGCGGAGCTCGCTCGTGAGCTCCCCTAGCTCGAGATCGGCGCTGTGCAGCACGGTCTGATCGACGGCCACCTCGTCCGAGACGATGCCCGGCAAGAGCTCACGAACCCCGATGTCGGTGAGTGGCCACCCGTGAGAGCGCGCGATGCGTCGCAGGCTCTGCTCGGTCTGCGACATCGTGATGAAGAGGCACCGCTCGCCGGCATCGCGGCCGGCCAGCAGGAATCGAAGCGCGAACGTGGTCTTGCCGGTGCCCCCCGCGCCGTCGAGGACGTGCGTGTCACCGCGGGTGAACCCCCCGTCGAGGATGTCGTCGAGACCGACGACGCCCGAGGAAGCCCGCGGCGGCGACATGGGAACGCCTTCGTCCTCGGCGTGGTCGTCGTGCATCCCTGGCCTCTACGGCGGGGCGACGCCGGCGTCATGCCCCACGTTCGCGGCCGCTCGTGAGCCTGGCGCTGCCGCGCCGACGGCGTCCTGGTACGCTCGCGCCATGCAGACCTCCACTCGCTTCGTCGCCGCCTTCGCCCTCGGGATCACCGCCGCGCTCCTGGCGTGCTCCTCCGACGACCCCGCGTCCTCGACGCCCGACCCCGACGCGGGCGGATCGAGCGGCACCAGCGGCTCGAGCGGCTCCAGCGGAAGCAGCGGGAGCAGCGGGACCAGCGGCGGGACCGATGCGTCGACGAGCGACGCCGGCCTCGACGCGACCGACGCCTCGGACGCCGCCGACGCGGCCGTGGCCTTCACGCTCACGAGCACCGCGTTCACCGAGGGCGGCAAGATCCCGAAGGCGCAGGTCTGCACGAACCAGATGGGCATGAACCAGTCGCCCCCGCTCGCCTGGGTCGGCGCGCCGGCCGGCGCGAAGAGCTTCGCGGTCATCCTCCACGACACGTCGAACAACCTGAACCACGCGGTCATCTACGACATCCCGAGCACGCTCTCGGCGCTCCCCGGCAACGTCGAGCAGAAGTACGCGCCGGCGAATCCGGCCGGGTCGCACACGACCCACCAGTTCGGCGACACCAAGACCGGCAACAACTACGGCTACGCGGGACCGTGCCCGCCGAACGAGCACGTCTACGAGCTCGTTCTCCACGCGCTCGACGTGACCACGTTGCCGGGCCTCAACATGACGACGAGCGCGAACGAGGGCGTCACCGCGATCACGGCGCACAGCCTCGCGTCGACGAAGCTCACCGGCAAGTACGGTCCGTGATCTAGCTCGCGCTCGTCAGGTCGCCCTGGCGGGTGAAGCTCGCGACCAGCGCGATCGGCGCCCACAGCGGGAAGAGCACGGGCACGCAGCGCGCGAGCATCGCCAGCGCGCGCACGCCCGTGACCCGCTCCCCGTCGCGGCGCACGAGCACGAGCGAGTGGCCGGGGCGATCGTCGGGCTGCCAGGAGCGCACCTCGAAGCGCCCCAGCCAGTCGAGCCACGGCACGAGCGTGCCGGCGGTCTTGCCCCAGAACCGCGAGGGATCGAAGCGCAGGGTGCGCGCGTGGAAGTCGGGCGTCGCGAAGACCCCGTACATCGCGAGCGTGAGCAGCGAGCTCGTGACGACCTCCTGCCCGCGCAGCCCGACCAGCACGACGAGGTGCAGCCAGAGCCCCCACCACAGCGCGACGGCGCGCGTCGGGCGCAGCCACAGGGCGACGCAGATCACGAGCTCGCTCATGATGGCGAGCTTGGCGAGCGCGCTCGCGGCGTCGAGCGGGAGCCGCAGCCCGGCGAGGCGAGCGGCGAGCACGTGGCCGCCGCGCCAGTCCGGGTCGAGCAGCTTCCAGCCGCCCGACGCGAGGTACACGAGCGAGACCTGCAGCTGACAGAGTGTCACTGCCCAGAACGGCCCGGTGCGCGGCGTGACGGCCTCCGTCATGCGCCACGAGGCGTCGCACGGGGTCAGCGAGAGGAGCAGCGCGTAGCAGGCGAGGGAATACTCGCCGTCGCGGACGTGTAGCCGGTCGCAGAGCATGAGCCACATGCTCCCGATCGCGCTGAGCGCGAGCGCCGGACGCGCCCACACGCCGAACATGATCATCATCGCGAGGAGCAGGCGGGCCGCGAGGAGGACGCCGTACATCTTCGCCGGCGGGACGAAGCCCTCGGGGATCATCGCGACGTGGAAGAAGTCCCCGAAGTATCCGGCCCGCGCGAGCTCGTCGCCGAGGAGGAGCGCGCGCCAGCCGAGCAGCGCGCCGAGCGCGACGCGGACCGCCCCGAGCACGTACCCGTCGCCGATCTCCTCCGGAAAGGCCGTGCGCGCCGGCATGTCAGCTCCCTCCGCCCAGGCGCTCGGGACTCGCGAGATGTGCGACGTAGGGCTCGCGACCGTTGCGTTGAACGGTGACGTCGAGGAGCAAGCGGTGCGTGTCGGCGTCGTCGGGGAGGTGCGCCGCGACGTCGTCGAGGGCGGCCTGCAGATGGGCGAGCGTCGCGGCGGCGGTCCCCTCGAGCACGACGTCCTGGTCGAGGAGCGCGAGCTCGCGGCGGCGCACCCGGTCGGTCCACGCGAACCGTCGACGGAGACCGCCCGCGTCGCGTGCGCTCCACACGCCGTCCTCGACGTGGATGCGCGTGCGCCCGCCGTCGCCCTCGGCCACCTCGCGGAAGAGCGCGACCTTCACCTTGCTGGACTCGGGCACGATGCGGAAGCCGCAGAGCGCGTCGACGCGCCGGCTGGCGGTGAGGACGAGCCCGACCTGGACGAGCACCCACACCGTCGCCACGGCGAGGCGGCGCGCGCGCCGGAGCGGCTGCGGGGGCAGGCTGGGCCGCGAGCCCTGGGGCGGGCGGATCGAGCCGGGACGGACCGACGACGCGGATCTCCGCGCGCTGGGCTCCTCGTCGCCCGGGGGGATCCCTTCGGCTTGCACCGTGCCACGCTAAACAAACTTCCGCCGATTCGCACGCCGTGCCAGGCTTCGAGGGTCTTGGATCGGCTTCTTCCCGCGTTCCTCCGGATCGCCGCGCCCGCGGCGGGCGCGCTGGCGCTCGCGGCGCTGCCTGCGCTGGCGGGGTGCGGCGATGCGGTCGCGAAGGCCAAGGCTGGCAGCGAGGCTCCCGCGGGCAAGGAGGCGGCCTCGGTCGCCGCGCGCGCCGTCGCCGAGACGCCGGTGGACATCGCCCCGGCCGCCCGCGCCGGCGTGGTGGGCGCCCTCGAGCGGCCCGCCGCGCTCCGCCGCTTCTTCGAGTCGGTGGCGCGGCTCGAGGCGGGTCAGGCCTCCGACGACGTGCGCATCGTCCAGTTCGGCGACTCGCACACCGCCGCGGACATCGAGACGGCGGTCATCCGGCGCGCCCTGCAGGGCCGCTTCGGCGACGGCGGGCGCGGCTACGTCGCGCTCGGCCGCCCGTGGAAGGGCTACATCCAGGAGGGCGTCCGCTGCGGGATGTCGAGCGAGTGGTCGCCGGAGCGCGGCAAGCTCGCAAAGGGAAAGTTCTCGGGCGACGGCCTCTATGGCCTCGCGGGCATCGGCGTCGAGACGCATGCCCACGGCGCGCGCGCCTGGACGGACATCAACGCCCGGACCGCCAGCACCGAGGTCGCGTACCTCGAGCAGCCGAACGGGGGCTCGTTCGACGTGTTCGTCGACGGCGTCCGCGTGGTGCGCGTCTCCACGAAGGGACCGAGCACGACGAGCGCGTTCCGCACCTTCGACGTCAGCGAGAGCGCCGCCCACCAGCTCGAGGTCCGGTCGACCGGCGACGGGGACGTGCGCGTCTTCGGCGTCTCGCTCGATCGCGCGCAGCCCGGCATCGTCCTCGACGCGCTCGGCATCAACGGCGCGCGCATCACCACGTGCCTGCAGTGGAACGAGACGCACTGGGCCGAGCAGCTCCGCCACCGCAGCCCGGCGCTCGTCATCCTCGCGTACGGCACGAACGAGTCGACCGACGAGTCGATGCCGTCCGAGACGTACGAGCGGCAGCTGGTCGACCTGCTCGGCCGGGTGGCGCGCGCGGTGCCGAGCGCGTCGTGCCTGCTCATGGGTCCGCCCGACCGCGCCGTGAAGGACGGCGACAGCTGGACGACCTCGACGAAGCTGAAGGAGATCATCCTCTCCCAGCGCCGCGTGGCGGCGGCCGCGGGCTGCGCGTTCTACAACCAGCTCGAGGCGATGGGCGGCGAGGGCACCGTCGCCGGCTGGGCGCAGGAGGATCCGCCGCGCGCCCAGAAGGATCGCGTGCACCTCTCGCGCGAGGGCTACGCGCAGCTCGGCAGCTCGTTCGCCTCGGACATGATGCGTTCGTACGCGGGCTGGCGCCGTGAGCTCGGGCTCCCCCCGACGACCGCGCGCACCGTGGAGCCCGCGGGAGTGCCCGCCCTGCCCGCCCCGGCCGCGGAAGCAGCGGAATGAGCGTTCGTCGCGCAGGAGTGGCGGGGCTGTGCGCGCTCTCCGCGGCCGCGCTGGCGTGCGCGTGCAGCTTCGCGCTCGACGGCTACGCGGGCCCGCCCCTCGTCCCCGAGGCGGAATCCGGAGCTCCGGACGGCGCGGTGGTCGTCGATGCCGCCGTTCTCGACAGCGGCAGTGATGCGCCCGACGCGGCGCCCTCGTGCCCGGCGGGCCGCGGTCCCAGCATGGTGCGCATCAGTGCGCCGGGCGCTGCCTTCTGCATCGACAGCACCGAGGTCTCGAACGCGCAGTACGCGAAGTTCCTCCTCTCCGACCCGCAGCCCGCCGACCAGCCTGGATACTGCAAGGACTGGAACACCACGTTCCGCCCGACGGACCAGGCGAGCTTCGAGGATCCGGCGCACGCGAGCTATCCCGTCGTGAACGTCGACTGGTGCGACGCGCACACGTTCTGTGCGTGGGCCGGCAAGCGCCTCTGCGGGAAGGTGGGCGGCGGCGGCTCGTCGCCGGCCCTGTTCGGCACGACCAGCAACGAGACCTTCGTGGCCTGCTCGAAGGCCGGCGAGCGCGCCTATCCCTACGCCAACACGTGGAACAACGACGCGTGCAACGCGAAGGGCACGGGCGCCATCGAGCCCGTCGGCAGCCGCCCCTCGTGTCAGGGCGGCTACGAGGGCGTGTTCGATCTCATCGGCAACGTCAGCGAGTGGCAGGACGACTGCGACGGGCACAAGGGCGCGACCGACAGCTGTCCCGACAACTCGTCGACCTTCGCGTTCCCGATGATGTCGAACGGCAGCAACCAGCGCTGCGACCACTTCGACCCGCAGTTCCGGGCCGACGCGTACTTCGACCTCGGCTTCCGGTGCTGCGCGGATTGAGGGTCGCTCAGTAGGCGTACAGCGCGTGCGGGACGAACGCGGCGTCGGTGAGCCCCGCGAAGCTGCTCATGCGATCCGGCTCGACCATCAGCACGCCGGCCGCGGAGCCGGCGCCGAAGCGGCCCACGAAGGTCTTCGTGAGCGCCGCCGGCACGAAGGCCGGGTCGCTCGACGCCGGCCACGCGAAGCTCCGGAAGGTCACCCAGGGCGTTCGCGCGCCCGACGATCGTTCCCAGTGCGCCTTCGTGCCCGTGTCCTGCACGTAACGCACGACGTCGTCCCCGGGCTGACCATCCACGTTGGCCACGAAGACGCGACCGAGATCATCGGAGAGCCCGCTCGCAGGTTGCCACGGGCTCGTGCCATTCCAGGAGATGGCCCACTTGCCTCCACTGTGGCCGAGGACGTCGGTGATTCCGTTTCCGTCGAAGTCACCGAGCTTCAAGGAGTCGAGCGGCTGGTCCGAGGACTGGAGCGCCAGCGGGCCGTAATGACCCGGCGAGATCGCCCACCACTGCCCGCTCGGATCACGGCGGAACAGATCGGTGATGCCGTCGCCATCGAAGTCGCCCGTGCGCAGCTCGTCGATCGCGACACCCGGGTAGCTGCCGGGCAGCGCCGTCCAGGCGCCGCTGCCTCCGCTCGCGATCTCCCACGCGTTCGTGCCGCGGTTGATCGCCATGACGTCGCAGCGGTGGTCACCGTCGAAGTCACCCAGCCGTACCTGGGAGAGACGCTCCGTCGCCGGGCTCAGGTACACCCAGTGGAGCTTGGCCGCGCTCTTGAACCACCACGACGCGCCGGTCGCCAGGAACAGGTCGTCCTTGCCGTCACCATCGAAGTCACACACCCCGTACTCACCATACGTATCCACGTCGTACGTATTCGCGCCGATGTTGATATGGGTGTCACCCTCGGTCCTGTCGATGGCGTCGTCCTTGTCGTGGCGCGCGAACACGTTGCCATTGATGAGCGCCGCGATGCGCGGGGTGCCGCGGATCTTGATGTCGTTGTCGTTCGTGTACTGAAATGCGTTGTTCGTCATCCAGAACTGGTCGCCGGCGTTCCCGCAGTTCCAGGTGTGCTGGTTCAGCGGCACGTCGGGGCAGTTCGCGTCCCCGTGGACGTCCATCAGATGCGTATATTCGTTGTACCACTTCGAGTGGCGGCCCCCGCCCTTCAGGATCAGGTTGTGGTCCGCTCGATAACCCGTCCCGGCCTTGCCGCTGGCCGTGATCGCATGCCGGTTGAAGTCGAACACGTTGCGCTCGATGTTCGAATAGGCACCCTCCCCCATGTCTATTCCGTAGCCGTTACCGCCCTCGTGCTGGTTGTGGTGGAAGAAGCTGTCGTGGATGCTGACGCTCGAGTAGCCGAGAATGCGGTCGGACGCGTCGGACACGTGAATGGCTGCCCCACTCCAGCCGGACATCTCCATGTTGGCGATCTCGACGCCGAGGCACGAGTTGATCTCGATCCCGCGCTCGAGCTTGTCGTCGCCGTCCATGGTGTCGAAGTCGGGCCCCTGGATACGGAAGTTGGAGAACGTGATGTGCTCGGGCCCCGGAGAGCCGGCCAGACAGCGCAACGAGAAGAGGGCCTTCGGCCGCTGCGTCGTGTAGAGCCGGGGCCCGAGGTTCTTCGCGTCCCGCCCCGGACGCACGAGGGAGAAGACCCCGCCGCGCACCACGCTGGCGGGCTGCGTCGCGACGGGGCCGACGACGAGGGGGATCTCGCTCGTCAACGTCACGCCCGGCGCGACCGGGATCAGGTCACGACCGGAGAGGTCCATGTCGACGTTCTGGCCGAGCACCACCTTGGTGTTCGTGGTGTCGAGAGCCTGCAGAAGGAGCCGCTTCCAGTCCTCCGTGTTGCCGTCGACGTGCACGGTCGAAGGGAGGACGAGGGCGGCGCTGGCGCGCGCGATGACGTGAGAGGTCACTCCCAGCACGAAGCTCGCGTCGACGCTGGAGCGCGGAACGACGGTCTTCGAGCCGCTGGCAGGGACCGGCACGCCGTTCAGCGTCAGGCTCTCGTTGCAGGCCTTCGGCAGCTGGCCGCTCCATGACACGGTGAGGCTCTGTCCGAGGGTGATGGTGGGCGCCGATACCTGGACCCAGCCGGTTCCGCCGTTGCAGACGGTCGGCGGCGGCGCCGGCTCGCACAACGGGTAGTCCGGGTCCGTCACCGGGCAATTCCTGATGGCGGCGCCGGCGCTCCCGACGTTCTCACCGTCGTCGGGCGGCGCGTCCGCGCTGCACGCAGTGCCCATCGTCGCTCCGAGCATCACCAGCCATCCAAGTCGATTGCGCATACGAGACCTCCTTCGGTCCCGCGCCCTCCAGCAACCAGCGTGCCCTCACACGATCTCGCGTGAATCAGGGCACTTCCGGCGGCACGAGGCGCGCGCGCGCGCGCCGACGACGAGCGCGCGCGCGGTCTGGACCCCACGCGCCGCCCTCAGGGGTGCGTCGACTGCCACGCCTCGAAGCCGGTGGTGAGCGCCTTCGACATCAGGTCGCCGATCACCTCGGCGCCCGCCGGCGACGGGTGCGTGAGGTCGCCGCCCGCGAGGCCCTTCTTCACCCACGACGCCATCGCGCCCTCGCCGCCCATCGCCTCGTAGGTGTTCCAGAAGGCGACGCCCGACTCCTTCGCGACGTGACGCTGCGCCTCGACGAGCTTCTTGATGATCGGCTTCGTGCGCAGGCCTCCGCCCTCGGCGGGCTCCGCGCGGTCGAGCGGCGAAGCGATGAGGATCGAGGAATTGGGGGCGGCCGTCTTCAGCGTCGCCACCACGGCGCCGAGCGTCTTCTCGTAATTGGCGGCGATGCCGGGCGCCTCGCTCTCGTTCGTGCCGTATTGCAGGATGATGAGCGCGGGCTTGCGGAGGGCCATCTGCTCGCCCCAGTGCGCGGCGTTGATCGAGCCGAGCAGTTCGGCGCGGGCGCCGTTCGCGCCGAGCGCGTCGTACACGATGCCCGGCTGGTCGCGCTCGAGGGCCACGCCGAACAGGCGCGGGCTCCCCGACACGACGCGCACCGAGAGCTTCGCTTCGCCGTCGGGCACGCTGAAGGACTTGATGCGCGAGACCTTGTCCTCGCCCTTGGTCGAGAACCGGTCGACCTGCGTGCCGATCTTCGTCTCGACCTCGCCGCCACTGGCGGTCTCGAGATAATAGACGTCGAAGCGCGACACCTTCTTGCCATACGTGCCCTTGTCGGGAGTGCCGAAGAAGGCAGTCGCGCCGCCGGTGCCGGAGAAGGTGACGCCGCCGAGCCCGTACATCCCGTCCCGCGTGGTGGGGCCGGTGATGCGGCTCGCGTTCCAGCCCTCGCCCGCGCCGTGGGAGACGTCGTTGTGGAAATACCACTCCCACGGATTGGCGAGCAGGATGAATCCGTGGCCGGCATCGCCGTACTCGGCCTGCAGCTTGCGCCGCATGGTGCCCGAGACGTAGTCGCTCGTGATGACGCTGTCGCCGTAGTGCATGATGCGGGTGACGGCGCCCTTCTCCTTCGCGCGCGTCCTCGCAAGCGAGGCATAGAAGGCGTCGAGCGCGTGACCAGGGTCGTCCTCGACGGCCAGCGAGCCCTTCGTCTTCGCGAGCGCTTGCGCATCCAGCGCCTTCGCGACGGGCGCCTCGGGCAGCGCGTTCGTGACGGTGGCCTCGTTCTTCGAGGCCTTGAGCGTGGTCTCGCCCTGCGTGAGCTGCGGCGCGCTCGTGGCGGCGGGCGCTCCGCTCGCGACCTCCTGGTCGCTGGGCGAGTGATCCCACGGCGCGCGGACCACGCGGAAGCGCGCGAGCCCGGGCGCGGCATACGGAACGGCGAGGAGCGCGAGCATCACCCCGATGGCTGTCGTGGTCTTGCCGGCGAGCGGATGGCGAGCGGGCGCGGGCGGTGACGCAGGCGAGCGGGGGGCCACGATCCCACGTGTAGAACGCACCCGCGCGCGCATCAAGCCGCCTCGGCACCTCGCTGCGGTCGCCGGCCTCTTGGACCGATCCATGCTTGATGTAGTGTCCGCCATGACACACGCCTACGATGACGAGGAAATGCCGCTGCCCCTGCTACGTCGCGCCGCGCCGAAGCGGGAGATCGAGGCAGAAGACG
>JAQBQL010000034.1 GCA_028287035.1 Labilithrix sp. | reverse complement strand
CGGCGGGGCGGCCGAGGCGGTCTGCATCGCGGCGCGCACGCCCGGCGTCGAAGCAGGCGTCGGAGGCGAGGACGGAGCGAGCGCGCGGACACCATCGCTCGGCAGGAGGCGCGGCGTCACCCGGATGGGCACGCTCGGCCGCGCGGCCGGGAGGGGAATGCTCCCGCGGCTCGACGGGGGCGGCGGCAGCGGCACGAACGAAGGCGGGGGTGCGGAGGCCGGCGCCTCGTCGTCGGGTCGCGACGCACGGCCCCCGAGCGACGCATTCGCCTGCTCCACGCTCTCGTGGAGGGTTCCGGCGAACGTCCCCGTGCTCGCCTTCACCTCGTCGCCGTACTGCGCGGCGTCGTCCTCTCCGCCGGCGAGCGCCTCCGCGGCGGCGCGCACGTTCTTCATGAGCCCCGCGAGATCGCCGGGGAGAACGAGCAGCGCCGCGGGCAGCGCCTCCGCGAGGGCGCGCTGCAGGGCGGTGCCGGTGGCCGGCCGGTCGTCGGGGTCCTGCGCGAGCGTGCGCATCACCACCGCGTCGAGCGCCGGAGGCACCGCCGGGTTGAACGAGCTCGGAGGCGCGATCTGCGGGTCGCGGATCTGGTTCAGGATCGCGATCTCGGTGTCGGCGTCGAAGACCCGCCGCAACGTGAGCATCTCCCACAGCACGAGCCCCACGCCGTACAGATCGGCGCGGCGATCGACGGTGCGCGCGGAGCGTGCCTGCTCCGGGGGCATGTAGGCGATCTTGCCGCGGAGCGAGCCGGTCTTCGTCTGTCCGCCGACCTGCCTCGCCTTGGCGATGCCGAAGTCGATGACGCGGACGTACCCCTTGAAGGAGAGGAGGACGTTGTGAGGGCTGACGTCGCGATGCACGATCCCGAGGGGCTTGCCGGCCTCGTCGGTCGCCTCGTGCGCGCCGTGCAGCCCGCCTGCGATCTGCATCGCGATGGCGACCGCCTGCTCGACGGGGATGTGCCCGCGCCGCTTCAGGACGCCGAGGACCTGCGCGAGCGACGCCCCGTCCACGTACTCCATGACGAGGTAGTACCGGCCGGCCGCCTGCCCGAACTCCTCGACGCGGACCACGTTCGGGTCGTCGATGAACGCCGAGAGCTTCGCCTCGTCGACGAACATCCGGACGAACCGTTTGTCCTGGGCGAGGTGATCATGAATCACCTTGATGGCGACCGGCCTCGAGAACCCGGTGGTCCCGTTCCGGCGTGCAAGGTACAGCACGCCCATCGCTCCCGCGCGGAGTCGCGCGAGGATGCGGTAGCTGCCGAGCACACTGCCCGGCTCGAGAGCGCTCACGGCGCCGACCGTAGTCTATTTCGCGACGCTTTCGGGCGTGAACGTGCCCTTCATCTGCTCGCCCCGGCAGTCGCTGCTCGCCTCGTCGAGGGTGAGCGCGTGAGGTCCAGCGACCTCACCGCCGTAGTACCGCTTGATCTCGCCGTCGCTCGTCTCGCACGAGGCGATGACGCCCTTCCGCTCGCAGCCGGAGGTGCGGAACGTGCCGCGTAGCCCCTCGCACAGCGACTTCTCGAGGGCGAAGCTCGAGCCGCGCCGGTACTCGTTGCACGTGCCGATCTGGTCGACCATCGTGCAGCTGGCCTGCGGGGCGAGGAGCGCGTTGGTCGTGCCCGTCTCGCCGAGGAGCGCCGCCGCGTCCTCCTTCCGCGCGCAGGCCGCCACCGCCACGAGCGCCGCGACGAGCAGACCCGCGAGCGAGACGAGGTAGGGCGCCGGCTTCATGGTTCCCGCTCTCGTACGCTCGTCCGCTCGGGCTTCTTCCTTCGACCGGGCCATCTGGAGCGGCAGCGCGAGGCGGCAAATGCTATGACCCGCCCGCTTTGACCGGCCGTTATCTCGTCCACACCTTCGGGTGCCAGATGAACGCGCACGACTCCGACCGCATGGAGGAGGTGCTGCGGGCTGCCGGCTGGACGCGCGCGAGCGACGTCGAGGACGCCGACCTCGTCATCCTCAACACGTGCAGCGTCCGGGAGAAGGCCGAGCAGAAGCTGCGGAGCGAGGTCGGGAAGCTCGCGCCGGCGAAGGCGAAGAACCCGGGCCTCGTGCTCGCGGTGGCCGGATGCGTGGCGCAGCAGGAGGGCGAGCGGCTCCTCGCCCGCGTGGGGCACCTCGACCTCGTCATCGGCCCCGACAACATCCCGGATCTGCCGATGCTCGTGCGCGAGCAGATGGACGGGGCGCCGCCGCGCGCCCACACGGTGTTCGATCTGGACGCGCCACGCTTCCTCGCCGCCGCTCCGGCCCCCGGCCAGACGCCGGTGAGCACGTACGTGACGACGATGAAGGGCTGCGACGAGCGGTGCTCGTTCTGCATCGTGCCTTACACGCGCGGGCCCGAGCGCTACCGGCCGAGCGCCGAGATCCTCGGGGAGATCCAGCGCCTCGTCGCCGGCGGCGCGCGCGAGATCACCCTGCTCGGGCAGACCGTCGACAGCTTCCGCGACCCCGCGCTCCCCCCGCCGGTGTCCGACGATCCCGACGAGAGCCAGTTTCCCGGGCTCCTCCGCGCGATCGCGCGCGACGTCCCCGACCTCGCGCGTCTTCGCTACACGAGCCCGCATCCGCGCCACGCAACCGCCGCGCTCGCCGCCGCGCATGCCGAGCTCGACGTCCTCGCGCGTCACATCCACATGCCGATGCAGTCGGGCAGTGACCGCATCCTGAAGCGGATGATCCGCCGCTACACGCGGGCCGAGTACACCGTGCGGATGCGCCGGCTGCTCGCGGCCAGGCCCGGCATGACCGTCTCGACCGACATCATCGTCGGCTTCCCCGGCGAGACGGACGCCGACTTCGATGCGACGATCGAGGTCGTCCGCGAGCTCGGGTTCACCGGCGTCTTCGGCTTCAAGTACTCGCAGCGCCCGTTCACGCCGGCCCTCAAGCTCCCCGACGACGTCCCCGAGCAGGCCAAGAGCGAGCGGCTCGCGCGCCTCTTCGAGACCGTCGAGGGCCAGACGCGCGCCCACCTGGCGACCCTCGTGGGAACGCGGCAGCGGGTGCTCGTCGAGGGGCCGAGCAAGGTCCCCGGCAAGGTCAGCGGCCGCACCGAGCGGAACGAGATCGTGCACCTCGAGGTGCCGGAGGGCCGCGACATGATCGGCGCCATCGTCGACTGCACCATCGCCCGCGCCTTCAAGCACTCGCTCGAGGCGACGCTCGAGCCGGCCGACGTGGCGGCCCTCCCCGCCCTCGCGGAACGCGCTTCTCCGCGCGCCGAGCGTCGGCGCCGCTCGCTCACCCTGGTGCCCGGATGACGCTCTACGCGCTCGGCGGGGTGAGCCCGACCCTCGGCAAGAACGTGTTCGTCGCGCCGAGCGCGTCCGTGATGGGCGACGTCGTCCTCGGCGACGAGGCGAGCGTGTGGTTCGGGGCGGTGCTGCGCGGGGACCAGTACCCCATCCGGGTCGGGGCCCGCACGAACATCCAGGACAATGCCGTGCTCCACATCACGGGCGGCTTCGCCCCGACGCACGTGGGCGACGACGTCACCGTCGGCCACCTTGCGCTCGTGCACGGTTGCACGGTGGGAAACCGCTGCCTCGTCGGCATGGGCGCGATCATCCTCGACGGCGCGGTGGTCGAGGACGAGTGCCTGATCGCTGCCGGCGCCCTCGTCGCCCCGCGGACCCGCATCCCGAGCCGATCGCTCGTGATGGGACGGCCCGGAAAGGTGGTCCGCACCCTCACCGACGGCGATCTGGAGCACATCCGCGCCGCCGCGGCGGTCTACGTGGCGAACGCGCGCGACTTCATGGGCTCGCTCCGCGCGCTGCCCTGACCCGTGCGAAGAGCCCTTCAGCTCCTACCGCGCCGGCCGTTCTTCCATCTCGGGGCGAGCATCGGCGAACTTAGCTCCCGCTAAGGACCCGCGCACTAAGGTGATAGTCGTGACACAGGACGAGCAGCAGCGCGTCCAGCGGATCAAGGAGTACGTCCTCGCGAGATTGAGGGAGGAGCTCTCGTGCGCCCCTCGGGGCGCGCAGGCCCAACTCGCGAAGAAGCTCGGGGTCTCTGGAGCGCATCTGAGCAACATGCTCTCGCGGAGCCCGACGCGTCAGCCGGGCGAGGACTTCCGTCGGAAGGTGGCGGCGCACTGGGGCGTCACCTACGGGCAGCTCGAGCTGATGTCGCTCGGGGAAGAGGCGCCGCCATCGAGCGCGCAGCCGATCTCGTGGCGCGCCGAGGAAGGGCCGCCGAACCTGGCCTCGGTCATCGCGCACTACGCGTGGATGCCCGAGCTGCCGAACCACCTGCGCTCGATCGTCCGCGAGCAGGCGCGGCTCCACCTGCGCTTCGGGGGCTTCGACTACGCCGAGGACGAGTGGCAGCGCATCGTCACCGGCCTCGAGCGCGAGGCTCTCGCCCTGCTCGCCCGCAGCGTCCGCAAGGACTCGGCGATCGTGCCCCGCGAGGCCAAGCCGGCGCGCTCGAAGAGCGTCGCGCCGCCGAAGAGCAACCAGAAGTAGGCCTCAGGGACCGTCGACGATCCGGAGCTCCACCCGCGAGACGCCCTCGCGGACGATGTCCAGATCCTCGGCGGCCTTGCGCGAGAGATCGATGATGCGGCTGTCGTCGCCGAAGGGCCCGCGGTCGTTGATGCGGACGCGGACGGTGCTGCCGGTGTCGACGCGGCGGACCTCGACCCAGGTGCCGAAGGGCAGCTTGCGGTGCGCCGCCGTGTACTTCGTCGGGTCGAAGCGCTCGCCGCTGGCGGTCTTCTTGCCGGCGAACGCGCCGCCGTACCAGGTTGCGCTGCCCCTCTGATCGACCTTCGAGCCGGTGGGCCTCGCCACCTTCGCGGAGGTGAGATCGCCGGCGCCCTGCTTCGCCTCGGCCTTCGTGGCGCTGGTCGCGGGCGGACGGAAGCCCTTGTTCGAGCCGCCGCACCCGATCGGCGCGAGCAGCGCGAGCAGCGCGAGGGCGGGCGCGGGACCTCGGAGCATGGCCGGGGGTGTACCACTCGTCGCGCGTCACGCACGGGCGTAACGGGCGTAACAATCGGCGCTCCGGGCGAGATTGTTACGCCGGACGTTACGATGTTACGGCGATCGTCACGGGAACCTTCCCTGCGCGGATCACGCGCTTTTCCCGCGTTTCCGGGGGTACGGTCATTTTCCGACGTGTGGCACGAAGGCTGCTCAAGGGCATTCCGTCAACGCGGGCGCCGAGCCCGCCCTTGGAGGCCACGAGTCAATGTCCCACGCCGCGCCCGAGTCTGGATTCTTCCCCGTCACCCTCACCGGAGACCGCTTCGCGTGTGACGAGGACCTCATCGCGGGCATGACGATCAACGACCCCGCCGCGTGGCGCGCCTTCCAGTCGAAGTACGACCGCCTCATCCTCCGCTGCATCACCAAGGTGACCCGCCGCTTCTCGTCGATCGTCTCGCAGGACGACGTGCGCGAGGTCTACGCGAACCTCTACGTGTCGCTGCTCGGCAACGACATGCACAAGCTCCGCACGTTCGACCCGGAGCGCGGCAACCGCTTCTCGTCCTGGATCGGTCTTCTCGCCATCAACGCCGCGTACGACTACCTCCGCACGCTGAAGCGCGAGCCGCAGAAGGAGTGCATCACCTTAGCGATGGAGCTCGTCGCCGACCTCCCCGATCCGTTCGAGCTCACGAGCGAGCACGAGCGTCACGTCATCGCCCAGCGCACGCTCGCCGACTTCTCCGAGAAGGACCGCACGTTCGCGGCGCTCTACTTCGGCGAGGGCATGGACCCGCAGGACATCGCCACGCGGATGAACATCTCGGTGAAGACCGTCTACTCGAAGAAGCACAAGATCCAGTCGCGCCTCGAGTCCGTGCTCTCGCTCCGCGAGGCGATCGCCGCCTGATTGTGGTAGAGAACGGGCGTGCGCGTCGCCCCCGCTCTCCTTGCATGTCTCCTCGTCCCTGCCGCCGCCGCGAGCACGAGCTGCTCGTCGCCGTCCGGCGATCCCCACTCGGACGCAGGGGTGCCGCCGCCGGGCGGCAAGGCGCAGCGCATCCGTGACATCGTCGATCCGAACCAGCCCGGCCATGCCGACAAGGTCGGCGAGACGCAGGCGGTGAGCGGCGCCATCGTGATCGCCGTCGACACGTACGACGAGACGGCGGACGGAAAGAACGCCGGCGACATCTTCGTCCAGGATCTCGGGGCGACGAAGGACACGCCGTACGCGGGGATCAACCTGTTCGCTCCGTCGTTCAGCCCGGGCAACCTGAAGGTCAGCCCCGGTGACGTGCTCGACATGACGGGCCAGTACCAGGAGAACACGCGGATCCCGAGCAACCCGCCGATCGTCTTCGCGCCGGGCGCCGTGCTCACGCAGCTCTCGCAGCCCATCGCGACGTTCCGCTACGAGACCGCGGTCCCGGAGCCGATCGAGGTGAACGCCGCGGACCTCGTCGACTTCCCGAAGGCGCAGCGCTGGCTGGGCATGCTCATCCGCGTGAAGAACGTCACGGTCTCGGCGGCTCCGTACACGTCGGGCAGCGGGCGGACGTCGATCGACATGGCGACCGTGCCCGGGGGCACCACGAAGTGCGAGGCCCCCTTCCCGAAGGCGTGGCAGATGACGAACGCGCTGATGGACCTGACGCCGCTCGGCCTGAAGGAGGGCGTCCAGGTGAAGTCGCTCACCGGCGTCCTAGGCTTCTTCTGCAGCGTCCAGCTCGCGCCGCGATCCGCCGCCGACGTGCAGCTCTGAGGGACGTGCGGGCTCGCGTCGGCGCGGCCGTTGCCGTTCTCGTCGCGCTGACCGGCGCGGCGTGCGGTGGGGCTCCTGGCGAGGGGCCGAAGGCGGCGGCGGCCGCGCGTGCGCTGCTGCCCGACGTGCGGCTCGCCAGGGATCGTCCGCCGGTGGTGCTCGTGGCCCGTGACGGCGATCCGGCGGCGGCGGTGGCGGCGGCGCTGACCACCGCGGGGATCGAGGAAGGCGCGCTCGAGCCCGAGGTGGCCGTCGCGCTCGCGGGCCTCATCGAG
>JAQBQL010000014.1 GCA_028287035.1 Labilithrix sp. | reverse complement strand
CGGTCATCAGCCGCTGGCGCGCGAGGAGCTCCCACAGCACGATGCCCATCGCGAAGATGTCGGCCCGCTGATCGATGCGGCCGCCCATCGCCTGCTCGGGCGACATGTACGCGACCTTGCCCTTGAGCACGCCGACCTCGGTCTCCGTCGAGGAGAGCGCGGCCTTCGCGATGCCGAAGTCGACGAGCTTCGTGTGCCCGTCGTACGTGACGAAGATGTTGTGGGGGCTCACGTCGCGATGGATGATCCCGAGCGGGCGCCCATCGTAGTCGGCGAGGCCGTGCGCGTAGCCGAGGCCGCCCAGCGCGTCGGCGATGATGCGCGCGGAGACCTCGGGCTCGAGGCCGTCCTTCCGGCGGAGGGCCTCCTTCATCACCTTGTTGAGGGACTGGCCCTCGAGATACTCCATCGCGATGAAGTAGACGCCGTCCTGCTCACCGACCTCGTACGTGTGGACGATGTTCGGATGCGAGAGGCGCGCGGCGAGGCGCGCCTCGTCGAGGAACATCGTGCGGAACGCGGCCTCCTCGGCGAGCGCCTGGCGCAGGCGCTTGACGACCGCGAGCTTGTTGAAGCCCATCTGGCCGCGCGCGACCGCGAGGAACACGTCGGCCATGCCTCCGCGTCCCAGGCTCGCGAAGAGCTGGTACTTGCCGAAGGCCGTCGTCGGCGTGCCTTCGATCTGGCCGCCTTCGCCGGGCCTCGGGTCTCGTGCAGCCCCGTTCATCCCAATTAAAGACGTATCTGCCCGCCCCTTGCCGGTCAAGGAGCGCAGTCAGACGGAGGGGTCAGTCACGGCGTCGTGGTGCGGCAGAGGCCATCCACGCAGGCGCGATCGACCGGGACACACTCGGCGACGTCGGAGTAGCCGCAGAACGTCGAGGGGCAGAACGAGCCTCGAATCGCGGCGATCCGTGCGTCGAGCGAGTCCTTTGCACTGTACGAGAGCGCCACCGGGCAGAGCGCGATGGACATGCCGGACGGCTCACATGCGAGCGCCGGGCTGACGAGCGTGCAGTCCGACGCCTTCGCGCACGTCCCGCGCTCGGCGCCGTCCACGGCGGCGAGGAAGTCCGCGCGCGCGGACGCGCACACCGCGGGCTCGCCGCTCGCGTCGGCACGAGCATCCGGCGCGGCGTCCGCCCCGCCTGCCGAGGCGGGGGTCGAATCACCCCCGCACGCGCAGAGAGCGAGCACGGCGCACGCGAGAGCCGCGGCCCGCATCACTTCGGCGGGGTCGGCTTCGTCGCGGTGCCGTCTGCGCCGTCGACCGACCACTTGAAGTCGTCGAGGAGCACGGTGGAGTCGAGGACGCCGTCGCCCTGGTCCCACACCGCGAACATCAGCGTGATCTCCTTGCCGCGCTCCGTCTCGACGGGCGCGGTGGTGGTCAGCCAGCCCGTCGCCGCGTGGCTCTCGAAGCCGGTGCCGCTCAGCGTGGAGTTGCCGAGGGGACAGGGGAAAGCCTTGTTGCCGGCGTTCTGCGGCGAGCACACCTGGAGGAGGCTGTTGTTGACGCTGATCGGGTTGCCGTCCTGATCGAACGCGATGTTCCCATCGGGAAGGCCGGCCGGCTTCGGGTCCATGATCGTGACGAAGAAGTCGTTGAAGTCGGTGCAGATGTACCCCGGGAACTCGTACGTGAAGAAGTTCTGCTGGTAGCTGAACGACTTCGCGTTCGTCGGCACGCGGATCGTCACCTTGAGGGCCGCGCCGTCGTTCGAGTCGCCGAAGAGCCCGCCGAGGCCGCTGCCGGCACACGAGGGCGACTCCTTCGGGTAGCCCGCCGGCGTGCCGTGCGAGTAGTTCTTGTCGTAGCCGCCGGGGCTCTTGTAGCCGCTGTCGCTGGGCGCTCGCGCGGCGCCCGAGGAGATCGCGGCCATCGACGCGCCCGCCTGGGGGGCGTTGACGCCGAACGCGGAGAGGATCCCCTCGCCGAGCGCGACGCTCTGCGACGTGCCGTCGGGCTTCACCCATTCGGCCTTAACCACGCCCCACATCTTGTCGTCCGTCGCCTTCTTGCAGAGGCCCATCGCGGCCGCGCCGTCGAAGGCGTCGCCCGTCATGGCGAGGCCCGTGTCGCAATCGGCGGGCTCGTCGTCCGGGGTGCCGTTGCAGTCCTCGTCGATGCCGTTGCCGGGCACGTCGAAGGCGCCGGCGTTCACGTTCGGGTCACACTCGTTGCAGTCGTACTTGAGCGGGAAGCCGTCGCCGTCGGAGTCGAGGTCCGGGTCCTTCGCGAGGTTGTTGATCGAGCACGAGGAGCCGCCCGAGGTGCCGCCGTCGTTCTGGAATCCCAGAGAGCCCCCGTCGCCGCCCGGCGCGTTCGGGTCGACCTCCGTCTCGAAGCCGCTCCGCTTGCTGGCCGAGGAGCAGCCTGCTCCGGTGAGCGCGAGGACCGTAACCCCGAGGGACACTGCACAACCGACGACGCGTAGATTCATTGGGTACTCCGTGCTCGCGCAGACCGCTCTCCCGACGACCTCCGCAAAGAGCCCGGGGTTTCCCATTTCCCCTTTGCCGGGGCGACACTTACCCGCCTCGGAGACGCTACTGTGGCGTTTTCAGGCGACGGTGTGCGACATGTGCGCGCGACGAGTGCGACATGTCCGGCAAAGGTTGCCGTCTCGCTGCGGGGGCGGTAGCTGACGGCGCATGCATGCGAGGTTTGCGGCGGGAAGCGTCGTCGCGGGGCTGCTCGTCGCGCTGTCCTGGACCGCGCTCGCGGCGGACGGGAACGAACGCGCGCAGGCCGACGCGACGCTGCGTGAGGTCGAGACGTCGCCTCGCAAGGACCTCGCCGCGGAGCCGCTCGGACGCGCCCGGGCCGCGCTGGATCGCGCCGCGAAGCTGAGGGCCTCGGGCGACGAGGGACACGCGAAGCTCGCCGAGGGGGTGGCGAGGACGTGGGCCGAGGCCGCGCGCGACCTCGTCCGCGCCGCCGAGGTCGAGGAGCGCGCCCACGCAGCACGCCGGAACGCCGCCGACGCCGGCGTGGTCGCCGAGCGCGAGCGGGCGCTCCTCGAAGAAGGGATGGCGCAGTCGGGCCGCGTCCGCGCGCAGCTCGATGCCGTCACGCGCGACACGAAGGAGCCGGCCCGCACGAGCGCGGCGGCCAACGAGCCGGATGGCGGCGCCCC
>JAQBQL010000273.1 GCA_028287035.1 Labilithrix sp. | reverse complement strand
CCCGCACCGAGCGCCGCGAGGAGCGCGACGCCCACGAAGCCGAGCGCCCAGACCGCGACGCGGCCCTTGCGCGGCTCGACGGACACCGAGGCGTACGACGTGTTCGGCGTGTGCCACGACGGACCGGTGGGCCCTGACGAAGGGAAGGGCGGGATGCTCTTCGAGCCGCTGCCGGTCATGGACAGGGTGCCCGGCGGGATCGAGCCGCTGGACGCGCCGTACTGCTCGATGGCGGGCGGGCGGTCGCTCGCGCGGAGGACGGGCAGCGCGTTCGTTGCGTCGGGGTCGGCGCCCGAGCTGGCGACGAGCGGCGTCGGCAGGCGGAGCGGCGAGGCCTCGAGCTCGGGGAGCGCGGCGCGCAGCCGGGCGGTGATCTCCTCGAAGCTCTGGAGACGGCGCTTCAGGTCGACCTCGAGGCAGCCGCGCACGATCGCCCGCAGCGACTCGGGGACGTGCGGCGCGCACTGGTCGATCGGCTTCGGCGGGGTCGTCGCGATCTTGACGATGAGCGCGTTGAAGTTGCGCGCCTCGTAGGCGCGGTACCCGCAGAGGGCTTCGAAGAGGATCGCCCCGAACGCGAACACGTCGGTGCGCCCGTCCAGGTTGCTGTCGCCGCGCGCCTGCTCGGGCGACATGTACAGCGGCGAGCCGAGCACGGTCCCCGCGATCGTGAGGGCGTGGTTCACGTCCTCCTCGAGGAACTTGCTGACCCCGAAGTCGAGCAGCTTGGGCATCGGCGCGCGCGAGGCGGCGGAGCCCGTGTGCGGCTTGTGCAGGAACACGTTCGATGGCTTGAGGTCGCGGTGGATGATCCCGCTCTTGTGCGCGGCGGCGAGCGCGTCGCCCACCTCCACCATCACGATGCCGAACTCGTAGAGCGTCATCGGCGGGTTCTGCCGGCGCAGCGCGACCTCGAGGGGGAAGCCGGTCAGCAGCTCCATGACGAGGAACAGCTGCCCGTCGTCCGTCTGCCCGACGTCGTGGATCTCGATGATGTTCGGATGGTTGATGCGCGCGGAGACCTTCGCCTCCTTCAGGAACCGGGCGGCGGCCTCGGGGGTCTTCGCCACCTGCATGTTCATGAACTTGATGGCGAGCTGACGCTCCGTGAACGTGTTCGTCGCCGACCACACCTCGGCCATGCCGCCCTGTCCGAGCAGCTGGTTCAGCCGATACTTGCCTGCGACTACCTTTCCGGACTCCATCTTGACGCTCTCAGGCCGATCGCGCGATCACGCGATCGTCATCCCTCCGTCGATCACAAGCGTGTGTCCGGTCAAGTAACTGGCGGAATCACTGGCCAGGAAGAGGGCGCCGCCGGCGATCTCGTCGGGCTGCCCGTAGCGCCGCATCGGCGTCATCTTCAGCACTTCGTCGAGCAGGACCTCGTTCTTGAGGACGGCCGAGGCGAACTTGGTGTCGACGAAGCCCGGGGCGATGGCGTTGACGCGGATCTTGCTCCCCGCGAGCTCGATGGCGAGCGTGCGGGTCATCGCGATGACCGCCGCCTTCGTCATCGAGTAGATGCCCTGGCCCGGCGAGCCGAGGAGCCCGGCGACGCTCGCCATGTTGATGATCGAGCCCGGCGCGTCCCGCCCCTGCAGGTGGCGCGCGACCTCGCGAGTCATCCAGAAGTAGCCCTTCGCGTTCACCTCGAACGTCTTGTTCCAGGCGCCCTCGTCCGCGTCGAGCATGGGTCCGAAGTGCGGGTTCGTCGCGGCGTTGTTGACGAGCACGTCGACCTTGCCGAACACCTCGATGGCCCGCCTCACGAGCTCGGCGCACTGCGCCTCGTGCCCGGTGTGCGTGGCGACCGCCAGCGCGACGTCGCCGCGCGTGCTCGCCTGGTTGAGCGAGTCGGCGATGGGCGCGAGGCCCTCGATCTTGCGGGCGGCGAGCACGACCCTGGCGCCGTTGGCGGCGAAGCAGCGTGCGATGGCCTCGCCGATCCCGCGGCTCGCGCCGGTGATGATGGCGACCTTGCCTTCCAGATTGACCACCACCGACATCGGCCGCATCCGTAGCACGGATCATGCGGCGCGACAGTCTCGCAAGGGCCCCGGAGCGCACAAAATGCCGGGCGCGGCGAGGGTCCGCCGGGTCTTGGCGGGCCGCGTCAGACGCGCGCGAACGGGGTCAGGACGCGTACGCGCCGAGGGCGCGGAACCGATCGTAGCGCTGTGCCACGAGCTCGGCGGGCGACCGCTGCGCGAGCTCGGCGAGCGCCTCCTGGAGCGCGACGTCGACGAGGCGTGCGGCCATCGCCGGGTCCTGGTGCGCGCCGCCCGCGGGCTCGAGGATGACGCGCTCGACGACGTTCAGGGAGAGCAGCTCGGGCGCGGTCATGCGGAGGCGCATCGCGGCCTCGTCGGCCTTCGAGCCGTCCTTCCAGAGGATCGAGGCGCAGCCCTCGGGCGTGATGACGCTGTACGTCCCGTATTCGAGCACGTGGACGCGGTTGGCGACGCCGAGCGCCAGGGCGCCGCCCGAGCCGCCCTCGCCGATGATCGTGGCGATGATGGGGACGGTCGCGCGCGACATCGCGGCGAGGCACGCGCCGATCGCCTCGCTCTGCCCGCGCTCTTCGGCGCCGAGGCCCGGGTATGCGCCGGGGGTGTCGATGAACGTGAAGATCGGCAGATTGAAGCGCGACGCGAGCTCGTAGATGCGGCGCGCCTTCCGGTATCCCTCGGGATGGGGCATGCCGAAGTTCCGCTTCACGTTCTCCTTCGCGCCGCGGCCCTTCTGCTGGCCGACGATGGCGACGCTCCGCCCGTGGAACTTCGCGAGGCCCGCCACGATGGCGGCGTCTTCTGCGTAGAGGCGATCGCCGTGCAGCTCGACGAAGTCCTCGAAGAGGACGTTCACGTAGTCGAGCGTGTAGGGCCGGTTCGGGTGACGTGACAGCTGGACGCGCTGCCACGGCGTCAGGTCGGCGAAGAGCTCGCGGGCGAGGCGGCCCGCCTTCTCCTCGAGCCGGCGCAGCTCGGCCTCGAGCTTCTTGTCGGTCTCGGCGAGGATGCGCAGCTCGCGCACCCGGTTCACGAGCTCGACGACGGGCTTTTCGAAGGGCAGGACGTGCGATGCCACGGTTCCGCGAGGCTTACACCCGGTGGCCGCCGCCTACCAGCGTGTCCGTCCACGTGCGCCGCGCCGGCCCGGCGCCGTCCTTGCAACGTCGCGGCGCACGAGGTGAGGAATGGCGACCGCCAAGAAGAAGAGCACGAAGAAGAGCACCACGAAGAGCACTGCGAACGGCACCGACGAGAGCACCGCGAAGAGCGCCCGCAAGGGGGCGAAGACCGCGCCCACCGCGAAGAGCCCGAAGCGCACGAGCAAGTCCGCCGCGGCCGCGAAGGCCAAGTCCAAGAGCCGCACGACGCGCGGAGGCTCGCTGCAGGAGGACAAGCGGGAGAGCCCGACGGAATTCGCCACGGACGCGAAGCCGAAGAACCGCAAGGACGACCGCGACGACAAGAAGAGCAAGGGCAAGTCGACGCACGCCCTCGAGCCGACGGTCGCCGGCGAGCGCCCGTCGCGCAAGTCGAAGCGCGGCGGCGCCAACCACGTGAAGCCGGACTCGCAGCAGCGCCGTCAGGTCACGCGCGCCGTGCGCAGCCCGCAGAACCGCAACGCGATGCGGGGCGGCTGAGAGAGCGTCCTGGCCACAGCGCGCGGCGCGCACCGTGGCCATTACGCAGGCGCCGCGCCGGCGCGGGCGTGAACGGACGAGCACACCCGGAGCCTCTGCGCTCCGGACGCTCTCTTCGTCGCGCGAGAAGCGGGTAGGCTGCCGCGATGGAGCTCCGCGTCCCGCCGCCGCTCGCCCGCGGATCGGTCGTCGCGGTCGTCGCGCCCGCCAGCCCGCTGCCCCGCGAGGAGCTTTTCCGCGGCCTCGCATGGCTCGCGACCCGCTACGTGCTCCGGCTCTCGAGCGGCATCCTCGACGTGGCCGGCTACCTCGCCGGCTCCGACGCGCGGCGCGCCGAGGAGCTCGGGAGAGCGATGCTCGATCCCGCGGTCGACGCCATCCTGTGCGGTCGCGGCGGGTACGGCGCGATGCGGATCCTCGACGCGCTGCCGTGGGCGGCGTTCGCGGCGCGGCCGAAGTGGCTGGTCGGCTTCAGCGACGTGACGGCGCTCCACGTGGCCGCGGCGACGCACGGCGCATGTACTCTGCACGGGCCGAACGTGACGGGCCTCGGCCGGCGCGTGACCGCCGCGGAGCGCCTGTCGCTGCTCGACGCGCTCGAGGGGCGACCGGCCGCGGCCTGGACGGGCCTCGACGTCCTGCACGGGGATGGCCGCGCGGTCGCGGGACCGGTGCTGGGCGGTAACCTCGCGCTGGTCGAGGCGATGGCGGCGGGGGGTCGCTTGACGATGCCCGACGGAGCGATCCTCGTGCTCGAGGACGTCACGGAGCGGCCCTACCGCGTCGACCGCATGCTCACCGCGCTTCGTCTCGCCGGGGTGCTCGGTCGCGCGGGCGCCATCGTGCTCGGCGGGTTCACGGGCTGCGAGCCGGGGCGTGACGGGATCACGGTCGAGGAGGTGCTGCGCGAGCGCACCGCCGGCCTCGGGATCCCGGTCGTGCAGGGCGCGCCCTTCGGCCACGGCGCGCCCAACGTGGCCTTCCGGCATGGTGGACGCGCCGTGCTCGAGGGCACGACACTCTCGTTCTGAGCGGCTACTTGGCGGGAGGCACGGTGGTGCCTGCGTCCGTGTGCTCGTCGTCGTCGTCGTCGAGGTCACCCGAGTGGAGGTCCTTCACGTCGGCCGGCTCCTCCGCCAGGTCCTCCGCGAGGTCGTCAGCGATCACGATGTCGTCGTCGTCGTCGTCGGGCTGCTCGCTGCCGACCTGCGTCGACTCGAGCGCGTCCTGCGCGTCCTCGTCGAGCAGCTCGCCGGACTCGAGCTCCTCGTGGTGCTCGTCGTCCGCGCCGAGGCCAGCCGCCGTGGTCGTGGTGGTGGTGCTGGTCGCGAGCGACGCGTCGGCCTCGTGGGCCTCGCCCTCGTCCGCGGGACGTTCGGTCTGCAGGTGGCCCGTCGCCGCCGGCGCGTCGTCCGCCGCGGGCGCGGGGTGGTGAGCGGGATCGGCCGCGGGCTCGAGGTCGAGCGCCGCGGCCGGGCTCGCCGCCGCCTCCGCGACTGCCTCCGCCACGGGGGCGGTCATGGGCGCGGGCTGCGGACCGCCCAGCTCGAGGCCGCCGAGCGCGTCGTCGATCTCGTCCTCGAGACCGGCATCGGCGCCGGCGAACGACGGACGCTCGAACATGCCCTTGGCCGTCGCGGGCGCAGCTGCGGGCGCAGGCGCAGTCCCGAACACCGAAGGCAGCGGCGGCGGAACCGACCGCGGGGGCGCCGACGATTCGCGGGGCGGGGTAGGGGCGATCGGCGCCGACCGCACCGGCATGCCGCGAGCTTGCGTGGTCTGCGTGGTCGCCGCGGCGCTCGTGACGGCGGTGCTGGTGCTCGTCGTCTCGCGACGGTCGGCGAACGGCGAGGAGCTCGAGCCCCCGCCGCCCGACGCGAACGGCGAGCGCGCGGGCGTCGGCTTCGCCGCGAGGTTCGTGCCGTTCGTGCCGTTGCTCGACGCAGCAGGCTCGGCCGACGTCGCGGCCTTCGCCGGCGCAGCGCGCGCCGGGACGGGCGCCGGCTGCTCGCTGACCAGCCGGGGGGGCGCGTACGAGGTCCTGTGATCCCCGTCGGGCTTCTTCAGCTGGGCGGCCTTCGCGCGCTCGAGGCCCTGCGTCGCCTCGGTGTCGCCGGCCTTCATGCGGAGCACGCGGCGCCACGCGTCGGCGGCCTCGCGCGCGTCCTTGAGCTGCTCTTCCCAGACGCGCGCGACCTTGCGGGCGAGCTCGGCGCGGGCGTTCATGTCCTTGCCGCGGAGGATCTGGTCCTCGTAGAGCTGCACGAGCGACTTGTAGTCGTTCAGCTCCATGAGCAGCCCCGCGAGCTCGTCCATCACCGCCTGGTCCTGCGGGGAGAGATCGTGCAGCTTCTTGAGGTCGGCCGCGGCGTTCACCGGCTCGACCAGCTGGTCGCGACGGATCTTGGCGCGGCGCGCGAGGAGCTGCTTCACGAGCGGTCCGTCGAACACCTCGCCGAGCGCGTGGGTGAGCGCGGCCTCGGCGCGGCGCGGGTCGCCGCCGTCGATGCCGAGGGACTCGAGCATGTCGAGCGTCAGGCCGTCGACGCGCGCGACGAGCGCGTCGCCGAGCCAGCTGAACGCCTGCTCGAGATCGTTCAGATCGCGGTGCGTGATCATCGCCGCGCGGCGGAGCAGGTTGGCGCGCGTGCGCCCGCCGTCCCGGGCGCCGTGGCCGCCGGCCGCGAGCGCCTGGCAGAGCGCGCGCCGCATGCGATCGCCGCCCGCGAGCTTGTCGCCCTCGCGCGCCGCGGTCTCGAGCGTGTTCAGCGTGTCGTCGGCGGGCGCGCCGGTGAGGGCGAGCTCGAAGAAGCCGCGTGCTCGCTCCGGCTGGCCGCGCATCGAGGCGACCTGCGCGGCGCGCGCGAGGGCGCGGACGCGGTCGGTCGCTCCCTTGCTGCGCGTCACCTGACGCTCGTAGAGGTCGATGATGTCGGCAGGCTTCGCGGCGAGCTGACCGAGGCGCTCGAGCAGCGGCTCGGCCTCGGCCGGCGCGATGAACGGAAGGCCCTGCTCGCCGTGGCTGATCGCATCGGCGCGGGTCATGCCGGCGCGCACGCGCACCTCGGCCTGCCGCACGAGCTCGATGCCGCGCTCCTCGCCCTGCACCTCGCGCGCGAGCAGCTCGTGCGCGACGATGAGCGCGTCGTGGTCGCCGGTCTTCACGGCGAGCTCCTCGAGGTGCTCGGCGAGGCGCTTGTCCGCGCCCTTCGTGCGAATCAGCTCGATCGCCACCGTCACCGCGTCGGCGTCGCGGCCGACCTCGGCGAAGCGCTCGAACGCGCCGCGCAGCGCGCCGGTGCGCTCGCCGCCATGGCGCGCGTCGAACCACCACTCCTTCAGCTTGCTGGCGACGATGCCCTTCCAGCCGAGGCGGTCGCCGAGGGAGATGTACGCGTCGCGCACCGTGGGCTCGCCCTGGTCGGCGAGATCGGTGAGCGCGCCGAGGGCCTCGTCGCCGCGATCGAGCTTGTCGGCGAGCATGACCGCGAGCTTCTTCGTGAGCTCGACGACCTCCTGATCGTCGGCCTCGATCTCGATGCGCTCGACGAGCAGCTCGGCGACGCGGCCCCACTGCTCGGTGAGCTCGCAGAGCTCGCAGAGGCGGGTGAGCGCGTCGAAGTCCTCGAGGTCGGCCTTGCGGACGAGATCGAGGGCGCGGATGGCGTTCCGCGGATCATCGAGCTTCTCGTACAGGCGCGCGAGCCGCGCCGCGATCTGCCCGCGCTCCTGCACGTCGGCGACGAGCTTCAGCTCGCGCTCGAGCGCGTCGGCCGCGTCCCCCAGCATGCCGCGCGCTTCCTGCAGATCGGCGATCGCCTGGAGCGCCGGACGGCACGTCGCGTCGAGATCGGAGAGGATGATCTCGTAGCGGGAGATGGCGGTGTCGACGTCGCCGACGCCCTCGGCGAGGAGCTCGGCCTCGCGGAGCGCGACGCGCGCCTTCTCTGCCTTGTCGACGGTGTTCTGGCCGAGCCGGCGCAGCAGCGTCGCGGCCTCGGTGTGGTCCTCGCGCTCGACCGCGTCGTCGATGAGGCGCTCGAGGGCCTCCTTGTCGTCGCCGTCCTCGAGGAGCTTCAGCCACAGCTCGCGCGAGAGCTCCTTGTCCTGGAGGCGCGTCGTCGCGAGGTTCGCGGCCTCGCGGCGGATCGCGGTGCGCTTGCTGCGGTCGGTCAGGCGATCGCCGCGCTTCGTCAGGAAGGCGACGAGCTTGTCGACGTTGTCCGCGCTGTCGTAGCGGGACACGAGCTGGTTCGCGTAGTCGTCGTTGAGCGGGTCGAGGTCGGTCGCCTCCTCGAGGCGCTCGAGCGCGTCCTCGGCGCGGCCGGCCTTCACGAGGTAGTCGGCGGCGCGCGCGAAGAACATCGCCTGCTGCTTGAGATCACCCGTGAGGAGACCGCGCTGGTACGCGGCGTTGGCGGCCTTCTCCCACGCCTCGGCGGCGGAGTAGAGCCGGTCGGCCTCCTCCCAGAGCTTGCCGTTGCGGAGGGCCTCGGCCGCCTCGGCGTACGAGTCGCCGGCGGCCGGGCCGTTGTTGAGCTGCTCGTAGAGCTCGGCGAGGCGCTGCATCAGCTGCCCGCGCGCGACGGGATCCTCGATGGCCGGCGCGCCCTCGGAGAGGATCTGCGCCGCGAGGTCCGGCCGCTCGCCGCGCTCGAAGAGGCGCGAGGCGGTGAGGATGGCCTGGTCGTCGTCGCTGAGGAGCCGCGAGATGCGGCCCCACGCTTCGCCGGCCGCGACGAGGTCCTTCCGCTTGTCCTCCTGGAGCTTCGCGAGCTTCCGCTCGAGCATCACCTTCGTGTCGACGTCGGACTCGATCGTGGCTTCCTGCTCGAGCAGGTTCGCGAGATCGTCCCAGCGCTGCGAGCGCTCGAGGAGCCGCATGAGCGCGGTGCGCGCCGTCTCGTCCTTGCGGTCGAGCGCGAGCAGCTGACGCCACGCCGCGATCGCGCCGTCCACGTCGCGGAGGTTGCCTTCGCACAGGCCCGCGACCTCGCGGAGACGTTCCTTGCGGCTCTCGGCCTGCGCGGGGACGCTCGCCGTCGCGCGGATGCTCGCGAGGAGCACGTCACGGAGCTGCCCGTAGTCGCGCTTCGAGCGCAGGTAGTCCTCGGTCCAGCCGAGCGCCTCCGCATGCGCGGGATCGCTCTCGAGGACCTCCTTGTACTTGGCGAACGCCTCCGGCTTCTTGCCCTTGCCGGCGAGCATCTGCGCGGCGTCGAGGACGCCCTGCATCTTCTCGGGCGTCATCGTGGGGGCGCGGCGGTACGACTCGATCTCGGGCTCGTCGTCGGGGAGCGCGGAGGGCGGCGGAGGCGGGCTCGAGGCGCCGCGCGCGCTCGCGGCGCTGGTGGCGCTCGAGAACGAGCCGATCGAGCCGAGGGCGCTCGCCGCCGTGCCGACGTCGGCGCGTGCCCCGCCCAGCATGCCGGCGCCGCCGGAGCTCGTGACCGACGGACCGGGCGAGAAGCTCGGACGCTTGCCGCCGGCAGCTTGCGTGGAGGACGAGAAGGAGGGCTGCTTGCTGCCCTGCATGGCCGAGGAGAAGGACTGCGGCTTCGACATCGGGCCGCCGACGCCCTGCGCGGTGCGCGGTGCGTCGGGGACGGGCTCGTCCTGCGAAGGCGCGCCCTCCTCGAGGGGGTTCGCGCTCGACCGGGCGAGCTCGAGGTGGCCGCCGGCGTCGCCGACCCAGCCGCGGACCTCGCTCACCATGGCGCCGCCGGGACTGGCCGCGAGATAGGCGCTCGAGCGCGTGGGCAGCTCGGTCTCCTGACCGAGGGCCCGCGCGTAGTGCCCGAACAGCTGGATGCCGCGATCGTTGCCGGGCTCGATGTCGAGCGCCGCGCCCGCGTAGGCGAGGCCGTGCTCGCCCTCGTACGTCTCGGCGAGCGCGACGAGGAGCTCGGCGGCGTAGTTGCGCTCCTCGTGCGGGACCGCCTCGCCGGCCTGGATGCGGTCGAGGATGCTCGACGCGTACTCCTGCTGGAGGGCCGGGTCGGACGCGTCGATCTCGCGGGCGCTGGCGAGCGCGCGCGTCGCGCCGGGAAGATCGCCGGCGAGCTTGCGTGACGTTGCCTCGTCACGGAGAAGCCCGACCCGGCGCCCCGGATCTTGCTCGAGCTCGAGCTCGGCGGCATAGAGCGGGATCGCGTTCTGCCACTCCTGGAGCTGCTTGTAGAGCTCGCGAGCGTTGTAGATGGCGTACGCGCTCGTGGGGTCGAGCTCGATGGCCTTCTTGTAGCTCTCGATGGCCTTCTTCGGCTGCGAGAGCGGCGCCTCGGACCACAGGCGTCCGAGCTCCTCGTGCATGCCGGCGAGCTCGCCGCGCAGCTCGGGGGTCTGCGCCGCGAGGGGCGCGAGCGCCTTCGCGCGGCGATCGAGCAGCGCGACGAGCGCCTTCGTGTCGCCCTTGTCGCGATAGAGCTGGGCGAGCCGCTCGGCCGCGACCTGCGCGGTCGGGTCCTTGTCGATGGCCATCATCAGGACCCGCGCCGCCCGGTGCGCGTCGCCGAGGGTGGTCGACCAGACGTTCGCCGCCTCCGCCAACCAGTGCGCGGCATAGGCCGGATCACGGGTGTCCGTACCTACCCGCTCGAGGAGCATGGCGTAGGCCTTGGGGTCCTGCTCACCGGCTTGGTGTGCGTAAGCCAGCGATTCTTCGTCGTGCGGATCCTCGACGAGACGCTGGACCAGCCTGTCGATTTCGGCGCGGTCCATTCGGGCGGAGGCTACCACCGGCCGGGACGCCGGCACAATCGCAAGGGCAGGGAGCCCCGCGATCTGTCACGAGATTTCCGTCGCGTCTCCGATCGGACCCCGTGGGCTCAGTCGAAGATGCCGTACTGCGGGACCGCCGAGGGCGCGGCCGACGGAGCGCCCGCCGCCGAATGCTGCGCGGCAGGCTTTCCGCTCGTTCGCCCCGACGGCGTGGTCCCCGCACGCTTCGCGCCCTTGCCCGCGGCGCCGGGGGACGCGGTGCTGCTCGCCTTCGGGAGCGAGTCGGGAGTCACGGTCGGGCCGTCGTCGAGCTCGCCCCCGCTCGCCGCGCTGGTGCTCGTGGTGCGGGACCCCGCGCCGTTGCCCGCGGCGGACTCCGCGCTCGGCGCGGCGATCGGCGCGGGCGGCGGGGCCCGGTGGCGGGCGAGGCCGAAGTAGACGCCGACCGCCGCGCCGAGCACGACCACCGGCACCGCGAGGAGCGCGAGCGGGAAGCGCCGCCCGTGCGGCTTCGGCAGCGCCATCGGCGGGGGCCGCATCGACTCGGGCACGCGGATGCCCGCGGCGTTCGTGACCGATGCACGCACGCCGCTCGTCTGCGCGCCGTGCGCCTCGAGGGCCGCGAAGAGCTCGCCCGCGAACACGTCGGCGCTCGCGGGACGGTTCTTCGGATCCTTGGCGAGCGTGCGCATCACCACGTCCTCGAGCTCCCTCGCGAGCATCGCGTCGGGCGCGGCCTCGTTGGGGCGCTTGGGGACGGACTTGATGTGGCGGGCCATGACGACGACCGCGTCGTTGTCGGTGAAGGGCGGCCGCCCGGTGAGCATCTGGTAGAGGATGACGGCGAGCGAGTAGAGGTCGCTCCGCGCATCGAGCGTCTTGCCCTGCGCCTGCTCGGGCGACATGTAGCGCGGGGTCCCGAAGACCGTGCCGGCCTGCGTCTCGACGACGTTCATCGGGCTTCCGGTATCCGCGTCGATCATCTTGGCGATGCCGAAGTCGAGCACCTTCACGATCTCGTCATGACCCTGCCCGTCGGGCGCGCCGTTCTCGCCGCGCGAGGTGCTCGTCAGCACGCGCGCGAAGAAGAGATTGTCGGGCTTCAGGTCGCGATGGATGATCCCCTTCGCGTGGGCTTCGCCGAGCGAGCGGAGCGCCTGGCGGCACGCATCCACCGCCTGGGCGGGCGGCAGCCGTCCGACGCGCGCGAGGCGCTGACCGAGGCTCTCGCCCTCGAGGAGCTCCATCGCGAGGTAGAACTCGCCCGACTCGCTCTGACCGAAGTCGAAGACCGTGACGGTGTTGGGCGAGGCGAGCAGGCTGTTGGCGCGCGCCTCGCGCATGAACCGCGCCTTTGCGGACTCGTCGGTCGCGCGGTCGCCGCGGAGGATCTTGATCGCGACCTCGCGGCCCATTGCATGCTGCTTCGCGCGGTACACGGTGCCCATCGAGCCCGCGCCCAGCTTCGCGACGATCGTGTAACGCCCCTCGAGCGTGCGGCCGATCATCGGGTCGTCGTCGGAGTCGACGAGGTCCTTGGGACGCACGAGGCCGAGCCCATCGATGGGACACACGGTGGGGGCGCTCTCGAGCGGCCAGCGCTTCTTGCAGCGCGGGCACACCATGGCCTTCGGCTCGGCGGGAACCGTGTCGTCCTGGCGGGCGGCGGAAGGAAGGGACACGAGCTGGGAGCAATCGTCGGCCACCTCGGGCCCGGGCGCAAGCCGCACGATCGGCCCCGGCGCGCGCTCGGCGACGGGCCCGCCTACTTCAGCGGCAGCACGTTCCGCGGGTCGCACACGACGCTGACGCTCTCGGCGATGAGCGGCGCGCCGGCGGGGGTCCGCGCGAGGTCCACGTCCTCGCGGACGCGGCGCACCTCGTAGTGGAGATGCACGAGCTCCGGGGAGCCGGTGTCGCCGACCGCCCCCACGAGGTCGCCGTCCTTCAGCAGCGTTCCCGGCGCGAGGCCCGGCGCGATGGCATCGAGGTGCCCGTACAGAACGACGTAGTCACGCAGCCGGCCGCCCTCGCGGAGCGAGTGACGCGCGAGGACGGTGGTGCCGAAGAGGCGCCCCGTGAACAGCACCTCGGCGTCGCCCTCCTGGTGCTCGAGGGCCACGTTCTTCACCGGCGTACCCTTCGTCTGCGGGAGATCCACGCCGCCGTGGCCGACATGGGACAGCGTCCGGCCACGCCGCTGCGCCTCGTCCGGCCGGTCGAGATCGTAGCCGCTCACGACGTGATGGCCGCCGGGAAGGCCGGGCGGAACCGGGTAGCGGTACGCGTCGTAGTCGGCCGGACGGTCGGGCAGACGCGGGATCTGGTCGTACTGCGCGAGGCGGCCGCTCCGCTCGTGATGCGTGTTGGGGATGGCGGGCGCGAAGGCTCCGTCCGTCGCGCCGCGAGTCAGGTGCACGCACGCGTCGTGGTCGGGGGCGGTGCCCGGTGGGCAGCCGGCGGGCGCGAGGACCCCGGCGGTCAGCGGGTCCGACGGAGCCAGCGCGGCGAGCGCGATCCGGGCCGGCGCGAGCGGCCGTCCCGTGCCGAAGGCGAGGAAGAAGAGCGATGCTCCGGCGGCCCAGACGAAGCGCACGAGGACGAGAGTACCGGAGAACGGCCTGCATTCCCGTTTCGTGGTAGGTAAGCGCCCGATGGCGAAGGTACGAGAGAACTTGAACGCGCTCTTCGACGCCGAGCGCACCGCGCGCGGCCTCCACGCCGCCCTCATCGAGAGCGACCCGTCCGAGCTCATCAAGGAGCTGCGCGAGACCACGAAGGCCGCGCTCCCCGGCGGCGAGGGCGACGAGGCGTCGCTCCGGCTGGCGCGCATCGCGGCGCTCCTCGGCGACCTCGAGGGGCCCGAGCCCATCGATCTCCTGATCGACATCCTCGGCAGCGACTCGGCGGAGGCGCGGGTCTACGCCGGCGAATCGCTCGAGGGCCTCGCGTTCGATCGCTTCAAGGAGGTCGCGCTCGGCATCGAGCGCGCGACCGACCGCCTGCCCAAGGGCAGCCCGGCCCTGACCGAGCTGCCGTTCCTCCTCGCCGAGGTCGGCGAGCCGGGATGCGTGAAGCTCCTCGGCCGCTTCCTGAAGCACGCGGACCCGGAGGCGGTCGCGGCCGCGATCGAGGCGCTCGCCGAGCTCGGCGATCCCGCGGCGATTCCGCTCCTCATCCCGCTCGAGAAGGACGCGCGGCAGGTGCAGCTCGACGAGGAGGACGGCGAGGGCGAGCGCGTCGCGCTCGGCGACCTCGCCTACGAGGCGCGCGAGATCCTCGAGGAGCTCGCGGGCAGCGCCCAGCAGGCGGCCCAGGGCGGCGGCGGCGGCGGCAAGGGCGGCGGTCCTGGCAAGGGCGGCGGCGGCAAGAGCGGCGCTCCCAAGAAGGGCCGATGAAGGCCGCGTCCGCGGGGCGCCTGCTCGGCCCGGAGGACGCTGCCATCTTCGAGACCTCGGTCGTCCCGAGCTACCTCTCGCTCTTCGCGGAGCAGCTCGTCGAGATGATCGTGCCCGCACGGGATGCCCGCGTCGTGCACCTGCAGTGCCGGACCGGCTACCCGGACCGGCTGCTCCACGGGCCGCTCCCCGACGCGCACGTCTACGGCTGCGACGAGTCAGAGCCCGCCATCGAGCTCGCGCGCGCGAAGGTCGAGGCGCAGCCCGGCTTCGTCGCCGACTACCGCGTCGTCGAGGGCCACGTGACGCCGTTTCCGGAAGCCGCGTTCTCGCACGGGTTCGCGATTCACCCCGCATCGGCCCCGCTCGACCGCCGCGCCGTCCTCGACGAGCTCGCGCGCATCGTCGCGCCACGCGGTCAGGCGCTCGTCGCGATGCCCCTGCGCGGCTCCTTCGCCGAGGTCGCCGACCTCCTGCGCGAGTGCGCGCTGAAGCACGAGCTCAACGATCTGATGATGGCCGTCGAGACCATGACCCAGCTCCGGCCCACCGAGGAGACGCTGCGGAAGGAGCTCGAGACCGCGGGGTTCGACCACGTCGTCGTCGACACGCTGCCGAGGTCGCTGCGCTTCGCGAGCGGCCGCGCGCTGCTCGAGGATCCCGCGGCGCGGCTCCTCTGGCTTCCCGAGCTCCGCGCGAGCCTCGGGCTCACCGACGAGCGCCCGCTCACCTACGTGCGCGATGCCATCGACAAGTACTGGAGCGAGGGCACGTTCGAGCTCACGCTGCACGTCGGCGTGGTGAGCGGCCGCCGCCGGAGCTGAAGGCGGCGGCGCTGCCCGGGCGCCGCACGAAAGAAAAAAGGCCCGAGAGCGTTGCGCTCCCGGGCCTCGGTTCAGACGCTCGGAGCGCCTACTTGCAGTAGCCGTCGATGCACACGGCGCCGGCGGTCGGGCAGGTCTTGCCCTGCGTGGGGTCGCACTCGGTGCCGAGGTTCGAGCTCGAGCCGCACACCGAATGGTCACCGGAGGAGGTCGTCACCGTCTTGCAGACGTTGAAGTTGTCCGCGCTCTTGCACGCGTCCGTGACCTGCGGGTCGCACGAGATGTAGCAGCTGTGGCGGAGGCAGAGGCTTCCGGCCTGGCACTTGTCCTGGACGCCGTCGGTCGCACACGTGAAGACCGGCTTCTCGTCGGGGGTGCAGCCGCCGTCGACGCACACGAGGCCGCTCGGGCACGTGGAGCCGGGGCCGCAGGAGTCGACGCAGTGCTGCTGGACGCAGACCGTGCCGCCGCTGCACTGGCTCGAGCTCGTGCACGTGGTCGGGTTACCGGTGCAGACGCCCTTCGCCTCGTCGCACGTGTACCCGGTCGGGCAGGCCTTCGTGCTGCTGCACGAGGGCGTGCACTCGCCGCCCACGCACTGGGAGCCGGCCGCGCACTGCGTGCCGTCCGCGCACTGGTCGGGAGCGTTCACGCACGTCCCGCTGAGGCACTTCGCGCCCGGGGTCGAGCAGTCCGCGTCCTTCGAGCACGTGGAGGTGGAGCCGCCGCCGGAGGCCGCCTGGCACGAGGGCGAGCCGTTGGTCAGCTTGCAGACGTATGCGGAGGGGCAGCCCGCCGTCGAGCAGTCGCCGGTGTGGCACGTGTTGTCGGAGCCGCACGTCGCGCCCACGGGACAGTCGGTGGGGACGGTGCAGGAGGTGCCGCCGGTCGGAGGCGGGGGCTTGCCGCCCGTGTACTGGCACTTGCTGTTGCTCCCGCAGCTGTAGCCGGAGGGGCAATCTGAGTCGCCGTAACAGGAGTAGCCGTAGCAGCTGTCCGAGACGTAGTCGTCCGGGCAGCTGTAACAGTCGCTGCCCACGCAGACGCGGTTGGAGTGGGCGTCGTCCGAGTAGATCGGGCAGCCGGCGAGCGCGGCGGCGCTCAGACCCAGAAATGCGAAGGAAAAGACGTGCTTCATCAACATGGGGGCCTGTGGTCCTCGTCTGGCGGAGCGTCGAGCCGAGCCTCGCCGAAGGGTAGCAACCGTCATGCCCCGCACAAGCGCCGTCGTTCGACCGTGAAAAGCCGGCGAATCGCGGGGGCGCCGGGAAGGGGTGTGGCCGGTGGTTCACGGCGGTTGTGGACGCAACGTCGTGGGACCCCGCCGCAAAGGCCGTGGTAGCCTGGCCCGAGGGCGGCCTGACGAAATGGACGTCAGATGTGAGCGCTGCAGCACCGAGTACGAGTTCGACGACGCGCTCGTGAGCGGTCGCGGCACGACGGTGAAGTGCACGACCTGCGGGCACAAGTTCAAGATCCGGCGGAGCGACGGCGACTTCACCGAGGACTTCTGGAACGTGGCGACCGCGGGCGGCAAGACGCTCGTGTTCACGTCGCTCCGCGAGCTCCAGCGCGCAATCCACACGCGCGCCGTGGGCCGGAACGATCTCCTGTCGCGCGGCGGCCTCGAGGAGAAGCCCATCGGGCAGATCCCGGAGCTTGCGCCCTTCTTCGAGCAGCGGGACGCGCGATCGTCACGACCGCCGCCTCCCCCTGGCGCGGCCCCGGCGTCGCTCGGTCCCCCGCCGCAGCGCACCGGCACGATGCCCGACTTCCCGCCGCCTGCCGCCGCCGTTCCGTCGGTGAGCCCGGCGGTCTCGCACGATCTGCCGGCGGCGCTCGCGTCGCCTCCGGTCCCGCCGGACGTGCCCGTCGCGGAGCCGCTCACGGCGGTCGCCCCGGAGCCGCCGCCGCCGGACGTGCCTTCGCTCGCCCCGGAGATGCCTTCGCTCTCGCCCGCGTCGCGCCCGGGGGCGATGCTGCCGCCCGACGCCCCCGAGCCGCTTGCAAAGCCGTCCCAGCTCGCCTCGCGGATGCCGCCGGCGATGCTTCCCGAAGAGCCTCGCGTCGATGACGTGGCGCACGTGGCGCACGTGGCGCACGTGGCGCTCGGCGAGCACCTCCGGCCCTCGGTCGCCTCGGCTCCGCCGAGCTCGCTCCGGCGTCGTCCGGTCGGCGGCACGATCATCGGCGTGACGCTCCTCGTGGGCGTCGCGATCGTGGGCGTCTTGTGGGCGAAGGATCATCTCGGCCCTTCGCTGACGCGGCCCGTCGCCACCGTCGCGCCGGTCGATCCGCGGGTCGGCACGCTGCTGGGGGCCGGCGAGAAGGCGCTCGCCGACGGCAACCTCGATCTGGCGAAGGAGAGCTTCGACAAGGCGAGCGCGCTCGGCGAGAAGGACCCGCGCGTGCTGCTCGACGTCGCGCGGCTCGCGGCGCTGCGCGCGGACGTCCCGTGGCTCGAGACGCGGCTCCTCCCGCCCGACGCGACGGACGCGGCGCGCGTCGCGAGCGGCGGCCTGTCCGAGCTCGGGGCGGCGGCCCGGCGCGCGGCCGATGCCG
>JAQBQL010000249.1 GCA_028287035.1 Labilithrix sp. | reverse complement strand
AGCAGGCGCCAGCATCAGCGCCGGCGCGAGCGCAGCAGGCGCGGGAGCCGCCGGAGCGGGTCTCGGCGCGGCCTCCGCCGGCGGCGCCGCGGCGATGGTCGCGAAGACGGCCACCTCGCTCGTGATCGCGAAGTGGGTGCTCGCCTCGGCGCTGGTCGTGACGACCGCCGTGACCACCGTCCACCTGGCATCCGCCCCGGCAGCGTCGCCGGCCCCGGTGCCCATCACGTCGCCAACCACGCCGGACCCCGCGGCCCGCCCGGCGCGCGCCGCGGCCCTCTCCGCCCCTGCCTCGACCCTCTCCCCAGGCGCCCTCTCCCCAGCCGCCGAACCCGCCTCCGCGCCCCCGCCGTCCGCAGACTCCGCCACGCCGCCCGCGTCGCCCATGGCGCCACCCGACGGCCCTCGCGCCGCACTCCCCGCCGCGCTCCCCGTGGCACTCCCCGCGTCACCCGCCTCCCCGCGCCTCTCCGCGGCGTCCCCGCCCCCTCCGGTGACCATCGCCGCCACCTCTCCCCCCGCCCCGCCCTCACCGACGCCGCTCGCGTCCGCGTCCGCGTCTCCGTCCGCGTCCGCGTCCGCCTCGGTCCCCCCACCGCCCCTCCCTTCCCCTGCGCGCCCAACCGTCTCCGACGAGATCACCGCCCTCGATCACGCGCGCGCCCTCCTCCGCAACGGCCGCGGCACCGACGCGCTCGCCGCCCTCCAGGCGTACCGCACCACCTTCCCGGCGGGCGTCCTCGGCGAGGAAGCCTCGGTGCTCGAGGTCGAGTCCCTCGCCGCCGCCGACCAGACGACGGAGGCTCGCGCGCGCGGCGAGCGCTTCCTCGCGCAGCATCCGTCGAGCCCGCTCTCTTCCCGCGTGCGCCGCGCCGCGGGCCTCGCTCCGTGAAGGCCCGACGGCTCCTGGCGCTTCCGTCGCTCGCCGCGCTCGTCGCGCTGGCCACCGCGCTCACCTCGGCGTGCAGCGGCAACATCGAGCTCGCATCGCCCCCGCCCGACGCCGCCGACGCCGGCGACGCAAGCGACGCGAGCGATGCCGGTCCGCGTTGCACGGGCTCCGGCATCCAGAGCGTGGTCGCCGACATCGAGCCCGGGTGGGGCGAGCCGCGCGCGATGGCCGCCGCCGCGGGCGTCGTCCACATCGTCTTCGCAGGAGCCGGCGAGCAGGGCATCGTCACGCGCGTCCCCGTGTCGGGCGGCCTGCTCGACGAGCACGCGCGCACCGGCATCGACCCGTCCGCGATCGCCGTCTCGCCGGACGGAGCGCACGTGTTCGTCGCCTCCCGGGGCACGAGCCAGATCTACCGCCTCGATGCGGCCGGCAACGCCGTCGTCGCCGCCGCGGTCGCCCCGCCCAGCTCGGTCGTGAGCGATGGCCACGCCGGCGCGGTGTGGACGGTCCCGTCCGCCGACCGCGTGTTCGCGTGGGACTTCGCCGCCGGCGGTGGCCCCGGCGCCATCGCCACCCTGCCGCGCGCGACCTCGCTCCTCCTCGCGCCCGACGCCCTCTACATCGCCGGCAATCATTCGCTCTACACGCTGCGCTCGTCCCTCGAGCTGCCGCGCGCCGTCGGCAGCGCGTGCAACGGCGGGATGCCGGCGGTGACCGACCTCGGAGACCTGGCCTACTGCGCCGACGGGGACACGATCGCCCGCGTCGACCTGCAAGCCACGAAGTCGTTCGTCGTGGCCACCGGCCAGACCGGCGCAAGCGACGTGATCATCGCCCGCGGAAGGATCTTCTGGCGCGCCGCGCCCGACCCGTTCACGGACGCACTCATGGTGCTGCCGCTCGACCTCGCGTCGGGCCCCGTGATCGCGGCAACCTCACCGCACGGCGCGCTCCTCCTCGCCAGGGACGGCTGCGACCTCCTCTTCACGGCCGGCCCGAGCCTCCGCCGCCTCGCGCTCTGAGCCCTCCCGGGCGAAAACGAGAGCCGCCGGGCGATTTCGTGATCGCGGCGGTGGGGTGCCGGACAACCCACATCGCCGGCGCGGTCGACGTGCTCGCTCGTCCTTCTTCCCTAGCCCATCCGAGGTCCTCCACATGGACAATCCCCGCTCTCCTCGTGTTGCCCGTCTCGCAGGTGTCGCCCGCGCCGCCGCCCACGCTCGCTATCTCGTCCCTGCCGTCGCGGGCTTCGCGATCCTGCTCGCCGCCTGTCTCACCGACCCCGCGGAGCCGCATGGCACGAGCCCGGAGGCCGACACGGGCACCTGCAGCGCGTCGCAGCGCTTCTACAACGGCGCGTGTCACACCGTCTGCACGACGAGCACGCAGTGCGCCGGGCCGGAGACGTGCATGACCGTGGCGAGCGACGCATCGCTCTGCCTCGACTACTCCTCGTGCGCCTACCTCGGCGACGACACCGAGTGCGGAGGCGTGCCGTTCAACGCGTACGGGTACCCGACCGGCTATGACCCGTACGTCGGCCCCGACTACCCGTACGACTACGCGTACCCGCCGCCGAGCTCCTGCACCGGAAACGCCACGTACCAGACGGCGCCGCCGCGCGCTGGCGACGACCCGAAGTGCGGCGAGGCCCACACCGTCACGCGTTGCCAGAAGAACGGCGGCTCGTGCCAGCTCGTGAGCGTCTCCACCATCGACATCGCCGAGAAGTGAGATGAGCGGCCAGGAAGGCTCCCCCGAGACCCCGGCGTTCCGTGTGCTGCTCCACGTCGCGGCCGTCGCCGCGATCGTTCCGCTGTTCCTCGTCCGGTATCTGCCGATGACCGATCTGCCGGAGCACGTCGCGACCATCGCGACGCTGCGCCACTGGGCCGACGAGGGCTGGAACAACCAGCGTTACTTCGAGATCGCCGGTGTCCTCGAGACGCCCTACTGGCTCTATCACGTGGCGGGCGCGCTCCTCACGTTCGTGACCGGGAGCGCCGAGCGCGCCAACCTCGCCCTCCTCGCGGTGGTCGGGCTGACCTACCCGTTCGCCCTCCGCGCGCTGCTGCTCGCCCTTCGCCGGGACCCGCGGCTCGCGCTCTTCGGCTGCGCGCTCTTCTGGACGCACAACCTCACCATCGGCCTCCTCAACTTCGTGGCATCGGTGCCGCTCGTGCTCTTCGGCCTCGCGCTCGTGGTGCGCCAGTCCGAGGCGCCGACGCGGCGCCGCGCCATCGTGCTCTCCTTCGTCGCCCTCGCGACGCTCTACCTCCACCTCAGCGCGTTCGCGTTGCTGGTCGGCGACGGCATCCTCCTCACGTGGCTCTGGCGCGCACCGGCGAGCGAGGCCGCGCTCCCCCGCCAGCTCGCAGGGCGCCTCCGCAACTTGCCGCGCGCGCTCGTGTGGCTGCTTCCTTCCTTCGCGTGCTCGGCTGCGATCTTCATCGCCGGGCGCGCCGGTGCGGGCGCGAACCGCGGGCAACGCTTCGTCTACCGGCCGCGCCTCGAGATCATCCGCGGCCTGCCCCACTGGCTCTTCGATTGCTTCCGCTCGCGCGTCGACTACATCCTCGGCTGGAGCCTCGTCGCCATCCTCGTCGTGCTCGTGGTGACGAGCGCGCGCGCCGCGAACACCCCGGAGCGCTGGCGCGGGCGCATCGTTTGGCTGCTGTTCGGGGTCGCGTGTCTCGCCTACGTCGCGATGCCCTCCCAGGCCGGTGCGTACGCAGCGCTGCTCGACGTCCGCATGGCAATCTTCGTCGCCATGTTCGCGGTGCTCTTGCCGGTGCCTCGCGCGGGCCGGCGTGGGCTCGTCCCGCTCGCCGCGGTCGGCGCGCTGGCGCTCGCCCTCTCCGTGAACGTCGGCCGCGAGGTGCGGGCGTTCGAGCGCGACGAGGTGGGCAACTTCGATGCCCTCCTCCAGCAGATGCCGCGTGGCAAGCGCCTGCTCTCGCTGAACTTCGACGCGCGCTCGGTCCACGTCGACGCGCCGGCGTTCAACTACTTCGGCAGCTACTACCGGGCGCGTTACGGCGGCATCGCGTCGTTCTCGTTCAACGAGATCCCGCACTGGCCCGTGCACTACAAGGCGAGCGAGCGCCCGCCCGGGCAGAGCGGCGACCAGCTCTCGTGGGGCAACCCGTGCGTCTTCCGCAATGCGCGTGACGGAATGTACTTCGACTTCGTCCTCGTCCACGGCGCGCGCGACCCGCTGGCCGAGAAGCCGGCCGGCCCGGTGTGGGAGATGATCGGCGGCTCCCGCGGATTCCGGCTCTATCGCCGCGTCCCCGGGGAGACGGCGCCCGGCGACGAGGACCAGAGCCTCTGCCTCTGACCACCTGACACATCGTCAACGCCGGCGCGTGCGGAATGCTCGCGCCGGGCGGGCCGTCATCGCGGCGCATGCGCCTGACCCGTCTCGCTCCTCCGGCCCTCGTGTTCCTGATGCTCGCCGCGGCGCCGCGCCTGGCGGAGGCGGCGCCTCCTGGTGATTTCACCCACGCGCCCCCCAAGGCGCCGGGCGACAAGGTCACGTTGCAGCTCGAGGACGCGGAGCTCGGCGAGCTGGTGCGCACCATCGGCGAGCTCACCGGAAAGCGCTTCGTCATCGCCAGCGCGAACCTCGCGAAGATGAAGGCCACCGTCTACGCGCCGCAGAAGGTCACGGTGGCCGAGGCCTACCAGGCGTTCCTCGCGGTGCTCGCCGCGAACCGCCTCACCGTCCTCCCGCAGGCCGGCTTCTACAAGATCATCGAGTCCGCCGACGTGGCCCGGCAGCTGACGCCCATCGAGCGCGGCGACATCCCGGCCGAGGAACGGTACGTCACGCGCATCCATCGCCTGCAGCACCTCGGGGCCGAGGACGTCGCGAACGGCGTGCTCTCGAAGCTCGCCACCAAGGACGCGAGCATCGTGCCCTATGCGCCGTCGAACCTCCTCATCATCACGGAGACGGGCTCGAACCTGAAGCGGATGCTCGAGATCCTCGACACGATCGACGAGGCCGGCGAGGACGACAAGCTCTGGCTCCAGCCGCTCCGCTACGTGCCCTCGGCGCAGGTCGAGAAGCAGCTCAGCGAGATCCTCGATCTGAAGAAGCGCGCCGACGCGCCGGGCAGCACCGGATCGGGCGGCGGGGCGCTCCACGTCGGGCGCATCGTCGCGCTCGAACGTCCCAACGCGCTCGTCATCGTGGCGACGCGCGGCTCGTACGAGCGCATCCTCAAGGTGCTCGAGGAGATCGACGTCGCCGCCGACTCGAGCGCGCAGGTGCGCGTCGTCATGCTCCAGCACGCCGACGCGAAGAAGATCGTGGGCCCCATCAACGAGGCGATCGGCGGCCCCTCCGCCCTCGCGGCGCCCGGCGCGCCCGCCGCAGCCCGGACCGGCACGGGAAGCGTGCCGGCCGCGGTGCTCGAGGCGGGCGCGAAGGTCAGCGCCGACGAGACCACCAACTCGCTCATCGTGACCGCCACCGCGCGTGACTTCGTGCCCATCAAGGCGGTGATCGACGCGCTCGACCGCCCGAAACGTCAGGTGTTCATCGAGGCCGTGGTGCTCGACGTGTCGACCAGCCGCGGCCTCGATCTCGGCGTCGCGTGGCACGGCGGAGAGGCGAGCTCGGCGGCGCTCGGCGGCGGCACCCAGACCACGTACGGGGGCTTCCGGCCGCTCACCTCGGCGCTGCCCCCCTCGAGCTCGGAGCTGCAGGCGTTCGCCCTCGGCGTGCGCGGCTCCGACCTGCCGTTCGTCACCGGCATCCCGGGCATCTCCTCGATCCCGAGCTTCGGCGCGTTCCTCAGCGCGGTCGCCACCTCGAAGGCCGCCGACATCCTGTCGACGCCGCACATCCTGGCGAGCGACAACACCCCCGCCGAGATCAAGGTGCAGCTCAACACCTCGCTCCAGCCGAACGCGCCGCAGCAGTCGATCCTGCCCACCGGCGGAGTCGTGCCGAACGTGGGCAGCACCGTCGCGAACAACTACAAGCCGATCGGCCCCCGTATCAAGGTGACGCCGCACCTCAACGACTCGAACGAGGTGCGCCTCGACGTCGACGAGCTGATCAGCGACATCCAGTCGACCCCCGACAAGGCCGACACCTACGGCACGATCAGCTACGTCGAGCGCACCGCCACGACGACGCTGACGGTGAAGGACGGCGAGACCGTCGTGATCGGCGGCCTCGTCCGGAACCGCCTTTCGCGCTCCGAGACGAAGGTGCCGGTCCTCGGTGACATCCCGGTCCTCGGCGCGCTCTTCCGGACGCGCAACGACGTGAGCGAGAAATCGAACCTGATCCTCGTCCTGACCCCGCACATCATCCGCGACTCCGACGATCTCCGGCACATCTTCGAGCGCAAGATGCAGGAGCGCCAGGAGCTGATGGATCGCGAGACCATCTTCACGAACGACGCCTGGTCACCGCCGCACGATTGGACGCGGACGCGCGGGCTCCTCGCCGATATCCGCGGCGCGACCCGCGCGGTCGAGGAGAAGCGAAGGGAGGACGCGGCGCTGGGCCTACCCACCGCCGCGCCCGCCTCGCTGGCGCGCGAGCCGCTCGAGCTCCCGGTGCCTCAGTCGCCGGCCTCCTCGGGATCCGCGGCGCCGCCGCCGAAGGTCACGCCTCCGGTGGGCGGGGCGACGCCGGCGCGCCCCACCATCATCGAGCGCTAGGCCCTCCCGTCACTTGCCGGGCGCCGCCACTGGCATGCCGAGCTCGTGGGCGAGGAAGACGAGCATGTCGGTCGTCTCGTCGATGTCGGCCGCGAGCGGCGAGCCCATGCCGTGCCCGACGTCCGCGCTCTGCCGGAGCAGCACCGGGTGGTCCGACGACGTGGCGGCCTGGAGGCGCGCCGTCATCTTCCGCGAGTTGTAGGGGTCGACGCGCGGATCGTTGGCGCCGGTGGTGAGGAGAACGGCGGGGTATGCCGTGCCGTCCTTCACGTTGTGGAACGGCGAGTAGGCGTACATCGCGCGGAACTGCGCCTCGTCCTTCACGGAGCCGAACTCCGTCACGTTGAACGCGCCGTTCGGCGAGAGCTCGAAGCGGAGCGAGTCGAAGATGCCGACGCCCGCCACCGCGGCGCGGAACATCTCGGGGTGCTGCACGATCGCGGCGCCGACGAGGAGGCCTCCGTTCGAGCGGCCGTGCGCGGCGAGATGGTCGTGCGTCGCGTAGCCGAGGTCGGCCATCGTCTTTCCGCACGCCGCGAAATCGTCGAAGACGTTCTGCTTCTTCGTCAGCTTGCCGGCATCGTGCCACGCGGCGCCGAGCTCGCCGCCGCCGCGCAGGTTCGCGACCGCCACGACGCCCCGCTGCTCGAGCCAGGGCAGCGTCCACTTGAACGGCCGCGGCTTCATGCTGATGCTGTAGCCGCCGTAGCCGTAGAGGATGGTCGGGTTCTTCCCGTCGAGCTTCGTTCCCTTGCGGCGCAGGATGTTGACCGGCACCTTCGTGCCGTCGCGCGAGGTGCACGTGTCGCGGAGCACCTCGATATCGCTCGTGTCGATGGGCGACGCCTTCGCCATCGACGTCTTCACGAGGCGATGCTCGCTCGCACGGTAGCGATACCAGGCGGGCGGATCGACGAAGCTCTCCATGCGAACGAGGAGGTCCTCGCCGAGCGCGACGACGTCCGTGACGCTCGACACCGGCGGCACCGGCAGCTCGGCGGCGGCCATGCCCCGGGCGCCCGGGGCGACGGTGGTGGGCGGCGCCGGCGCAGGCTTCTTCTTCGTGGCGGACTCGCGCGCGAGCGCCTCGGGCTTCACGCCGAGCGGGATGCGCCGGATGCGCGAGGGCCCGCCGACGATCTCGGTCACGTAGATGGCGCTCTTCGTGACGGTCACGTCCTCGACGACCCCGTCGCCCTCGGGCACCACGACCTCCGAACGGTCGAACGGCGGCGCGAACACCACCACCTTGCCGCGCGGCGCGCCCTTGCGCGAGATGCCGTAGATCTTGCCGCCCTCGCCCCACGTCGTCTTCACGAGCTCGTCGCTGAAGGTCGCGAGCCGCTGGCCTTCCTGCGCGCCGCCCCCCGCCGCCTTGATGACGTGGTGCGCGTACTCGCCGCCGTCGCCGTTCTCGACGTGCACGAGGATGCTCCGGCCGTCGTCGCTGCGTTCGAGCTCGATCTCCGCGATGCGCGGAAAGTCCTTGCCCATGACGTAGCTGTCCTTCGACTCGGGCGTCCCCAGCTTGTGGAACCAGACCTGCGTGTAGAAGTCGACGTCGGCCTCGGGCCGCTCGCCGATGCGCGGGTACCGCGTGTAGAAGAGGCCCGTGCCGTCGGTGTTCCAGGCGAAGCTGCCCCCCGCCGTGCCGCCGTACGCACGCGGGATGACGTCGGTGGACTCCTTGCCGGTCGCCACGTCGAACACGTGCACGTCGCCGCTCTCGCTCCCGCCTTTCGACAGCGACACCGCGACGAGCCGCTTGTCCGGGGACGGCACGAAGATGTCGATGGCGGTCTTGCCGGACGGGTCGAGCACGTTGGGATCGAGCACGGTCTTCTCGGTCGCGGCGTCGGCGCTGTCGGCGCGCACCACGAGGAGCGGCTGCTGCTTCGGCGGCTGGCTCACCAGGACGAACAGCGAGCCCGCGCGCGGCACGAGCTTGCGGTAGTCCGACGCGCTCGCGCCCAGGATCGCGGCGACGCGGTCGCGGAGGACGGCGCGCTCGGGCAGCGGGTCGAGCGTCTGACGCGTGATCGCGGTCTGCGCCTGCACGAACGCCGCGACCTCCGGGCTCTTCGCGTCCTCCAGCCACTCGTAGTCGTCGGTCACCTTCGTCCCGAACATCTCGTGCACGACCGGTCGCTTCGCGGCCGCGACCGGCGGAGCTCGGCGGGCCGGCGGCGGCGCGGGGGCGGGCGGCGGCAGA
>JAQBQL010000233.1 GCA_028287035.1 Labilithrix sp. | reverse complement strand
GGCCCATCGCGCCCGCCGCGCCCGCCGGCAAGCCCTGACGAAGGTGCTTGCCCTGGTCGGGGCGGCAGGCTAGGTTCCGCCGCGTCGCGCCCTTCCGGTTCCGGAAGGAGGCGATGGCCCGGGGCGTAGCGCAGCCTGGTTAGCGCACTAGACTGGGGGTCTAGGGGTCGGAGGTTCGAATCCTCTCGCCCCGACTGAGAAGGCACCGAGCAATCGTCAGATTCTCGGAGCGTTCGGAAGTCGGCAAGGGTCGGGGCGACAAGCCTCGGCCCTTCTTCCTTGCTGGAGCACGGGGCGGGCGCAGACCTTCGTCCACACGCGACGTACGGCGCGTACGAGGGTGACTGCGCCTGCTTCGGCATCGCGGCCGTCGACACCATCGACATCGAGGAGCAATGACCGGCCCCTGCAATGTACGGCTCTTTACGATACGCTCGGCCTGATGTCTTACTCGGAGCCGCCTCCCGAGGAAACGCGACTGAGCCCGCTCGTCCTCACGGAACGCGTGCGGCACCAGCCGACGGTCTCGTGGACGGACACGGCCGGTAACCACACCCAGATCATCGACGCCCGCGTGCTGGTGGGGTCGTCCGCCGGGTCGGGGCTCGTGCTCGGCAACCCGACGGTGTCGCGCATCCACGCTGAGCTCGAGGTGCGTGAGGACGGCCTCTGGGTGCGCGATCTGGGGAGCCGCAACGGCACGTTCGTCGACGGCCTGCAGGTCACGGGCGCGCGCATCCCGGACAAGAGCCGCGTTCGCTTCGGCTCCCTCGAGGTGCTCGTCGACTACCGCACCGCCCAGGTGCACCACGTCGACCTGTGGCCGAGCAACGAGTTCAGGAAGCTCGTGGGACGCAGCGTGCGCATGCGCGAGCTGTTCGCGACGCTCGCGCGGATCGCGCCGATGGACGCCTCGGTGCTCGTCTACGGCGAGACCGGCACGGGCAAGGAGCTCGTGGCGCGCGCGATCCACGACGCGTCGCCGCGCGCATCGAAGCCCTTCGTGGTGGTCGACTGCGCAGCGCTGCCCGAGAGCCTCCTCGACGTCGAGCTCTTCGGCCACGCGAAGGGCGCCTTCACGGGCGCCGTCGGGGCTCGCGCCGGCGCGCTCGAGAGCGCCGACGGCGGCACGGTCTTCCTCGACGAGATCGGCGAGCTGCCGATCACCATGCAGCCCAAGCTCTTGCGCGTCCTCGAGTCGCGCACCATCCGCCGCGTCGGCGAGAGCACCCATCGCGAGGTCGACGTCCGCTTCGTCTCGGCGACCCACCGCGATCTCCTCACCATGGTGAACGCGGGCGAGTTCCGCGAGGACCTCTACTTCCGCCTCTCCGTCATCCCCGTCGAGGTGCCCGCGCTGCGCGATCGCGTGGAGGACATCGAGCTCCTCGTGAGCCACTTCCTGCGCGCGTCGACGGGCGGCGGCCACGTGACGCCGGAGCTGATGCGCCAGCTGACCGGCCGGCCGTGGCGCGGGAACGTCCGCGAGCTCCGCAACTTCGTGGAGCGTGCGCGCGCGCTCGGGGCCACCGAGGCGCTCGCGATGACCTCCCAGCACCCGCGCGTGCCGGCGGGCCCGGCGAGCGGCGGGCCCTCGAGCAGGGCTGCGAGCTCGACCCCGACCCCCGGGACGTCGGCGCCCGTTCCCGCGCGCGACGACGTCTCGCGCGCCGTCCGCACGCCCGACGAGGCGGTGTTCAAGCAGGCCTACAAGGACTTCCGCGAGGTCTGGATCGACTCCGGCGAGAAGGAGTACGTCCGCCAGCTGCTCGTGAGGCACGACCGCAACGTCAGCGCCGCCGCGCGCGAGGCCGAGGTCGACCGGACGTACATCTACCGGCTCATCCGGAAGCACGACCTGTAGCGCGCGTCGACGCGTCAGCAGCGCGCGAGAAGATACAGCGCGAGCGCGACGGCGAAGAGGATCGCGACGATGACGAGCGCCGCGTGCTTCATCCGCGGCTGGGCAGGCGCGGTCGGCGCGAGGCTGAACGGCGGCGCGGCTGCCGGCGGCTGCGCGAGCGCGGACGGCGACGCGGGGGACGCCATGGCCGGGCCCGCAAGCGCCCCGCCCATGGGATCGGTGTGGAGCTGCGGCCGCATCGGCGGGAGCGCCGGCGGAGTCGGCGTCGCGAAGGCAACTTGCGGAGCTGCGACGGGCGGAGCGGCGGCCGGCGGAGCAGGAACCGCCGGGGCCGGACGCGGGCCCACGATCGGCGGCGGCGCGTTCTGGTTCAGGAGAGTCCGCTCGTCCTGGTCCCCGTCGGCCTCGTCGCCGGGCCCGGCATAGAGACGCGGCATCGCCGAGGGATGCGGGCCCTGCACGTCCGCGGGCGGCGCAGGCGCACGGGCGCCTGCCGGCAGAGGGGGCGCAGGAAACGCAGGGGTCGGGGGCGCCGCGGGGCGGGGCGCGAGCCCGCGGGGCATCGGGGGCGGCCGCGGGACGTCGACGGGTCGGCGCGCAGGTTTCGGCGAGGACGCAGGATTTGCGCTCCCGAGCCGCGAGCTCGCAGGCTGTGAGGACTGCGAGGACGCAGGTTGCGCGCTCCCGAGCCGCGAGCTCGAAGGCTGCGAGGACGCAGGAGGCTGGGCGGGCGCGCCCGCGAGGCGGCGCTTCTCCTCGGAGCGCGCCGAGAGATCGGTCGCACGACGTTCCGCCGCCTTCATCAGCTCCTCGACCGCGGCCGCTGCCATCGGGCCGACCCGGGTCGGCGCGCTGTACGCGTCCGTCTCGCCGTCGGGCGGCGGGAGCGTGTCGAGCCGGTAGATACCGTCCTCGTTTCCGTTCTTTTGATCGTCGGACATGGCGCGGACTTCCGGTGCCGCTGGGAACGAGCGAGCTTAGGTCTTAAACGGCCGCCCGGCGAGAGAGTTGAGGGCTGCGCGGCTCAGTGGCGCAGGCGTGCGTAGCGATGAGGTGGCTCCGTCCACAGATGTGGTTCGGCGCACCACAGTCACGACCTCGCGACGGCGGTTCCCCGCGATCTCGCCGCGGATCGGGTCTTGCTGGATCCCGCAGGGACGCGGGACCATGGCAAGCCTCGGAAAGTACCGGATCATCGCAGAGCTCGGACACGGCGGAATGGCCGACGTCCTGCTCGCGATGTGCCGGGGACCCGCGGGCACCGGCTTCACGAAGCTCGTCGTGCTGAAGCGGGTCCGCGAGCACCTCGCGCACGATCCCGAGTTCATCGCCATGCTCGTGGACGAGGCGCGGATCACCGCGCGGCTGAACCACCCGAACGTCGTGCAGACGCTGGAGGTCGGCTTCGAGAACGACGAGTACTTCCTCGCGCTCGAGTTCCTCGACGGCCAACCGCTCCGCCGGCTGCAGCGGCGCGGCGCCCGTCGCGGAACGCCGCTCGATCGCGATCTCTCCTACGTCATCATCGCCGACACGCTCGCCGGGCTCGACCATGCGCACGCGCTCGCCGACTACGACGGCACGCCGCTCGGGATCGTCCATCGTGACGTCACGCCTCACAACGTCTTCGTCACGTACGAGGGCATCGTGAAGGTCGTCGACTTCGGCATCGCGAAGGCGACCGGACGCGCCGTCGAGACGAAGCACGGCATCGTGAAGGGCAAGATTCGCTACATGTCGCCGGAGCAGGCGATGGGCAGGGACGTCGACCGCCGGACAGACGTGTTCGCGGTCGGCGTCATGCTCTGGGAGGCGGCCACCGGTCGTCGGTTCTGGCCGCAAGGCGACGAGGAGTCCCTCGTCACGCGCCTCATCTCCGGTGACTTCGAGCGCTCACCGCGCGCGGCGCAGCCCGACGTGCCCCCCGCGATCGACGCCATCTGCCGCAAGGCGCTCGCCTACGATCCCGACGATCGGTACGGCACGGCGGCGGCGGTGCGTCAGGATCTCGAGGCGTTCCTGGGTGACAAGATCCTCGATGCGCGCCGGCGGCTCGGGCCCTATGCGGCGTCTCTCTTCGAGAAGGATCGCGCCGCGGTGCGCGCCGTCGTCGAGCGCGCCGGGCGCGAGGACTCGGTGCCTCAATCCGCGAGGCTGCGCGCGGCAGCCTCCGCCGAGCGCGCCGAGCCGTCGACCTCGACCGAAGCGACCGAGCTGATGAGCCTCCCGGCCGCGCTCGCCGGCGCGGAGCCGCCCGGCGCGCCGGCAGTCGCGAACGAGCCGCAGGCGATCTCCGGCGAGCCTCCGCCGCTGCGCGCGGCTCCCCGACGAACGCGCGCGCGGCGACTCATCGCTGCGGCAGCCTCCATCGTGCTGGTAACGCTCGTCCTGCTGCTCGCGTCGTCGACGCTCGAGCTGCGTAGCCGGGCCGGTGAGGGCGGCGCCCGCGTGCCCGCGCAGGTCGACCCCAGCGCGAACGAGCTCTCGGTACGCTCGACCGCCGCCAAGGCATTGGCCGCGGGATCGACGGCCGACGGTCTCGCCGCGGCGGGCGCCACGAGCGCGGTGCTCGCGGCAACCGCCCGCACCGCAAGACAGTCGGCATCGACGGCCCGATCCCGCGACGGGCAGCCGCCAGCGGCGCCTCCGCCCGATTCGCCCGTGACGAGCGGAGCTCGCGCGACGTCCAGCGCGCGTCCCGGAGGCCCGAAGACGTCTCTCGATACGACCGATCCGTGGCAAGCTGGCGGTGGCACGAGGGGGAATCCATGACGCCTGGCTTTCGTTGGTGTCCGCACTGCGCGCAGCCTCATGCGCTCTCTCTCCGGTTCTGCGCCGCCACGGGGCGCGCGCTGGACGACGCGATCCACGACACGAAGGCTGCGCGCGCGTCGCGATCGAAGCTCGCGGTCTTCGACACGTCGCCCTTCGTGGGAACACTGCTCGACGGCAAGTACCGCATCACGCGCGCGATCGGCTCGGGCGGCATGGGCGTCGTCTACGAGGCCGAGGCGATCGCGCTCGGAACGACCGTCGCGGTGAAGGTGGTCCGGCCGCACGCGAGCTCGCCCGAGGTCGTCGCGCGTCTCGCGCGCGAAGCGAAGCTCGCCGGCGCCGTCCGCCACCCGAACATCTGCAGCGTGATCGACGACGGCGTGCTCGCGAGCGGCGATCCGTACCTGGTCCTCGAGCATCTGCGCGGCCAGGCGCTCGCCGCCTGGATGAGGCGCGTCGCGCATCCGCCGGTCCGCGCGGTGGTCGACATCTTCCTCCAGGTGCTGGCCGGCCTCGCCGCCGCGCACGACGCGCGGATCATCCATCGCGATCTGAAGCCCGAGAACATCTTCCTCGTCGATCGCGGCAGCTCGCAGGATCCGGCCGTGAAGCTCCTCGATTTCGGGCTCGCGCGCGATCTCGGCGCGCACCGTTCCGACCCCACCACGCGGCCAGGGGTCGCCTGCGGAACGCTGCAATACATGGCGCCCGAGCAGCTCGAGGGCAACGCGACCGGCCCTTGCTCGGACGTCTTCTCGGTCGGCGTGATGCTGTACGAGGCGATCTGCGGGCGGCACCCGTTCGCGGCGAGCTCGCGGCTCGAGCTGCAGGTGAACATCCTGCGCGCCAAGCCCCGGCCACTCTCGCAGCGGCGCCGGGGCTGCCCGCCCGAGCTCGAAGCCATCATCGCGCAGGCGATGTCGAAGGACCCCAACGATCGGCAGCCGGATGCCCGCACGATGGCCGCGCAGCTCGCGGCCGTCCGCCTGCCCATCGAGACGGTCACGTCCGATCTCGACGATGGGCCGACGTCCTCGACGCTGAGCGGCGCGATGTGGGTGCCCGAGGGATCGAGCCCCGCTTCTTGAACGACTTGCACAGCACCACCTCGTGAAGGGACCCCTCGTGAAATCCACCCGCGACGCTTCCGCCTGCCGCTCTCTCCTCGCCGTCGTCGTCTTCGCCTTCGTTCCGGCCGTCGGGGGCTGCCAGAACGGGAGCCCGCGACAGGAGGCGGCCGCCGACGCGGCGCCCCTGGTCGAGCCGCAGCCGCAGCCGCAGGCCGCCGCGACGGCGTCCGCCGCTGCCGACGCCGTACCGGTCGCCACCGATGCAGGCGCGGCAGCAGCCGCCAACGTCGAGGCCGACGCCGGTCGCGACATCATGCCGTCCGCGGACCGTCGCGGTACGACCGCCAGCGGAACGCGCAAGCCTGGCGCTGGCCGAGGCGCCAAGTCGAAGGTCGAAGCGCCGCCCGAGCCTGCCGTCGCCGCCGCGCCGACTCCGCCGGCCGCCGCCCCGGCGCCCTCGGACACGACGCGCCCGCGACGCGCGCCGGCGCCGATGGTCAACGAGGATCCGTACGGGAACGCCGCCGCGCCCGGCGTCGCGCCGTCGGCCCTGAAGAAGGGCCCGATGCGCGACGAGGATCCCTACGGAACGGCGCCCGCCCCGAAGTGACTCAGAGGATCGTTCCGCAGAGCTGCCCGCGCATGTAAGCCTCGCGCGCCCCGAGGTCGTCCTTCGCGGGGTTCGCGGGGTCGTTCATGAACGGCGACAGCTTGGCGATACCCGACTTGAACGGCGACATGTGCAAGTTGAAGTCGTTCATCTTGTTCTGGTGACAGCCGTTGCACGTCTCGCGTGAGAACGCCTGGAGCACGTCGGTCTCGGCGCCGGGCGCATTCCACGTGGCGATGATCCCGACGCCGCCGCCCGCGAGCTGCGGCGGCAGGACGTGCTGGCCCGCGAGGACCGCCGCGCGGTTGTCCTTCAGGAAACGCGTGAACGCGGCCGAGCCGTTGACCGACTGGTCAGGCGTGTTCTGCGTGCCGGAGAGCGAGAAGCCGGCGTCGGTCACGACGTACTCGCGCATGTCCCACTGCCAGTCGAACTCGCGCTCGTTCGTGCGCACCTGACGGATCGAGCTCCCGCGCGAGCGTCCGGGCTCGGCGCCAGGTCCGGTGAGATCGCGGAGCAGCCCATCGAGCTCGGACTTGAAGGCCTCGTCCGGCGCCGCGTGCTGACCGAGCGCGTACCACTTCTGCGCGAGCTCCTTGCGCGACCGACCCTTGAGCGGCTGGTGGTACTCGAAGATGACGGACATGAACATCGGCGCCGACGCGGGGTCGTCGGCGGCGCCCTGCGTGAGCCCGTACGTGTAACGGACCTCACCGGCAGTGGTCGCCTCCGGGACCGTGATCTCCTGGTCGGCGCGGTTCGTGATCCCGAGCAGCCGGAACGGAGCCCGGGCGAGATCGAACTTGCGCTCGGTGCACGTGGTGCAGCTGGCGTCGCAGCCGTTCGCAGGCGTCGCGCGGAGCCAGTTGCAGAATGCCTTCTGCTCGACCATCGGGCGCGCCGCGACGTCGAACAGGTTCACCTTCGCGGCGGTGCGCCAGGTGCCGAGCCACGCGAGCGTCAGCGCCGTCGGATCCTCGCCCGGCAGCGCGAGCTCCTCCATCCGGCGACGGAAGCTCCACGGCCCGTCGACGTCGTTCCGCGCGCGCGCATCGCCGATCACTTCTTCCTCGACGATGGCGAGGGAGCGGAAGCGCTGGACGTCGAGCGCCGACTCGCACGCGCTGTTCACGTCCGTCGCTCCGGTCTTGTTGTCGCTCTCACTCGAGCTGCACGCGACGAGACCCAGGAGCGTGCAGCCAACACCAAGAACCGCGGACAGGGACGCGAGACGGAGATGACTCATGTTCACCTCCGAGATTATCACCCCGCCGATTCGCCTGCCTCGATCCGCTCCACAATTTTCGCCGCAACTCGCTCGATATGAGGTGGCAACAGCAGCCCCTCGTGAGTAGCGGCGACCACGTCCTCGCTGACGACCTTACACAAGGATGCCCACGCGCCGAGCGCATGGACCCCGCCTTCCGCCCACCAGACGGAGGCGACCGCAGGCGACGGTCGCGCCGCGTGCTCGCGGTACAGGCCCGCGTGATGCGCGAGGAGCTCGGGACGGGCCGCAGAGGCAACGTCCGGGACCGCATCGCGCGGGAAGCTCGGGCTCGCATCGAGCAGGAAGAGTGAGCCGCGCTCGTGCTCGCCGAGAAGTCGCGACATCTCCTGCGCGATCACCCCGCCGAGTGACCAGCCCACGAGGTGATAGCTGCCGGCGCCCGCGTCGCGGAGGTCGGCCACGTAGCGCGCCGCGAGCGAGGTGAGGCTCGCCTCGTCCGCTTCGCTGTCGAAGGTGCGCGGTGACCGGACCGCGAGGATGCGCCGGTCGCCGCGCAGCCGGTCGGTCAAGCGGCGGTAGACGCTCACGTCGCCGCCCGCGGGATGGACGAGGACGATCGGGCGCTTGCTCGAGCTGGACGCCACGAGCTCGACCACGGTGCCCGCGGCGTCCGTGCCGGTCACGAGGCGGGCGAGCCCACGGATCGAGCTCGCGCGCATCAGCGCGTCGGGCGCGAACGCCGTGTGAAGGCTCTGCTCGAGCACATGAAGGACCTGCACGGCAGTCAGCGAGTCGCCGCCCACCGTGAAGAAGTCGTCGAGCGGACCGAAGCGCGCGTGGCCGAGGACGGTCTCCCAGGCGCCGGCGATCGTCTGCTCGACCGGGCCGACCAGCGGCGCCGCTCCCGGGGTCGTGAGCTCCGGCGCCGGCAGCGCGGCGCGGTCCACCTTGCCGCTGGGCGACCGAGGCAGCGTCCCGACGCGGACCACCGCCGACGGGACCATGTGCCCCGGGAGATGCGCGCGCGCGCGTTGCAGGACATCCTCGGCGTCGCCGACGACGTACGCGACGAGGACCCGAGCCTCACCCTGCGCGCGAACGGCGACCGCGACGTCCTCGATCCCGTCGAGCGCGCGGAGGGCGTCCTCCACCTCGGCGAGCTCGATCCGGAAGCCGCGGATCTTGACCTGCTCGTCGGTGCGGCCGACGAACTCGAGCTCGCCGGACCCGAGCAAGCGCACGACGTCGCCGGTCCGGTACATGCGCGCGTGCGGGTCACCGGGCACGGGCACGAAGCGTTCGCGGGTGAGCTCCTCGCGGCCGAGGTACCCGTCGGCGAGCCCCTCGCCGGTGAGGCACAGCTCGCCGGCGACGCCGATCGGCACCTCCTTCAGCGACGCATCGAGCACGTACGCCGCGATGCCGGGGATCGGCGCGCCGATGGTCGGCGTCTCCCCGGGGCGACAGCGCTTCGTCGTGGCGCAGACGGTGATCTCGGTCGGCCCGTAGTTGTTGAAGAACGCGCGCGACGTTCCCCAGCGCAGCGTGACCTCGCGCGGACAGGGCTCGCCGGCCGAGACCCCGACGAGGAGATCCGGGAGCGGAACGTTCGGCATCGAGAGCCAGACCGAGGGCGGCAGCGTCACGTGCGAGATGCGCTCGCGCGCCAGGAAGCCGGACAGGAAGTGCCCGGCCTTCGGCCACGGCTCCTCGCCGAGGTGAAGCGTTCCGCCGGCCATGAGCGTGGGGAAGATGTCCGCGATGCAGGCGTCGAAGCTGAGCGGCGCGAACGCGAAGAGGCGTGATCGCTCGTCGAGGCTCCAGTCGGCGACCAGCGCCCGCGCGAGGTTCGCGACTCCTCGGTGGGGAACGAGCACGCCCTTCGGCGTCCCCGTCGAGCCCGACGTGTAGATGACGTACGCGAGCGACGAAGCCGTGATGGGCCTCGCCGCCGGCGCTCCGGTCCGCTCCGCCGCGACGTCGATGTGCTCGACCCCTTCCGGCAAGAGCCCGGCGAGCGCGGCGTTCGTCACCGCGATGCGCGTCCCGGAGTCCTTCAGCATGAACGCGATGCGCTCGGGCGGGTACGTCGGGTCGACCGGAAGGAATGCGCACCCCGCCCGGAGGATCCCGAGCATCGCCCCGACCGCCTCGAGCGACTTCGGTAGCAGGACGGTGACGAGCTGCCCGGCGGCGACGCCCCGCGCCTGCAGATCGGCGGCGAGTGCGTCCGCCCAGCGCGCGGTGCGCTCGTACGTCCAGTCGACGCCGCCGTGCCTCAGCGCGATGGCGCCCGGCCGGGCGGCGACGCTCCGCGCGAACGCAGCATGGGCCGGCTCCGGCTCGAAGCGAGGCGCGTCAGGACGCAGGGCACGGACGATGCGTCCTCGCTCCTCGTCGCCGAGCAGCTCGTACGAGCGCAGGCTCGCCTCCGGCGCACGCAGCGCGCCCTCGAGGAGTCTCTTGTAGTGCCCGGCGATGCGCCGCGCGGCGTCCGCCGAGAAGAGCTGCGGGTCGTACTTCACCTCCAGCGCGAGCCCGTCGGCATCGAGGTCGTAGAGCCAGAAGCTCAGGTCGAAGTGGCCCTCCTGCTGCGGCAGGGGCGGCGGAGAGCCGAGGTCGAGCCCCGCGACCGACGCGCTCCACGGAAGGTGGGTCGACATCTGCGAGCGATTCAGTGCCGGGCACCGCACCGCCTTCGTCAGCGCGAACGTGGTGCGAAAGAACGGGGTCGGTCCGCCGCGCGGTCCCGTCCAGAGCTTCTCGATGAGGGTGGGGAAGGGAATGAAGCGATGCGCGAGGCTCTCGGTCACCACCCCATCGACGTGCTTCACGAGGTCCGTGAACGACATGTCTGCGTCCACGTGGAATGCGAACGGCAGCAGGTTGGCGAAGTAGCCGGCCACCCCCGGGTACTTCGTGCTCCGGCAATCGACGGGGGTGCCCACTGCGAAATGGCGCTGGCTCGAATATCGATTCAGGAGGGCGACGTAGGCCGCCAGCAGCACGCGATACCGCGATACCGCGTTTGCCTTGCAGAACCGGGCGAGCGCGTCACGTCCGCCGAGGCCACACGTGAAGGTGGCTCCGGCGCGCGTGCTGCCGGCGCGCCCATCGGTCGGAAGATCGATGTCGGTGGTGAGGTCGGCGAGGCGCGCGCGCCAGAAATCGAGCGAGCGCTGCGCCTCGTCGCTCGCGAGGAACGCCTGCTCCTCTCGCACGAAGTCGTCGTACTGGCCGGTGAGCGGAGCCCAGTCGGGCGCGCGACCCTCCAGCTCCGCCGCGTAGGCCTCGAAGAGCTCACCGTGGAGCCCGTCGGTCGACCCGAAGTCGTGGAAGAGGTGGTGGAACCGCAGCAGCACCATGTGCTCGCCAGCGGACAGCGTGAAGACATGGAGCTCCACGCTGCTCTGCGTCCCCAGGTCGACGGGCGCCTCGTGCGCGCGCAGCAGCTCGCGCTGGAGCTCGTCCTCGGAGAGCTGCGACGCGTCGTGGAGCTCGAACGGCGCTTGCCACGTGTCGTGGCGTCGCTGGAGGACGCGCCCGTCCGCGCCGCGCACCACGGTCGACCGGAAGGAGCCGTGGCGATCGATGATTCGCTGGAAGCCCCGCCGCAGCGCGTCCACGTCGAGGCCCGCTTTCACGCGAAAGGCCGACGCCGTGTTGTAGATGGGCCGTGCCGGCGCGAGCTGCCAGTCCCACCAGAGGCCGACCTGGTTCCGCGAGAGGGGGAAGTCCACCACCGGTTTTCCCTCGCCGCTCACTCGAGGTAGCGGCCGCCGGCAAAGACGCCCGCGGGATCGAGCGCGGCGCGGAGCTGGGCGCCCAGCCCCTCCCGGCGGTAGCCGTCGAGGAGGTGATTCATGCCGATCGGCATCCGGTAGGGGTAATAGCCCTGTTCGGCGAACGCCTTCAGCAGGGCGGAATAGCATTCGAGCGCGCGGCGATCCTCGCCGGCGACGCCGCGGTCGTAGACGATCATCGTCGTGCAATCGAACGCGCGATCGCTGAAGCAGTTGAGACCGATGTTCGGCTCGAATCCGTGCTCGCTCACGATCCGCTCGGCGGCCTCGGTGCACCATGTGGCGGCCTCGGCCGACATCGGAAGCGCCGGGCTGAACCAGAGGAGCCCGCAACCGTCCGCGTGTGGATCGGAGTGACGATGCGGCGTCGCCTTCACGCGCCAGTACACGGGTGATCCCGCGAGGGGCAGGGGATTGCCGGACGCGAGGCTATGGACGGCGAGGACGCTCCGCCGCGCGTGGTCGCTCGCCCCCTCGAGCGAATCCGAGAAGACGATGCCGTCGGTGAGGGGCGCGAGCACCTCCTCGACCCGCGCGCGCGCTGCCGCGACGAGGGCGGGCGTCGCGCCGTACAGCGTGCAGTCGCCGCTCCAGGCGCCGATCGATCGCAGCTTGAGGCGCACGTCACGGGGCAGCGGAGTCGCGCCGCCCGCGGCGTCCCACGGATACTGCTGGAGGAAGGAGAGGCGCCGGAGGTCGTTGGCGAGGAGCGAGGTGGACGTGAGCGTGCCTTCGAGCCTCAGCTCGCGCACCGCCTCCACGAGCTTCCCGATGCGCGCGTCGTCGTCGATCCAGAACATGGCCGAGACGTGGTGCTTCGCGCGCCGCTGGAGCCACAGGGTGACCTCGGTGACGATCCCGAACGAGGATTGCGTGAAGAGACCGTCGAGCGACACGCCGAGGCCCCAGCGATGGACGGGGGCCGCGCGTGCATTCGCGAGCGCCCCGAAGCCGGTCTGGATGACGCGGCCGTCGGCGAGCACGACCTCGAAGTTGCAGGAGCTCAGGAAGCGGTCCCCGTAGACGCCCTTGCCGAGCCCGCGCTCGATGATGTTGCCGACGAGGCTCGAGTCGGGCGGGCCACCGATCGAGCTGAGCATGACGCGGGCGTCGCGCGCGCGCAGCGCCTCGCTGAGCTCCGCGAAGGAGACGCCGCACTGCACGCGGGCATAGGCGAGGTCCTCGTCGATGGCGACGATCGCATTCATGCGCGAGAGGTCGACGAGGACCACGTGGTCCTCGGGTGGGACGCGCGAGCCGTACCCCCAGTTCCGGCCCCGGCTCGACACGTAGAGGCGCAGGCCATGCTTTCCCGCCCAGAGCACGACCGCCGAAACCTCGGCGGTCGAACCCGGCCGCACGACGCATGAGGCGCTCTTGCCGAACTCGTAGGTGTTCTGCGTCGCCGCCCCGCGCGTCTCCTCCGCGGTGGAGACGTTGTCTGCGCCCAGCGCCTCTTCCACCTCGCGCAGCGCGACCGGGGAGATGTTCATCGAACTTTTCTCATCGACCGAGGAAGATGAAGTTCTCGATGAGGCGGCGCCCGCCCGGGGTCCCGATGGACTCGGGATGGAACTGCACTCCGTAGATGGGATATTCGGTGTGCTGGACGCCCATGATGATCCCGTCGAGGCTGCGCGCGGTGACCTTCAGGCACGCCGGGAGCGACTCGGGCTCTGCCACGAGCGAGTGATACCGCATCGCCTCGAAGGGCTCGGGCAGCCCGGTGAACAGGTCGGAGTTGTCGTGCGAGATCGGGCTCGTCTTCCCGTGCATGACCTCGGGCGCGCGGACGATGCGGCCACCGAAGGCCGAGCAGATGCCCTGATGGCCGAGGCAGACGCCGAGCGTCGGGATGGTCTTGCCGAGCTCGAGGATCACCTGCCGGCAGACACCGAAGTAGGCGGGGTCCTCGGGATTGCCGGGACCGGGCGAGATGACGATGCGCTCGGGGTTGAGCCGCCGCACCTCCTCGAGCGTGACCGCATCGTTCCGGAACACCGTCGGCCGCTCGTCGAGCTCGCCGAGGTACTGGTAGAGATTGTAGGTGAACGAATCGTAATTATCGATGATGACGGTCTTCATTCGGACCCCACGTTGGCCAGCGCCTGCATGAGCGCGCGGGCCTTGTCGAGCGTCTCCTGGTACTCCGCCTTCGGCTCCGAGTCGGCCACGATGGCGCCGCCGACGTTGTAATAGGCGGTCCCGTTCTTCACGATGATGGTGCGGATCACGATGTTGAAATCCATCGATCCCGAGAAGTCGACGTAGCCGATCGAACCCGAATAGACGCTTCGCTTCACGGGCTCGAGGGTGTCGATGATCCGCATGGCCTCGATCTTCGGGGCGCCGGTCATGCTGCCACCCGGGAAGCACGCGCGCAGGAGGTCGATGGTGTCGTGCCCCTCGTCCAGCTGCCCGCGGATGGTCGACACCATCTGATAGACGGTCGCATAGCGCTCGATGATCCGGAGCTCCGGGACGTGCACGCTGCCGAAGCGGCACACGCGTCCGAAGTCGTTCCGGACCAGGTCGACGATCATGTTGTTCTCGGCCTGGTCCTTCAGGGTGTTCTGGAGGTCGAGATAGAGGCGGTGGTCCTCCTCCTCCGTGGCGCCGCGCGGACGCGTGCCCTTGATCGGACGGCTCTCCGCGGTGCGATCCGCGCCGAGACGCAGGAAGCGCTCCGGCGAGGAGGACACGAGCGTCGCCTCCGGCAGCTGCAGATAGCAGGCGAACGGCGCGGGGTTGATCCGGCGCAGCTCGGAGTAGAGCTTCCACGGGTCGCCCTTGAACGGTGACTCGATGCGATGGGTGAGGCACATCTCGAAGATGTCGCCGGCGAAGATGTGCTCCCGCGTCTTCTGGACGAGGTCGCAGTAGTCCTTCTCGGAGATGTGCTTCGCGTCGAGCTTCTTCGTCGAGTGCGCGGGGGGCTCCCACGCGGGCGGCGGATCCTTCTCGAAGGCCTCGATGGCGGCAAGCAGCGTGTCCCGCTTGCGCATCGCGCGCATCCTGGCCATCCGCTCGTTCGGCCCGCGCCCGAGCACCGAGATGTACGAGTGCTTCGTGCGGTGGCAGTGCGCGAGGAGCGAGTTGTAGAGGCCGACGTGGATGTCCGGCAGATCGAGGTCGTCGGCGCCGCCGTCGACCATGTTCTCGATGAAGTAGCCCGCCTCGTATCCGAAGTATCCGACTGCCCCCGAGAGCAGCGGCACCGGACGCCCCGCGTACTGGTCGCGGCCGACGTCGTGCGCCGCGAGGAGCTGGCGCAGCTCGTCGAGCGGGTCGCCCTGGTACTCCGTGACGATCGCGTCGGGACCGCTACCTTCCTGGATGCGTATGTTGGCGAGGTGTGGCTTGCCGGGCGTGGTGCGTACGCGCTTGGCGCGGAACACCATGAATGGATCGGCGCCGATGAACGAGTAGCGACCGAGCGTCGTCGGCTCGCTCGCGCTGTCCAGCAGGAACGAGTACGGCTTTCCGCGGAAGAGCTCGTAATAGCGCCAGAAGGGTAGCTTCAGCTGCACACGTTCGAGAACGTGGGCCGGTACGTACTGTCTCTCGATCACGCTGTCTCCTCCGTCCGTCGCAAATCAAAGAACCGCTTCGCCTTCGTCTGGGTGCGCGGGAGCGTCCCCGATGGCAGCACTCGAACCGTGACGTTGATGCCGAGGGCGCCGCTCACCCCGCGCTCGACGCGGGTGAGGAGCGCCGCGGGATCCTCGCTGGCGTCGGCCGGTTCGACGCTGATGGTGACGACGTCGCGCCCGCCATTGCCTTCGATCTCGACCTTGAACTCGTCGCCGGTGCCGCGCACCGAGCGGATGGCGTCCTCGAAGGCCGCCGGATAGAACTTGAGCCCCTTCACCTTCACGACGTCGTCGTACCGGCCCTGGAGGCCGCCCAGGGCGCGGGCGTGGGTACGGCCGCAGGCACAGGGCTCGCGCGTGATGCGGAGCCAGTCGCCCATCACGTAGCGCAGGATCGGCTGCGCCTCGCTGAACAGATTGCTCACCACGAGGACGCCGAGCTCGCCGTCGGCCACGGGGGTCCAGGTGCCGGGCGTGAGGCACTCGACGACGTACTGATCTTCCATGAGGTGAGGCGACGGCGCGTCCTCGTTCTCGGAGGCCGCGCACGTGTAGCCGAGCGGCGACATCGCGACCTCGGTGCAGCCGAAGTCGTCGTGGACGACCGCGCCCCATAGCTCGCGGAGGCGCCGGCGCGTGGCCGGTACGCTCGCCCCCGGCTCACCGGCCAGCACGATGCGGCGAATGCTCGACTCCCGCGCCGAGCGACCGGTCTCCTCGAGCGCGCGACCGAGGTGGAGCGCGTACGACGGCGTGCACAGGAGGACGGTCGGCTTGAACTGGCGAATGAGCTCGACCCGCCGTTCGGTGGTCGCGCCGCCGCCGGAGATCACGGGAATGCCGAGCTCGCCGAGCGCGTGATGCAATCCCCAGAACGCGACCGACGTGCCGTATGCAAAACAGTTGATGGCAATGTCGCCGCGTCGCACGCCCATCGCGTGGAGCGCGCGCTTGCCGTGCCACGCCCAGAGCTCGCGATCGGTGCTCGTGTGGCGGAAGGCGCGCGGAAAGGCCGCCTTCGTCCCGCTCGTCGTGAAGAGCATCCACCCCCGCGCGAGCCAGTCCTCGTCACGCAGCGGCGAGAACGTGCCCCAGGGCGGGTTCGCCTGCTGGTCGTCCATCCACTCACCGGGTAGCGTGACCGGCACCTTGTGGAGGTCGGCGCGCGTCCGCACGTCGCCGGACGCGAGGCCCGCCGCCCCGAGCTTCGCCCGGTAGAACGCCGAGCCGTGGAGGAGCAGCTCGAACGCCGCCTCGATCTTCTCGGACTGGAGCTCCTCGAGCTCCGTCCGGGAGAGGGTCTCGAGGCGCGGACACCAGAGGCTCTCGTCACCGGCGGTGGCGTCGTTCTCGACGCGCTCGCGCACCAGTCGTCGCCAGTGACTACGAGGATCGTCCACGAATGACTGCTCTGGATGTCCGCGTGAGTCGGTGGTCAGAGCGCGCCGTGGAGGCCGACGTAGCCGACGCCGAGGTCCAGGTTCACCTTGCCGGTCCGCTCCGGCGCTTCCTTGTAGCTCGCCTCGCGGAGCGCCTTGACGGTGAAGAACGTCGCGAACCCGGCCCCGATGATGGCGCCCGCCGCGAAGCCGTCGCAGAGGTGCGCGTACGTATCGGTCTTCGACCCGCTGTTCGACAGCGCGTTCGTGTCCGCGCCGAAGACCTCGCGCTGCGTCTTCAGCTTGTCGCTCTCGTTGAGGGCGAGGACCCCGAACACGGCCGAGGTCGCGGTCAACGCGGCGGTGACGCCCCAGGCGACGATCGCCCGGTTGCGCGGCCCGGTGTCGACGACCCGCTGGGGACGGTCGAGGCTGTCCATGTGCAGGTCGACGGTGATCGTGTCCGAGCCGACGACCGTGACGGTGCTCGAGGCGGTCACGAAACCGCGCTTCTGGGCAGTCACCTTGCGGCGACCGGGATTCACGACGAGCGGGCCGGGCAGGGGAGACTTGCCGACGCACGACGCGTTGGCGCTGGTGCAGACGGGGCCGTCGTCGACGTAGACGTCGGCATCGGTCTCGCTCACCTTCACGGTGATCTTCGCGACGCGCGGAAGGAGCGCCTTGATCTCCTTCTCGACCTCGGCGCGGCGGTCGTCGGGGACGCCGGTGCCGCCCTCGATGAGGTAGCGCTGGAAGTTCTGGAGCGCCGTCGCGTAGTCGTTACGAACGCGCTGCAGCCGCGCCATGTTGTAGAGGATCTTGTAATTGGGGGCGAGCTCGTACGCGCGCTGGAACTCGAATGCCGCGGCATCGTAGTTCTCTTCGTTGAACAGCTGGAGCGCTCGTTCGTAGTGGACGCGGGCCTCGGCGACGCCGTCGTACGCCGGCTGGCCGGCGGCCGAGGCGCTGGCGCCCGCAGGCTGCGCGGCCGGCGCGGTGGGGGCGGTCGAGCCCGGCGTGCCCTGGGCCGAGGCCAACCCGGGCAGGATCGTTCCGGCCGATACGAGTGCAAGGAATGCGAAACGCTTCATAGTCTCTCTCTGCGTGAGGTTTGGGGCGGCCGGAGTCAGCGGACGATGGATGAAGGAGGCGGAAGGCTCGAGGCGCGGCGCACCGAGGAGGTGCCGATGCGCTTGGCGATGCGGAAGGCCATCTCCATCGCCTGCCGGTAATTGAGACGAGGATCGCAGGCAGTCAGGTAGCGGGTGTCGAGGTCGGCCTCGGACAGGCCGCCGCCGATGCACTCGGTGACGTCCTCTCCGGTGAGCTCGAAGTGGACGCCACCGAAGTACGTTCCTGCTTGCTCGTGGGCCAGGAACGTCTCCTCGATCTCCTTCAGGATATCGTCGAAGTTCCGGGTCTTCAATCCGCTACGGGTGGCCGTGCCGTTCCCGTGCATGGGATCGCAGATCCATAGCACCTTCCGCCGTGAGCGGGCGACGGCCTGCAGCAGCGGCGGGAGCTTCGACTGCACTGCGGACGCGCCCATCCGGACGATGAGGGCGACCTTGCCCGGCTCGTCGCTCGGGTTCAGGAAGCGGAGCGCGTCGACGACCTCCTGCGGCGACGACTTCGGGCCGACCTTCACGCCGACCGGATTGGCGATTCCGCGGAAGAACTCCATATGTGCGCTGTCGAGCGCGCGCGTGCGGTCACCGATCCAGGGCAGGTGCGTGCTCAGACAGTAGTGCCCGTTGCGATTCGGCACCTGGCGCGTTTGCGCGGACTCGTAGACGAGATTCAACCCTTCGTGGCTGGCAAAGAATTCCACCTTCGCGAGGTCGTCGAGGGAGCTCGTGCCGAACGAGCGCATGAAGTGCAGCCCTTCGGCGACCTGCTTGCTCATGCGGATGTAGTCCTCGCGCAGCGACGACGGCAGGTCGGCGCGCTCGAAGACGGACAGATCGAAGTACTCCGCGCGGCGAAGATCCGAGAAGCCTCCCGCCGACAGCGCGCGGATGAAGTTGAGGGTCATCGACGCGTGGTGATAGCCCGCGAGCAGCAGCTGCGGGTCGTGACGCCGGGCTGCTGCCGTGAACTCGGGACAGTTCACGAGGTCACCGACGTAGCTGGGAAGCTCGACGCCGTCCCTCGTCTCGGTCGGCTGCGACCGCGGCTTCGCGTACTGCCCGGCGAAGCGGCCGATCCGCACGATCGGCTTCCGCGCCGCCTGCGTCAGCACGAGCGACATCTGCAGCAGGATCTTCAGCTTGTTCGTGATGATCGTCGAGTCGCACTCGCGGAAGGTCTCGGCGCAATCGCCGCCCTGCAGGATGAAGCGCTCGCCGTTCTGCGCCTCCGCCATCAGATTCTTGAGGCGCTCGATCTCCCATGACGTGACGAGCGGCGGCAGGGTGCGGATCCGATCGACGACCGCATCGACCTCCGCGGCGCTCTCGTAGCGCGGCATCTGCTGGGCGGGCTTCGTCTTCCACGACGTGGGCGTCCACGCCGCGAGGGCCACCGGCGTCGTGCCGTGCTCGTCGGCCGGGGTGTGCTCGAAGCGGAACGTGACCGGACCGATGCCGATCCGGTCTCCGGCCTTCAGCTGGTAGGCGCCGGCGATCAGCTTCCCGTTGAGCGTCGTGCCGTTCGCGCTGCCCGCGTCCTCGATCTGGTAGTCGCCGCGCGTGCCGCGGATGACGGCATGCACGCGCGAGACACCTGCCTCGTTCACGCGGATGTCACACGTCGAGGAGCGACCGAGCCTTCGGTCGCCTTCCGCGAGCGAGAAGAGCTCGTGGCCACCTCCATGACGAACGAGATAGGCGGGCGTGCCCGCGAGCTTCGCGCGCTCCAGCGTGTTGAAGTCGCTGTGGCTCGTCGGCTCGCTCTCCCCGTCGATCTCGTCGTCGTAGAGTTTCGGTATCACAGCTGTCTTCGGCTCTCCGCCGATGGTCCCGGCCATCGTGTGATCTCAGCCTACTTGCGCGAAATCTCAAACAGAAAGATGGGACAATCGCGGCGCCGCCAGCGCGCGACGTGGGCGCCCGTCATACCGGTAGGCGCTGCACGCCGCTCGCCCGCCGTCAGCCAATCGCGGTCGCGGGGCGACACTGCAGCGCGAAAAGGCCGTCTTCGGCGATGGCCCACTCGACGTCCGCATGTCCGCCGAGGAGCTGCTGGCACCGTAGCGCGAGCGCGTGCAGCTCCACGATCTCGGCATCCGACAAGCACGGCATCCACACCCGCTCTGGCTCGACCTCGCGCTCCACGGTGCCGCCGCCGCTCCCCGCGGCGACGAGCATGACCGTCTTCTCGCCGGGTCGGCACTCGAGGAGGCCGCCCTGCGGTCCGAGCCGGAACATGTCCGGCACCACGAGGCTCGACACCACCGCCTCGCCGAGACCCCAGCTCGCCTCGATGACCACGCCTTCCTCGCCCGTGACCGGGTCGCACGTGAACATGACGCCGGCGACGCGGGGTATGACCATCCGCTGGACCACGATCGCCATCGCCACCGCCTCGTGCAGGCCTTCGCGCTGACGGTACTCGTTCGCCGCGCCTGCCGACCCGTGGACCTCGTGGATCGCGGCGAGCAGCTCCTCCGCCGAGCACACGTTCAGCTTGGTCAGGAACTGCCCGGCGTGGCTCGCTTCGCGCGAGTCCTCGCCGACCGCCGACGAGCGCACCGAGACCGGCCACCGGAGCCCCGCAGCGATGGCGCTGAGCTCGGCGGACGCCGCGGCGTCACCGTCGACGACGCGCTGCACCCACGCCGCCGGGAGCGCGATGCCCTCGGGAATCCGGATCCCGGCGCGCGTCAGCATGCCGAGGAAGTGCGCCTTGCCTCCGTAGACGCGTTCGTCGTCGACCTCGGAGAGTCGCGCGGGGCTCCTCATGGCAAGATCGTGACCTCGCCGGTCGTGCCGTCCACCCGGACCCGGGCCCCGTCCTTGATCTTCCGCGTCCCCTCGCGCGTGCCGACGACGCCGGGGATCCCGAGCTCACGGGTCATGATCGCGGCGTGCGTGAGCGCTCCGCCGCGATCGGTGACGATCGCGCCGACGACCGCGATCGCCCGCGAGTAGGCGGGCGAGGTGGCGGACGCGACGAGCACGTCGCCGGGGCTCACCCGGTCGAGATCCTGCGGTTCGCGGATGACCCGCGCCGGTCCCTCGTAGACGCCCTTGCTCACGCCGAGCCCCCGGACGACGACCGCGTCGGGAGCTGCCTTGTCGGGCGCCGCGTCCATGTAGAGACCGTTGACGACCACGTCCTCGATCTGTCGCACGAGGCGGAGCGCCGGCGGATAGAGGGAGAGTGCGGGCATCGGCCCGGGAGGCGCGCCGAGGAACGGCGGCGGCTCCTTCTCGTTCAGCGCAGCGCGTGCGCGCGCCCGGCCTTCGAGGGTGTCCGCCGAGGGGGCGCCGGCGTTGCCGCGCAGGAGGTCTGCCATCTCGCTCGCGGTCGCCTCGACGAGGTCGGAGGGCTTCGCGAGCGCGCCCCGTTCCGCGAGTCGGCGACCGGCCTCGAGCACGGCGCGGCGGAGGATTCCGGAGATCCAGATATCGCAATAGAGCGCGCGCTCGTCGCGAAGGCGGTTCATGAGGTTCGCCTCCTCGAAGAGCTCGTCGAACTCCGCGTGGTGCTCGGCGGGAACGCGCGCGCGCAGCGCCGACGTGCGCGCCTCGTTCGTCGTCGTTGCCTTCGCCGCGCCGGACAGCGCCGACCGGATCGACTCGACGATGACGTGCGGCGTCTCGCGGGCGTACTGCTGGCCGAGGTCGTAGCCGCTCACCAGCCGGTACCCGACGTGGCGCAGGAGCTCGCGCACGGCCTCGCCGACCGCGTCGGTCCGCGCTTCGAGCGTGGCGAGCACCTCGCCGGCGTCCGGGCCGTGCAGCGTACGCTGCGCGTCAGCGCTGGCGCGCATCGCGGTCACGACCGCGTCGAGCTCGGGGCTCCACCCGCGTGAGATCGCCGACCGGCCATGGACGTCACGCAGCGCCTCCGGAACCGACGCGCCCGTCCACTGCTGCACGCGCGCCGCGAAGAGGGCCAGCGGAAAGAGCGCCGGCGTCGTGTAGCGACCGTGCACGTAGAGCGCCTTCTCGAGCTCCTCGTGGCACTCGCCGATGTGCGCCGCGAGCTCCTCGTCGGTCGCGGCCTTCACGTCGACGTCGAGGAGCGCGAGGTAGCGCTTCACGTTCCGCGGCTTGACCTCCTCGTCCCAGCGTTTGAGGTCGGCGCGCCACGCCTTCGTGCGGAGGAGGTCGCGCGAGATCTTCCCGCGCTCACGGATCTGGGGATGGAGCCGCAGCAGCAGCCACATGATGGGCGCGGGAGGCGGGTTCGCCCCGAGCGGCGCGCCGACGGGATGCGCCTGCGTGTAGATGAACCCGTTCACCTCGCGGTGCGCGAGGGTGAGCAGCGACGACCCGTGGACCGGCTGCGCATCGGCGAACCCACGCTCGAAGTGCTCGACGATGGCTCTCGCATGCAGTCGCGGGAGTGCGTGCGGGTGATGCGTCACGTCGTGAACCCACGTCCCCGGCCCGGGTGCGGTGAAAGTCATCGAGGAAGCCTCCAGCTCTCCCCCGACTATACCACTGATGATAGGGTTTGCGCACCGCGTTGCGCGTGCTGCGCTCCTTCTTGCGCACCGCGCGTCAGGTCGGCCGGCCTCGCGCCAGCCGTGCAGCCAGACGCTCGGCGACGAGCGGCGGACACAGCCCGTCGACCGGCTCACCCGCGAGCGCGCGTTCCTTCAGTGACGAGGAGCTCGTAACGGCGCCCGTGACGAACACCGTCACGACCTCGGGCGCTAGCTCGGCATTGTGTGCGGCGAGGCGGAGCTCGGCCTCGGAGTCCTCCACGCCGCGATGGCCTCTCAGGAGGTAGGTGGCGCCACGCGCACGTGCGAAGGCGGTCATCTCCTCTTCCGAGGACTCGCAGCGGACGTTCGGCCACCGCGCCGTGACCGCGCGCAGCATGTCTAGCCGTTCGGCGATCGTGAACAGCCGACCGGCCTCCGGCTTCCGCGGATTAACCGCGAGCATCACGATGAGCTCGTCGAAGAGCTCGGCGCCCCGCTCGACGACGAGCAGATGCCCGCTGTGCACCGGGTCGAAGGTCCCGAAGTAGACGGCGATGCGCGCTCCCATCAGCGTGCCGCCGCGACGAGCCAGCTTGCGGTCAGCGCGATCTGGAGCGCCGCGCCGGCGACGTCCCCGTTCATCCCCCCGATGCGGGCGTAGCCGACCCTGCGGACCCCGAGCGCGCACACGAGCGCTGCTGCAACCACCGCCAGGCCGCGGCCCGGCCCCATGCATTCGACGGCGATCCCCAGGGTGACGAGGGTGGCCAGGCCGAACCGCACCGGGCCGAGCTCCGCGACGTACGGGGCGAGGAGCGTGTCGTTCCCGCGTGGGTCGGCGCGGTAGACGGAGACGAGACACGCCCACCGCGCGGTGACCGACGTGACCACGATCGCGACGACCGCCCGCCCGGGAGGGACGCTCGTCAAGAAGAGGAGCTGGAGCCCGACGAAGACGACGATCGCGCATATGCCGGCGACCCCGCTGCTCGGCTCCCTCATGATGCGCAGCGACTCCTCCGCGGAGCGCGGAACGCAGAAGCCGTCGGCGCAGTCGGCGAGCCCGTCGATCACGATCCAGTTGATGGCGACGGACAGCGCCCACGCGACGCCGCAGGCGACGGCGTTCGGGAAGAAGTGCGCGGCCGCCCAGTAGACGAGGGCGTAGAAGGCGCCGGTGAGCGCGCCGACCAGCACGCCGAGCGCGGCGGTCGTCCCGTGCTGCCTCCCTCCCGGCAAAGGTGGGTGCGTGAGCGGGAAGGGGCTCATCAGGAAGAACCACCAGGGATTGGGAGGCCGGACTTTGTCGGGCGGGTTCGGTGACTGGGGATCGCTCACGTCGGCACTCGCGAAGGCGGCCAGCATGAGGGAACCGCGAACGCCAAGCAACGACAATGCGGCGCGCCGCGTGCACGGCGAAGGCGACGCTCCTACGATGTACGCGCGTGGCGGCGCCGCTGCTTCATCAGCCGAACGCACGCTGTGCCTTGGCCGTTCACAGTTCGTCGACTCGCAGACGACGAACGAGCAGCGCGCTGTGGTCTCCGCGTCCATAGCCCCGAGGAAACGCCGATCCACGTGAACGGCCTGCGCTTTGCTTGAGTGGTTCGCGATGCGGCGAACGCGTCGTGGAGGTTTGTTAATGCGCACGGAAGTCATCGTTGGATTGGCAGTGGTGGCCGCCGGGCTCGTGGCCGGTTGCTCCGCCGATGGAGCGACGTCGGACGACGAGCCCGTGGCGAGTGTCGAGCAGGCGTCCACGTTCCACTCGGACGACGACGCGGACGATGACGGTCACGGACCCTTCGGTGTCCTGATCGGTCGCGAGCTGTTCTTCAACGAGTTCCCCGGCGTCCAGGGCAACGGCCGCGCGTGCGCCACGTGCCACGTGAAGGAGGACGGATTCCAGCTCACCCCGGCGCACGTGCAGGCGCGCTGGGACAAGCTCCAGGCTGCACGCAAGCATCACCCGAACGCCGACGATCCGCTCTTCCGGTCGATCGACGCGAACGACTTCGCGAACGACTTCTCGAACCTGAAGCGCGGTCTCGTCCGCGTCGTGCTGAAGCTGCCCACCGACTCGGCGGGCAACAAGCTGATCTGGCCGCTCGACGATCCGGGCGCCACCACGGTCGACGTGTTCCGCGCCGTCCCCACCATCAACAACGTTGCCTTCACCGCGCCCTACCAGGCCGACGGCCGGTTCGCCACGCTGCAGATCCAGGCGCAGAGCGCGCTCGACAACCACGCCGAGGCGAAGCGCAAGGCCCCCTCGTTCTTCCTCGATGACGTGAGTGCCTTCGAGAAGACGCAGTTCTCGTCGCACCGGGCGCGCCGGCTCTCCGATGCGCTCGCGAGCGGCGGCCCGCTGCCTTCCACGGAGCCGACCGACCTCACGCCGCTCGAGCAGCAGGGCAAGGCGCTCTTCGCCGTCGACTGCGCGACCTGTCACGGCGGCCCTCGTGGCACCCAGCCGCTTCCGCAGCTCGCCGCGCTCCAGGACATCATGGTGTCCAAGCCGCTGCCGCCGTTCGCGGAAGACCTCCCGTTCCCGCCCTCGCCCCCGCTGCGCGTGCGGCTCTGGGCGGTGCGCATCCCCGGTGCGCCCGCGCCGGCGATCCGTCCGTCCACCGACCCCGGCAAGGCCCTCATCTCCGGCGACATGGCCGACTTCGCGCAGTTCGACGTGCCGACCCTGTTCGGTGTCGGCAAGACGGCGCCGTACTTCCACGACAACAGCGCACCCGACCTCACGACGGTCATGAAGCACTACCAGCAGCTCTTCACCGCGCTCCGCCGGGTCATCCCGCCGGAGGTTCCGTTCCCGAGCCGGCCGCCGGAGATTGCCGACGAGGACATCGCGCCGCTCGTCGCGTACACGCGCCGACTCTGACCTGAGCGACCTCTCGAGATGCCAGAGTCGGCGGAGCACCTGCTCCGCCGACTTTCGTGCTGTGGGGCCGAGCACCCTGTATCGTCCTCGTCCCTCGAAGGAGTCGATATCGGATGTTCAGACGAGTCTCGGTCGGTATTGCGCTCGTGACGATTGCCTCGGCGGGCGCCTGTGGAGGTGAGCAGCCCTCGCCGCGACCGGCCCCCCCGAGCGGGCCGCCGCCCGTCGCGTCCGGCCCGCCCACCACGCCTGGAGGCCCGGCGGGACGCGTGCGCGTGTTCCATCATGGCGACGTGTACACGGCGGTCGCTGGCGCGCCGCACGCCCAGGCCATCGCGATCGGCGGCACGAAGATCCTGAAGGTCGGCACCAACGAGGCCGTCCTCGCCGCGTATCCGGGGGCCGACAGCATCGACGTCCACGGCAAGACGGTCATCCCGGGCCTGAACGACGCGCACTACCACGACATCCCGGATCCCGCGGGCACGGTCCTGCGGTTCAACTCGATGGAGCCGACGCTCGCCGAGGTGCGCGCCGCCATCACCGCGGAGGCCGCGAAGAAGAACGGCAAGTGGATCATCGCGGACGTCGGGATCGCGATCCTCGAGGATGCGACCGTCAACCGGGTATTGCTCGACTCCCTGGCTCCGGAGAATCCGGTGTTCCTCCGTGCCTATTACGGCCACGGTCACATCCTGAGCTCGAAGGCGCTCGACGCGCTCAAGATCAAGGATTCGGTCACCGACCCGCCGGGGGGCCGGTTCGGCCGCACGAAGGACGGCAAGCTCGACGGCCGCGCGTACGAATACGCCGAGTGGATCACCGGGCGAGCGCTCGCGGCGCAAGCCTCGGACGAGGACATCGCGGCGGGACAGCGAGCGACCTTCGGGCAGGCCGCGCACTTCGGCATCACCTCCATCCAGACGATGTCGTGGTCTCCCGCGGACCGCTACCTGCGTGCTGCGGAATCCACCGTCCAGCACGGTCCGCGACTCCGCTGGATCAACTGGCCGGCCACGAAGGCTGAGCCCATCCTGCCGAGCGAGCGGCGCGGCGAGAAGCTCACGATCGACGGCGTGAAGTGGATGCTCGACGGAACTCCGTTCGAGCGCGGGGCTGCCGTGAGCACGCCGTACGCGGACTCGAAGACGACCGCGAAGCCTACCTTCGTCCAGGACGAGGTGACCGGCTTCTTCGCCCAGGCCGCCAAGGCCAAGCAGCAGCCCCTGGTGCATGCCGTCGGCGATCTCGCGATCGGCGAGGCGATCACCGCCGCCTCGCGCATGTCACCGGCGGACCGGGCGGCGCTGCGACCGCGCATCGAGCACGGCGACTGGCTCCGCGCCGAGGACGACGCGCGCGTCCGCGATCTCTCGTGTGTCGTCGTGGTCAATCCGACCCACTTCGCGCTCGTCGAGCTGCAGATGAAGCGGTTCGGCCCGGCGCGTCGCGCGCAGCGGCTAGCGTCGCTCATCCGGAGCGGCGTGCACGTCGCGATCGGGTCGGACGGACCGATGAATCCCTTCCTCAACATCATGCTGGCGACCATTCACCCGTACCGCCCGGAAGAGGCGATCACGCGCGAGCAGGCGGTCGACGCGTACACCCGCGAGGCGGCGTACGCCGAGCACGCGGAGGCGGAGCGGGGCACGCTCGAAGCCGGCAAGCTCGCGGACTTCGCCATTCTCTCGGCGCCGCTCTTCAGCATCCCGCCCGAGGCGCTACCCGGGACATCCAGCCTGCTCACGGTCGTGGGCGGCGAGGTGACGGGCGGAGCCGAGAAGGATCTCTGACGTCGGCGCCTTGCGCGGCGTGCGCGGGCCGGATAGGTTGCCATTACTGATGAGATTCCTCTTCACGTTACAGCCGGGCCTGGGCCACCTGAATGTGATGCTGCCGTTCGCGCGGGCGGCGCGGGATGCGGGACACACCATCGCGTTCGCGAGCGCGCGGTCGTTCGGGCCCAGCGTGGAGAATACCGGCTTCGAGCTCCTCGAAGCCGGCATCGACTGGATTGAATCGGACAAGGACGTGCACTTCCCGGGGGCAGGGGTCCCCGGGTCCGGGGTGATGATGGAGGGGGACGTCTTCGCCGGCGCCACCGCGACCGCCATGGTCCCCGATCTCGTGAACCACATCCGCACGTGGCGGGCCGATGCCGTCGTGCGCGATCCGTGGGAGTTCGCGAGCTGCATCGCCGCCGAGAAGGAGGGAATCCCCTATGCCACGTGCAATCCCACCCTGTTCGGGCCCGATCTTCTCGAGTTCCTCTTCGGGACGCGGCTCGCTGAGTTGCGAAAAGCACACGGCCTCGCGCCACTCGACGACTTCGCCATGCTCCACCGCTATCTGGACCTTGCGTTCTTCCCGCCGGAGTTCACCGAAGAATCCGAGGTTGTCTCTCCGGTGACTCACTTCTTCGCGTCGCTCACCGCGCGCGATACTCCTCGTCCGGAGTGGATCGCCGCGCTGCCTCTGCGGCCTACCGTGCACGTGTCGTTCGGGACCGTCATCTCGCCGACCGAGCTCTATCGCGACGTCATCACGGCGCTCGCCGAGGAGAACGTGAACGTCGTCGTGGCGACCGGGCCGAGCACGGACCTTTCGGTCCTCGGCCCGTTGCCCGCGAACGTTCGCCTCGAGCGATACGTGTCGCACGCCCACCTGTTGCCGAGCTGTGATCTCTTCATCACGCACGGTGGCTTCGGCTCTGCGATCGTTGCCCTCGAGAGCGCGGTCCCCGTCCTCGTGCTCCCGATCTGGGCCGACCAGCCGCGGAACGCGCGCATCTGCGAGAACATCGGGCTGGGCCGGCAGCTCCAGGAGCACGAGCGATCGATCGAGCAGATCCGCGCCGCCGCGCGCGCCGTGCTCGCCGATCCCTCGTACCGTACCCGGGCGGAGGCGGCGCGCTCCGCCCTGACCCGCCTTGCCCCCGCCAGCGCCGCGACCGAGCTGCTCGAGCGCCTCGTGCACAGCAAGGCGCCGATCCTTCGCTCGGCGCCGCCCGTGGTCTGACGGAGAGCCGGCGGCGCTCAGGCGCCAACGCGCGCGACGAGACGCCTCGCCATCGCGATCCCGAGGGCGCAGGTCAGCGCGCCCAGCAGGAACGCAGCGCCGGGCACGTGCGGCCGCGCCAGGGACGGCTCGAGGCGCGCAAAGAGTCCGACGGCCACGAGCGGGCCGATGATCGCGGTCAAGCTGCTCACGGCACCGAGCGAGCCCTGCAGCTCACCCTGCTCGGAGGGACCGACCTGGGCCGAGAGCATGGATTGCAGGGCGGGCGCCGCGACGCCGCCGAGCGAGAACAGCACGATGAGCGCATAGACGGCGATCGCCGAGCTGGTGACCGCGAAGCCGACGAAGCCGAGGGCGTTCAGGACGAGACCGACGACCACCGTGCGCGCCTCGCCGAGCCTCGGCACGACGAGCCGGACCACCCACGCCTGGACGACGATCCCGAGGATACCGACCACCGCGAGCGATAGTCCGATATCGAGCGGCGACCAGCCGAGGCGCATCTCCGTGTGGAGCGCCCAGACGCTCTGCATGATCTGCTGCGCGAAGAAGCAGCAAGTCGCGACGCCCGCCATCCGCCGCACCGAGATTCGTCGTACGAGCATGCGGAGCGCCGTGACCGGGTTCGCGCGCCGGAGCGAGAAGGCGCGGCGATGCTCGCGAGCCAACGACTCGGGCAGAACGACCAGGCCATAAACGAAGTTTGCGGCGTTGAGCACGGCGGCGAGCACGAACGGCCCGCGAAGGTTGATGCTGCCAGTCAGTCCTCCGAGCGCGGGACCGACCACGAACCCGAGCCCGAACGCGCCGCCCATGAGGCCGAACGTCTGGGCGCGTCGCTCGACCGGCGTGACGTCGACGATGTAGGCGGTCGCGGCGGAGAAGCTCGCGCCCGTGGCGCCGGCAACGATGCGTCCGACGGCCAGCCAGGCGAGTGACGGCGCGACGGCGAGCAGCACGTAATCGAGCCCTGCTCCGAGCAGCGATCCGAGGATGACGGGGCGGCGGCCGAAGCGATCGCTGAGCGCGCCCAGGATGGGCGCGAACACGAGCTGCATCGCGGCATATGCCGCCACGAAGGCGCCGTAGAAGCGGGCCCCGCCATTGCCGCCCGCGAGGGACGAGAGCAGGCGCGGCAGCACCGGCAGAAGCGCGCCGATGCCGAGCGCGTCGAGGAACAGGAGGATGAGCAGGAACGAGACGGGGTTCCGGCCCGGGGGAGTGATCAGAGGACTTCGATGAGCTCGAAGGTCGCCGGCACGGCGACGGTCGCCGGCCACTCCTTGGTGATCACGAGCGACCGTCCGCTCTCGGCAGCGATGGCCTTCAGGCGGTCCAGGTCACCGAGGGTGATGCTGAATCCGATGAAGAGGCGGCCCGACGGCGTGAGGTGCGGACGCGCTTCCTCGATGTAGCGGCGCAGCGTCGTATACGCCGGATCGAACGCGGAGCGCTGGAGGACGGTGGGGCTCGTGTCGTCCGGGGTCATCATCATCGGGCTGTTCCAGAAGATGACGTCGAACTGCTCGTCCTTGCGGATCGCCGCGAAGAGGTCGCCGCAGCGCGCCTCGACGCGGTCCGCGACGCCGTACCGCTCCACGTTGACGCGGGTGTTCGCGACCGCGTCCTCGTTGATGTCGGTGCCCACGACGCGTCGCGCCCCGCCGAGCGCGGCGAGGATCGAGAAGAGGCCGAGCCCGCAGCCCATGTCGAGGAAGTCGAGACCGGCGAGCGGCGGAAAGCCCTCGCTGAAGTCCGCCGAGCTCATGTAGATCGGCGAGAAGACGTTCTTGAAGACGCTGAACGTCCGGCCGTGAATCTCGATGTCGCGAGGGAACGTCCCTTGTTGACTCCGGTCGAGAGCCTCGAAGCCACGCTTGACGAACCGCTCCTCCATGGGCCTGACGGTATCAGCCACGTACCGCTCCGTCCATGACGAGGTCGCCGCCCGCATAGGCCTCGCGCAGCGCCTGCCGCAGCCGCTTCGAGACGGCGATGGACGCGTACGTCGCGATGCCCTCGATGGCGCGGATGGGGAGCGCCTCCATGATGGTGTTCGCGAAGAATGCCTCCTCCGCGCTCCGCAGGTCGTCGTCGGTCACGCGCTGCTCCACGGCGCGTAGCCCGTGCCGGGGCGCGAGCTCGAGGAGCGCCTCGCGCGTGATGCCGGGACGGCAGTCGCTCGCGAGGTGGGGCGTGAGGAGCTCGCCGGCGCGCACGAGAAAGAGATTCGACACCGTCCCGCTGCTGATCTGCCCGTCGACGCAGCGCTGGATGCCCTCGAAGAGCCCGCGGGACTCGAGCTGCCGCCTCGCGAGGATCGCGGGCAGATAGTTCCCGGTCTTGTGCCGGGGGGGCAGGCACGCCGAGGGCACGCGGCAGACGTCCACGATCATCGTGTCGGCGCCGAGGTCGTAGGCAGAGGGCGGATAGGGCGAGGTCGGGCGCGCCAGGATCGAGGACGTCGGAAGCATCTCGCCGATCGTGCCGATTCCCACGCCGCCTACCCCGCGGCTCAACGTGATGCGCACGGTGACGTCCGGGACGCCGACGCGCAGGGCCGCTTCCGTCGCGAGGGCGAGCGCGGCGCGCTCTTCGAATCGCGTCTCGATCCCGAGGTCCCGCGCCGCTGCGAAGAGTCGCGCGACGTGCAGCGCACCGCAGAAGAGACGCCCCCCCGCGAACCTGACCGTGGCGAACACCGAGTCGCCGAACAGGTTGCCGCGATCGACCAGCGGGACGGTCGCGGGCTCGTCACTCGCGAGAAAGCGATCGTTGAGGAACACCACCGACTGCGTCACTTCGACTCCCCACCGGCCGATCGACTTCGCGTCGATCGGCCGCTCTCGGTGGCTCCGCTCGTCTCGCTCAGCCGCCGTCGGCGTCGGCTGCGTCCGCATCGGCACCGGCGTCGCCGGCCGGCGGATCGAACAGCTCGAGGGTCACGGCCGTCGTCGCGCCCGCGGTCACGGTGATCGGGACCGGACCGAGGTTCGCGGGATCCGTCGACGTCGGACCCATGCGGTGGGAGGCGCCGACCATCACGTAGGCGAACGCGTAGTAGCTGCCCGGCGAGACGTTCTTCACGTCGACCGTGTTGGTGCCCGGCCAGGTCGGGTTCTCGTTGCTGCCGGTGCCCGAGGGCGCGCCCGCGCTGGGATCGGGCGTCGGGAAGATCGAGACGAGAACGGGGCCCTGCTGGGTGCCCGCGTACTTCGCGGTGACGCGGATCGCGACGTCGGACGCCGGGGGCGACGTGTCGGCGCCCGCGCCGGTGTCCTTGTTGCCGGCGTCGATCGTCGACGCGGAGCCCGGAGAGTCGTCGTCGCTGCAAGCGACAAGAAGGGAGCATGCGACCATGCCCGAAACCGCGAGCCACGCCACCGTGGTCCTGAAGTGATTGTTACGCCGGACACGCATGATTGAAGCCTCCGAGAAAAAGGAAAATGAGAACACGACAAGCCCATCGTCACCTTTCCGCGCGCTGATCTCAACTCCTTCACAGCATGAGCTCGCGAGACCGCGCGGCACATGTGAGCGTCCCGCGCATCATGTGATCGCTCGCTCGCGCAAGAGCACTTGACGGGAGGATGCGGAAACCAAGACAATCATGGAGACTCGAGGAGGCCTATCGCGAGCGAGAGCTCGCGCCTCTGCTCGACGGGATCAAAGGAAAGCGTCTCTTATGTCGAACCGACTGGTCGCGTGCGCACTACTGCTGCTCGCTGGTGTTTTGGCTGCGCAGGGCGCGGCGTGCTCGGTCATCGTGGACTCCAAGACGGAGCAGTGCTCGACCGACGACGACTGCCGCGCGCGCGGCGCATCGTTCACGGATTCGTTCTGCGGCGCGCAAGGCGCCTGCGTGCGGTCCGTCGACTACTGCGCGACGAACGTTCAATGCATCGAGCGGCTCGGCAACGAATCCGCCATCTGCCGCAAGTCCGACCACACGTGCGTTTCGCTCGTGACGAAGGAATGCAAGCTCCTCGCGGACAAGGACGACCTGCGGAACGACGAGACCGTGATCATCGGCTCGCACGGCGTCCCGAGCTGGGCCCCGCAGACGCAGGCCTGCGAGTCCGCCCTCGAGCTCGTTCGTCGTGACTTCAAGTCGACGCAGGGTGGCCTTCCGCCGTCGACGACCTCCGGCGGCAATCCTCGTCCGGTCGTCTTCCTCTCCTGCGACGTCCCGATCGGGCAGCAGGAGCTTCACAAGGCGGTCAGCGATCACCTCTTCGACACCGTGCAGGTGCCGATCTCGCTCGGGCCCTTCGCCTCGATCGACATGACCACCTACGGCGTCCAGAAGGCCGTCGCCGCGGGCGCCACGATGCTCACCGTCGCCGAGGATCAGGTCGCCTACCAGATCCCGGGCCGCGCCGGCTCCGTGTTCGTCTTCGGTCTTCCCGTCGGCGGCATCATCACCGGCTACGCGCAGGGCGTGAACCTCATCGAGCCCGTCATCCGCGCCAAGATGCCGGACGCGGCGACGCGGCCGCTGAAGGTCGCCTTCCTGTATCCCTCGACCGGCGCCGCGGAGACCGACGCGCAGCAGATGTTCGAGCAGGTGCGGTTCAACGGCGGCAAGTCGGCGGCCGAGAACGGCCCGACGCTCTACAAGGAGTTCCAGTTCACGCCGCCCAGCGCGGACCCCAACTTCCAGGAGGGCTTCGCGAACCTCTCGCTCAACGTGAAGGCGTTCAACCCGGACGTCGTCGTCCTTCGCGGCGGTGACGAGGTGGTGCCGCTCGGCAAGCTCATCGAGTCGGCCAACCCGAACAAGTCCTACTATCTGCTCTTCATCGAAGCGCGCGACTCCGTCGTGTCGTGGGTCGGCTCGAACGACTCCCTCCGCAAGCGCATCCTCGGCCTGCGTCCGGGCCGCTACGAGCAGGACCCGCGCATCCTCCGCATCAACCAGCGGTACCTCGCGGCCGGCTTCGAGGCCGCGCCCAGCCCGCTGATGCGCGCCTGCGTCGACATGGCGTACGCGGCGCTCTACGCGGCTGGCGCGGTCGTCGATGGTCCGCCCACCGGCAAGAAGGTCGGCCAGGCGCTGCTCACGCGGTTCACCGACAAGGGCACGGCCATCGAGGCCTCGCCGTCGAGCATCCTGCGCGGGTTCGCCGCGGCGCAGGCGCAGCAGGAGCTCGCGCTGCAGGGCAACGAATCGGCCGTCGTCTGGGACCAGACCACGGGCGTGAAGGTCGACTGGGAGATCCAGTACTGGTGCGTCGACCCGGACGTGAACAAGCCGGAACGGCTCTACGACAGCGGCGTCAACTACAACGGGCGCACTAAGACGCTCTCGGGCGGCACTCCGGACTGCAAGTTCTGAGCGCACGCTCCGAGCAGGTGCCGATGCGCAGGGTGGCCGTGTACGCGGCGTACAACCGGGCGAGTGACGGAGAGGTGACCGGGATCGGTCGCTCCTCCGTCCTCTTCGACGAGGTCGTGGTCGCCGTCGACGCCGAGCGTCTGCCCGCGCTTGCCAAGCTGACGCGTCCGCTCGCGAACGTGCGCTGCGAGGCGCGCACCGGTTCCATCGAAGCGCTCGCGCGCGCGACCGGTGCGAGCCACGTCGTGCGCACCATCTCGACGGCGGCCGACTCGGCCGTCGCGCTCGCCGATGCCGACGCCGACGTGCGGGCCTTCCCGGCGCTCGTCAGCATCATCTTCTACGGGGCGGGATGACGGGACAGGACATCGTCACCGTCGCCGCGCTCTTGCTCGCGGCAGTGTGCGCCGCGTACGCGCTCGGCGCCCGCAAGGCCGCACGGCAGCCGGCCGCCGCCGTCACGCCCGCGCCGGCCG
>JAQBQL010000214.1 GCA_028287035.1 Labilithrix sp. | reverse complement strand
CCGAGCGGTTGAAGCCGCGGGTGACCTCGACGCGCTTCGACGAGAAGATGCCCTTCTTGAGGGCCCACTCCTTCACCGGAGAGCCCGCGGCCGGCATAGGCGCCGGGGTGTAGAAGTGCATGAACGCGCGCTTGGCCTCGTACTCGACGAGGTTGGGAAAGGCCTTCGCGATCTTCTTCCGCTCGGCCATGAGGGCGAGCATGGCGTCCTCGCTCTCGACCGTGCCCTTCTCGCAGGAGAAGCCGGAGATGTAGCGGCTCGTCGACCCGTCCGGCCGCTGCGCGTCGATGAAGGTGCGCTTGCAGTTGTTCGGGCAGAAGTGGCAGACCGTCTCGTCGTCGTTCTTGGTCGTGTACTCGAGGCCGATGGCCGCATCGATGCCGATGAAGGTCGACTTGCCGCGGCGCTTGACGACCCGCAGCGTCTCGAACGCGGCGCCCAGCGCGCCCGCCTCGCCGGTGTGCGGGTGCACGAACACCTGCGCGCCGGGGACGCGCTCCTTGATGTAGTCGACCTGCGCCTTGACGGCGGCGAGGTTGTACTGCGTGCCGCCCTGGAGGACGAACGTGCGGCCCAGCGAGGCGAGCCGCGGGATCTGGACGACGTACTGCCAGACGTTCTTGGGAAGGACCTGCGCGAGGCCGGCGAGCATCTCCTCCTTGGAGAAGCCCTCCTTCTGGAAGTTGACGCGGTCGGTCTCGAGGAAGACCGCGCAGCCGTAGCTGAACTTCGGGGCGAGCTCCGCCTTGAACGCGGTCTCGGCGAAGTCGCGAACGTCGACGCCGAACGAGTCGGCCGTCGCCTGGAGGAGCGTGCCGTTGCCGGCCGAGCACGAGTTCGAGAGGCGGAAGTTGGCGATGTCGCCGTTCTTCATGAAGAGGACCTTGATGTCCTGCCCGCCGATGTCGCAGATGACGTCGACGTCGCCGAAGAAGTGCACGCTCGAGAGCATGTGCGCGACGGTCTCGACGATGTTCACGTCGCTCTTCACGCACTCCTCGAGCACGTCGGCGGCGTAGCCGGTCGCGCCGAAGCCCATGATCTCGAGCTCGGCGCCCTGGTCGGTCACGAAGGCCTTCAGCTGGACGAGCAGCTCCTTCGTGTCCTGGATCGGGTTGCCCTTCGACAGCTGGTAGGCCTTGCCGAGGATCTCGCCGTTCTCGTAGTCGACGATGACCGCCTTGCTCGAGGTGGAGCCGCCGTCGAGGCCGATGATGCCGCGGACCTTCTGGCCCGGGGTGAACTTCGCGGCCTCGAACTTCGGGATCTTGTAGAGCTCACGGAACTCGACGAGCTCCTGCTCGTCCTTGGAGAGCGGAGGCCCGGCGGTCTCGCCGAGGCGCGCCTTGCGGCCCGTCGTGATGAACTCGCGGAGCTCCGCGGTGTCCTTCAGCCAGCCGACCTCGGCCGCCTCGTGGAGGCCATAGAGGACCGCGCCGAGCGCCGCGTAGTACTGCGCGTTCTCGGGGACGAAGACGAGCTCCTCGATCGGGATGTCCTTCGGGTAGTCGTAGCCGCGCTCCTTCCAGATCTGCGGGATCCGGAGGCGCCAGCAATCCTGGAGGAACGGCAGGTACGTGTTGGGGCCGCCGAGGAGGAGGACGCGCGCCTTCAGCGTGTTGCCGCGCGTGAGAACCGAGAGGTTCTGCATGACGATCGCGTCGGCCAGCGAGCAGAGCACCTCGGTCGAGGGGATGCCGCTCTTGATCAGGTTGACGATGTCCGTCTCGGCGAACACACCGCACTTGGCAGCGACGTGGTGCAGCTTCGAGTCGTCGAAGCGCATCGTGGTGACGAGCTCGTTCGGCGCGTTCACCTTCAGGAAGCACTTGTCGATGGTGGCGCCCGTGCCGGACGCGCACTTGTCGTTCATGGAGGCGAGGGCGGTCTTGTCGCCCGTCTTCGCGTCCTCCTTGAACATGATGATCTTCGCGTCCTGCCCGCCGAGCTCGATGACCGAGCCGACATCGGGGTGCAGGTGCTCGACCGCGAGCGTGACCGCGTTGACCTCCTGGACGAACTTGCCGCCCGTCGAGTCTGCGAGGGGCGCCGAGCCGGAGCCCGTCAGGAAGATGCGCCAGGCATCCTTCGGCTGGTCGGGGAACGCGGCGAGGATCGCCGTGAGGAGCTCGAGGACCTTCTCGGGCTGCTTCGTGTGGTGGCGCTGGTAGTCGCTCCACAGGATCGCCTTGGTGGCCGGATCCACGACCGTCGCCTTGACCGTCGTGCTGCCGACGTCCATGCCGATCGCGAGGAATCCGCCCGAGGAATTTCCGAATCGCGTACCGGCGTTGACTGCAATGCCCATCCAAAAGCTCCGATCGCCGCAAGGTCTGCGGGGGTGAGGCGGCTGAACTGACGTGTCAGTTCAGCGGCTGAGGGTACGCCACATTCCGGGGTCCGCAAAGGAAAACGCCCGGCCCCGGGATGGCGACGCGCGGCGACAACCCCGCGGGATCGCTGACGATCGCGCCCGAGAGCGCGCGCGGAGACGTCGCGGAGCCAGGTGTAGCGCGTGCGGAACACTCCCCTGACAGCCCCGCCAGGGCGCCTTCCGACGTCCACCCACGATTCGCAGTAACTGCGCGGAGAAGCGCAAGCGGCACGAGGAGTGCTCCACGGTCCGGGATGCTCCGTCGCCTCACTCCTGGCGTCGTCGTCGGCTTCTTCGTGGGCTCTCTCCTCGCGTGCCGCTGGGACGACGGTCACGAACGCGACGACGACAACTTCCGCGCCGACGTCATCGCGTGCGAGGACGCGCTCGCCCGGCTCGTCACGTGCTGCCCGCGCTTCGACGCGAAGCCGGTCCGCTGCGAGTACCTGTACGAGTCGGACGAGGGCTGCGGGAGCACCACCACCGACTCGACGGCACCCGCGCTGGACGAGGCGGAGAGCCGTTGCGTCCGCGAGACGGGGTGCGACGAGCTCGTGGCGAGTGGCGTTTGCGAGCGCGCCCAGGCGGCGCGGGCCCGCGAGACTCACGTGACGACCGAGCACGCGGACGGCGCTACCACGACGTCCGGCACGCCGGCGACGGCCCACGAGCAGGTGTGCCCGTGAGGCGCGCGAGCGAGAGAGCCCGGCTCGCCGCGCTGGCGACGGCGCTCGTTGCCGCGCTGGTCGCCGGCCCGGTCGGCGCGCAGGAGAGCTTCGGCGGCGGGCACGTGGAGACCGAGGAGGCGGGCGCGCCGCAGGCTCCTGCCACGGAGGAGCCGCTGCCTCCGCGCGCGCCGGTCGCGAGGACGCCCTGGGCGCTCCGCCTCGACGGCGCGTACGCGATGCGACGCCTCTTCGACCTCGGCGTCACGGGCGGCGACTTCGGCATCGCCTTCGGCGCGCAGCCGTCACGGCACTTCGCGGCGTGGTGGGCGACCCGGCTCCAGCTCGGCGGGACGGACAGCGGCCTGTCCGTCTGGTCGCTCCGCTCCGGCGCCGAGGTCGAGGCCGTCTACGATCCGGTGAGGTTCGGGCTCGGCCTCGGGCTCATGGTGATCGACGTGGGGCGTGCAGAGCGGCCCGACGACGTGCGCGCGTGGGGTCTCGAGGGCCGCGCCTTCGTGAGGTTCGATGCGTACCGGACCGACGGCTTCGCGATCTTCCTGAGGGCTGCCATCGACGGCGGGGTCGAGACGTCCAGCGGGTCGGCCTTCTGGGGACCCGGCATCGGGGCAGGCGTCGAGCTCGGCCTCTCCGGCAGCCGGCCCGCGCCCGACGTGGCGGTCACGCGGCCGGTTCCCTGGCTCTGACGTCGAGCGCACGCGCCTCGGCGGCCGCGCTCGCCGGGCGCGCTACGATTCGCTCGATGCGCTTCGTCTCGTCGCTCGCGCTCGCGCTCGGTCTCGCGCTCACGCACGTGGCGTGCGGCCCCACGGACGGTCGGCCGCCGGGGGCGCCCGTCGACGCGCGCACCGGGAGTGGCGGCGCGGACCGCGCGGCGG
>JAQBQL010000141.1 GCA_028287035.1 Labilithrix sp. | reverse complement strand
CGCGACCACCGCCGCCGCCGCCGAAGCCGCCACCGCGACCACCGCCGCCGCCGCCGCCGCCGCCGGGCCGCTCCTCGGCCTCGTTCACGCGGACCGCGCGACCATCGATGTTCGCGCCGTTCATCGTCTCGATCGCCTTCTTCGCGAGGTCAGGCGTCGCCATCGTGACGAAGCCGAAACCACGCGACCGGCCGCTTTCACGGTCGGTGACCACGTGCGCGTCAGTCACTTCTCCCGCAGTGGAGAACGCCGTACGAAGCGTCTCCGTGTCCGTCTCGTACGAGAGGTTACCGACGTATAGCCGCGAGCTCATGAGCAGTCTCTTTCCCCAGCTCCGGTTTCACTTCCAGCGTATCGCGCCGCCCGGAGCCATGGAGCCGTGGAGGGACCGGGGAGCGAGCCAAACGTGCATGCGAGTCGTGAGCGTGCCCCGATTCCCCAATGGAGAGAGTCCGATCCGTGCCCGTTTCCACGTCGTGACTTCCTGAACGATAGCAGCGGCTCGTACCCCGGCAAGACGCTTCGAAGCGTGTGACGCGCCGCGCGAACGGCCGGAATACACCGCGTTTGTCGCGTGTTCGACGCGGCCGCATCCTGCGCTAGTGTGCGACGGGTGAAGCGACCGCTCCTCTTCCTTTGCACGCTGGCGTCGACGTCCACCCTCCTCTGCGCGTGCTTCGCCGGGCTCCTCGGCGCGTGCACCGACAACGGCAGCGCAACGGGGAGCGAGCCAACGGCCCCGCCGGCCAGCGACGCGGGCAAGGACGCGCGCGGCCCCGTCGACCCCGAGGACGACGCCGCCACTCCGCAGGAGGACAGCTCGCTGCCGCAGGGCGCCACCACGTGCGAGCGCACGCGCCAGTACCAGACCGCGTGCGCGGCGCTCGAGCCGGACGCGGGCGACCCGCTGAACTGCGGCGCCGCGAAGTTCGACGCCTGGTGCGCGGTGAACGACCAGAAGATCAACAGCGACGCCTTCCGCCGCGCGGAGACCACGTGCCTCACGACGCCCGCGAACTGCGACGGCAACGCGCGCCGCGACTGCGAGTACCGGTCGTACGCGAGCGCCACGCCGACCGCCGCGCAGCTGGCGGTGGTCGATGGCTACTGCCGGATGTGCGAGCCCGCCGACGTGGCGGGCTGCAAGGCCCGGAAGGTCGCCTACGATCCGTCGAAGGGCCCGAAGAGCGTCGACGACGTCTTCACCGCCGCGTGGGAGCTGTCGGACGCGCTCACCGACGAGATCCGCACGACCTGCATCGCCGGCAAGGACGGCGGCGCGAGCCCCGCCGCCTGCTACAGCGTGTTCAGCAACTGCGCGGGCGGCGTGTACGTCGACCGCCTGCCCGACTGTCCTCAGTAGCTCGCGACGAGCATCCCGCTCGGGAGCTTGCAGCGGCCGGCCGCGTCGGGGCTGCCGACCGTGCGCACCACCTGCTCGGCGGGCGCGGGCGCGGGCTGGCCGCTCATCTCGGTCTCGATCATGCGAACGATCGCGTGGTCGAGGCGCGAGACGCTGTAGCAAGGGATGTGCGGCTCGGCGTGGGAGTTGCCGACGCCGGAGTCGTTCGTGAGGAACACGTAGCGTCCGGCGGTGAGCTGCGCGGCGCTCCGCATCTGGTACTCGGCCGCGTCGTCGGCGTCGCTCGAGGCGATGGGATAGATGTGGACGCCCTTCTTCTTCGCCTCACGGAGCACGCCGGCGAGCTTCTGCCCCTCGCCCGGGTGCGCGGGAGCGTCGGCGACCCAGAACACGATCTTCGCCACGTTGCCCTGCGTGCGCCACTGCTGCTTGAGGCCGGTGCCGAGGCCCTCGACGACCGCCTCCGGCGTGTCGCCGCCGCCGCCCGCCTGCTGGGCGGCGAGCTCGCGCCGGAACCGCGCCGTGTCCGTCGAGAAGTCGAAGGGGCGCGCCACGTACTCGTCGCCGTGGTCGCGATAGACGACGAGGCTCCAGCGCGGCGTGACGTTGGGGAACTTCGTCTTCACCTGCGCGGCGATTGCGTCGAACTCCGTCTGCAGGTACGAGAGCTCGTCGCCCATGCTGCCGGTGGTGTCGAGGACGAGCTGCACGTCGAGCTCGCTCCGCGGACCGCTCGTGCGCGCGGCGATCGCCCGCGAGTCCTCGAGCTCCTGCTTGCCGAACATCGCGAAGTCGGCGCCGTGCGCGCCGCTGAACCGCGCCTGGTAGGGCTTCCAGAACTCGAAATTCTTGTTGTCGTCCCACACGCCGGCGGTGAGCAGGCCGCCGCCCATCGGCTCGTTGCGCGCGAGGGGCGCCCCTTCGGTCGGCAAGACCGGGCCGCCCGGGGGCGCGGCGCTCGCCATCCTCATGTCGCCCGCCGGGGCCGGCGCCATCGGTGCGGCGGCCGGCATGGGCGCCGGCGAGGACCGAGGCATCATCGGCGCGCCCCCCGTCGCGGGTGCCTCCTTCGCGGCGTACGAGGCTGCCGCCTCGGCGCCTCCCGCGGGAGAGGTCTCTCCGCCACGCGCCGAGGCCGGAGGGGCCGCCTCGTTCCGGCTCGAGCCGCAGCCCGCGAGGAGGGCCAGCATCATCGTCACGCCCAGGGTCGTCGTCGTCCGCATGGCAGACCAACGCGTGCTCCGGGGCGCCCTTACACGTCGATCAGGCGATGCCGAGCACCTTTCGCATGACGCCCTGCGCCGCCGCGAGCGAGTGGTGCTCCTCGAGGTAGCCGTAGCCGCCCTCGCGCACCCGCTGACGGAGCGGCTCGTCGGACACGAGGCGGGCGACGCGGTCCGCGAAGCCGTCGGGCGTGTCGGCGATCATCGCCTGTTCGCCGTCGGCGAGCGGCAGACCGAAGGCCCCGTCGGGCGTCGTCACGACGGGCATGCCGGCACGGAAGCCCTCGAGCATCTTCACGCGCACCCCCGACCCGCCGAACACGGGCGCCAGCATCGCGAGCGACCGCGCGTAGAGCGGCTCGAGATCCTCGAGGAATCCGACGGTGGTGACGCCGGGGACCTGCCAGGCCTCGGGCACCGGCAGCTTCCCGCTCGCATCGGCCTTCAGCCCCACGCCGGCGATCTCGAAGGTCGCGTCGGGCAGGCGGGCGCGGACCTTCGGCCAGACGTCGCGGCAGAACCAGTCGAGGCCCGCCACGTTCGGGTGCCAGCGCAGGTTGCCGACGTAGCAGAGGTTCGGGGTCGCCGGGCGCGGACGCGGCTTCCGCTCGAACGGGAGCACCATCGGCACCACGTGCGCGTGGATGCCGGCGAGCGCGTCGAAGTGCTTGGCGTCCTCGCCGGAGATCGCGACGACCGCGTTCACCTGGCGGAGCGCCTCCTTCTCGAACCGCACCGCCGCCTCGTACTCGGCCTGCGCGACGAGCTTCTTCGGGCCCTTCTGCTTGTCGGCGAACTGCTTGAAGAAGTCGCTCTCGACGTTGTGCTGGTCGAGCACGACGTGGCACGTCGGCCGCTCGCGCGCGACGTCGGGGAGGTACCGCGCCATCCCGAGGTGGTCGATGTAGACGACGTCGACCGCGCTGTCGACGAGCTCGCGCTGGAGCGCCGCGTGCAGCGCGCGCGAGTCCCACTTGCCCGCGAGATAGGGCACGCCGCGGAGCGCACGGAGCAGGGCGACCCGCGGGACGTACGCCTTGAAGTCGAAGAGGTGCACCGGGTGGAAGAGCGGCGGCATCACGCGCAGCTTCGGGATGGCCTTCTCGAGCGCGACGCGGTCGCGGTCCTCGACCGGCTGCTCGGCGACGCTTAGCACCGTGACGGACTCGACCTCGGGCAGCGACGCCAGGATGCGCAGCTGCGAGATGGTGCGCACGGAGCCGCCGCTCGTGGCGGGCCACGGGAACTCGGTCGTGAGATGGAGGACGCGCATCGTGCTCGGCGCCTTCAGAGCCAGCGTTCCTTCGCGGTGCGAGCCGCGGCCTTCGCGAGATGCGGGACGTCACGCACGATGTAGCGGTCGAAGAGGCGGCGCGGCTGCTGCGCGAAGCGGTAGGCCCATTCGAGCCCCGCGTCCTGCATCCACTTCGGGGCGCGCTTCAGCATGCCGCTCGCCATCTCGAACGAGCCGCCGACGCCGATCGACAGCGGCACGCCGAGGCGCTCGAGGTTCTTCGCGATCCACTTCTCCTGCTTGGGCGCGCCGAACGCGACGAGGAGGATGTCGGGGTTCGCGGCCTTCACGACGTCACGGATGCGGTCCTGCTCCTCCTGCGTGTCGAACGCCGCGAACGGCGGACAGTAGGTGCCGATGACGCGCGTCCCCGGGAAGCGCCGTTCGAGCTCCGCCTTCGCCGCGTCGGCCGCGCCGGGGACGCCGCCGAGGAAGAACAGCGTCACGCCGGCACGGGCCGACGCCTGCCCGAGCGTCCAGAAGAGATCGCTGCCGGCGACGCGCTCTCGGAGCGGCGTGCCCCCGAGCTTCGACAGCCACACGACCGGCGCGCCGTCCGCCACGACGAGGTCGGCGGCCTCGTACGCCGCCTTGAAGGCCGGGTCGGCGGCGGCGATCGCGAGGTGGTCGAGGTTGCCGGTGCAGACGAAGCGCGGACGATCGCGGAGCTTCGCGAGCGCCACGATGCGGGCCGTCGCCTCGTCCATCGTCACGTCGTCGAACTGCAGGCCGTCGATGTCGATCCGGCGAAGCGGAGGCAGCGAGCTCATCGTGCCCGAGACTACCCCGGGCACGGCAGGAGGAAAATCGTGCGGTTTGTCTCAGTGCTGCTGGACAGGCACGGAGCCATGCGGATCCGCACCGGCCGGCGGCGCGTGATCGTTCGGCTCGCTCGGCGACGGCGTGTGCGGCTGCTTCGTGACGAAGCCACCGGGCGCCGGCTCACCGGTCTTGTCCCAGACGGGCACGTTGTGGTCGGAGTCGAACTCGCCGCGCTGGTCGGTGTCGTTCATCGTGTACGCGAAGAACACGCCGATGAAGAAGAGCGACGAGATGAACATCAACGCGTTGAACTTGTTGTCCCAGCGAAGGTGCATGAAGAAGGTGACGACGAGCGACGCCTTCATGGTCGCGATGAGCACGACCAGCACGATGTTGAGGCGGCCGAGGTCGACGTAGGACTGTCCGACCGTGAGGCCGGTGAGCATGAGCAGACCAACGAAGATCGCGACGTAGAACGCGGTCGACGAGATGTGCGCGTGAACGGCTCCGTCGTCGACGTGATCGTGGGCGTCTGTCCGGTAATCCATGGTCGTTCTCAGATCAGATAGAGCAGCGGGAAGAGGTAGATCCAGACGAGGTCGACGAGGTGCCAGTAGAGGGCGACGAGGTCGACGGGGGTCCAGAATTCCTTGCTGAAGTCACCGCGCTGGTTGCGCAGGTACACCCAGATGAAGACGCCGATACCGATGATGACGTGGACGCCGTGGACGCCGGTCATCATGAAGTAGATCGAGAAGAACGTGCCGCCGTTCTCGGGCAGCGCGGGGCCGCCCTGGACGAGGTGCTCGGCGTGCGGGTGGAAGAACCGACCCGGCAGGAGCCCGCCCTCGAACTTGTGCTTGTACTCGAAGAACTTGATGACGAGGAACGTGCACGCGCAGCCGACCGTGGTGAGCAGGAGACGGCCGGTGAGCTTCCGGTTACCGACCTGCGCCGCGCGCACCGCGAGCGCCGCGGTCAGCGACGAGAAGAGGAGCACCACCGTGTTGGTGGCGCCCATCTCCTTGTTCAGCTGGTGAGCGGCCGCCTTGAACATCTCGGGGTACCAGCTGCGGTACACGCCGTAGGCGACGAAGAGCCCGCTGAAGAACAGGATCTCCTGGACCAGGAAGGCCCACATCCCGAGCTTCGCAGCATCGAACTGCTGGACGGGCGTGTCGAAGTGGTGAGCGAGCCAGACCGGGCCGTGGTGGCCGTGGCTGTCCCCGTGGGTTGCCCCCTGCGCGCCGCCCTCGCTGGGCTTGGTCGCGACCGCGTCCGTGCTCATTGAGCAGCCTTTCCTTGTTCCGCGAGCATCTTGGCGTTGGGGAAGAGCGGGTCGTCGTAGCCCTCGTACAGCTCGTCGTCGGTGGCGAGCTGGTAGTCGTACTGACCGCGCGTGAGGACCGGGTCCTTGATGAAGTTGTAGATCGGCGGCGGGGTCGGAGTCATCCACTCGAGGGCGGCCGAGCCCCACGGGTTACGCGGCGCCGGCTTGCCACCCGTCAGCGAGCGGATGAAGTTCGCGAGGAGGATGAGGAAGCCCACGCCGATGAGCCACGAGCCCACCGTCGAGACCTGGTGCAGCTGCTCGAACTGCGGGAGGTAGTCGTAGTAGCGACGCGGCATGCCGCGCGAGCCCAGGATGAACTGGGAGAGGAACGTCACGTTGAAGCCGATGAAGACGAAGAACCAGCCGGCCCGGCCCCAGCTCTCGTCGTACATCTTGCCCGTGAACTTCGGCCACCAGTAGTGGAGGCCGCCGACGAAGCCCATCACGGTGCCGCCGACCATGACGTAGTGGAAGTGCGCCACGACGAAGTACGTGTCGTGGAGGTGCACGTCGACCGCGAGCATGCCGAGGAACAGGCCGGTGAGGCCGCCGATCGTGAAGAGGAAGAGGAACGACAGCGCCCAGAGCATCGGCGTCTGGAGCGAGATCGAGCCCTTGTAGAGCGTCGCGACCCAGTTGAAGATCTTCACGCCGCTCGGGATGGCGACGAGGAACGTCAGTCCGCTGAACACCATCGTCGCGTACTAGCTCATGCCGGCCACGAAGAGGTGGTGACCCCATACGAGGAAGCCGAGGAGCGCGAGGCCGAGGGAGCTCATCGCGATGGCCATGTAACCGACCGGCTCGCGACGCGAGAACGTGGCGATGAGCTCGCTCACGACGCCCATGCCCGGGACGATCATGATGTAGACGGCCGGGTGCGAGTAGAACCAGAAGAAGTGCTGGAAGAGCACCGGGTCGCCGCCGAGGCGCGGGTCGAAGATGCCGAGACCGCGGAACCGCTCCATCGTGAGGAGGAGCAGCGTGATCGCGAGCACGGGCGTCGCGAGGACCTGGATGATCGACGTCGCGTAGAGCGACCACGTGAAGAGCGTGAGGCGGCGCCACGTGAGGCCGGGCGCGCGCATCTTGTGGATGGTGGCGATGAAGTTCACGCCGGTGAGGATCGACGAGAAGCCCATGATGAACGCGGCGAGCGTCATCGGGATGACCGCGGAGGGAGAGCCGACGCCGCCGTGCGCGGGATCGCTCGACGAGTAGGGCGTGTAGAACGTCCAGCCCGTGTCGACGCCGCCGTTGATCATCGAGTAGATGCCGAAGCACGCGCCGAATGCGTAGATGTAGAGGCTCAGCAGGTTCAGGCGTGGGAAGGCAACGTCCTTCGCGCCTAGCTGGATCGGCAGGATGATGTTCCCCATCGCCGCCGGGATCGACGGGATGATGAAGAGGAACACCATCACGACGCCGTGGAGCGAGAACATCCTGTTGTAGGTGTCCGCGTCGAACAGCGTCTTGCCGCGCGTGAAGAGCTCGGCGCGCAC
>JAQBQL010000139.1 GCA_028287035.1 Labilithrix sp. | reverse complement strand
CGCCGGGCGGCGAGCGGCGCGAGGTGCCCGGTACATTCATCGCCCTGCGAGACGCGGTCGTGCCGCTGGCGCAGGCGCCTGCTCTCGCGGAGGACGACGCGTCGCCTTCGCTCGTGGCCTATGCCCTCGCGTGCAAGCTGACCCTCGATCTCGTCGCGCGCGAGCGGCTCGTCCCGTGGGCGCCCGAGGGCGAGGCGCGATGGGCGGCGGTCCTGGGCGAGCCCGAGCAGCGTGCGGTGCGGGCGCTCGCGGCCGCCCTTCCGCCGGCGGCGCACGCAGCGGTCCTGGACGGCGGCGTGGTGGCCTCGCGGTCGTTGGCGCGGCGCGCGCGGGTCCACGAGCCGGAGGCGCTCCTCCGTCAGATGATCGACGACGCCGTCGACGCCGTCGTCCGCGTCGCTGCGGCCGGCGCCGGGGACGAGGTCCTCGCGCTCGCCACCGCCGAGGGGCCGTGGGAGCGGCGCTTCGCGAAGGCGCTCGGCACGGCCGACGCGGCGTTCGTCACGCGCGGCTTCGCGGAGCGGAACGTCGCGCGCGACCTCGCCGACTGGAGCCGCGCCGCGCGAGGCGCCCGCAACGAGCCACGCACGTGCTTCCGGCTCGAGCTGCCGCAGGAGGGCGACGACACGTTCCTCGTGCGCCTCATGCTGCAGGCCGCCGATGATCCGAGCCTCGTCGTGCCGGCGTCAGTCGTGTGGTCGGGCGATGCGGTCCGGCTCGGCCGCGCGTTCCGTGATCCGGAGGAGTCGCTGCTGGCCGGCCTCGGGAGCGCCGCGCGCCTCTACCCGCCGCTGCGGGCCGTCCTCGACGATGCCGCGCCCGAGGCGCTCCGGCTCGATGCCGAGGATGCCTGGAGCTTCCTGACCGAGGCCGCCCCACGGCTCACCGACGCGGGCTTCGGGGTGCTCGTGCCGGGCGAGCTCACGCCGGGCGGACAGCGCCGGCTCGGCCTGCGCGGGCAGCTCGGCGACGAGGGAGCGCCGCGCCGGCGCGGAACGAAGATCGCCGGGGTCGTCGCCGGGGCCGCGGGCCTCGCGATGGAGCAGCTCGTCGAGTTCCAGTGGCAGGCGGCGATCGGCGACGAGCCGCTGACCGCGCGCGAGCTCGCGGCCCTCGCCAAGCACAAGGCGCCGCTCGTCCGTTTCCGGGGCGCGTGGGTCGCCATCGATCCGCGCGAGCTCGCGGAGATCCGCAGGCGGGTCATGGAGCCTCCGCGGCAGGTGCGTGCGCTCGAGGCCCTCACCATGCTCCTCGCCGGCGCTCCCGAGGGAACGGGCGCGCCGGTGGCCTCCGGATCGATCGCGCGCCTGCTCGAGCAGGTCCGCTCGGCGGCGGCGGCCCCCGTGCCGGTACCGAGGTCGCTCGTCGCGACGCTCCGCCCGTACCAGGAGCGCGGGCTCGCCTGGCTCGCGACCATGGCGTCGCTCGGGCTCGGCGGCTGCCTCGCCGACGACATGGGCCTCGGCAAGACGGTGCAGCTGCTCGCGTTCCTCCTCCACCGCGCCGAGGTCGACCCGGTCGACGCGCGGCCGGTGCTGCTGGTCGCGCCCACGTCGGTGGTCGGCAACTGGGAGCGCGAGGCGGCGCGGTTCGCGCCTTCGCTGACGATCGTGCGCCACTACGGGGGCGCGCGCGCCAGGGAGGCCGCCGAGCTCCGCGAAGGAGGCCCGGGACGGGTGGTCCTCACGACGTACGGCCTCGTCCGTCGTGACAGCGCGCTGCTCGCCGAGGTGTCCTGGCGAGCGGTCGTCCTCGACGAGGCGCAGAACGCCAAGAACAGCGCCTCGGCGACGGCGAAGGCGGTGCGGCTCTTCCGCGCCGACGTGCGGTTCGCCCTCACCGGGACGCCGGTCGAGAACCGCCTCGCCGAGCTGTGGTCGGTGCTCGACTTCGCGAACCCCGGCTCGCTCGGGCCGCTCGCGCGCTTCAAGGAGGAGCTCGCGGTGCCGATCGAGCGGTTCGCGAACCCCGAGGCCTCGGCCCGTCTCCGCCGCCTGGCCGCGCCGTTCCTCTTCCGCCGCGTGAAGACCGATCCCGCGGTCATCTCGGATCTACCCGCGAAGAACGAGATGGACGTCTTCTGCACGCTCACGCGCGAGCAGGCGACCCTCTACCGCGCCGTCGTCGACGAGCAGCTGCGCGAGATCGCCGAGCGTGACGGCGTCGCCCGGCGCGGCGCGGTGCTGGCGATGCTCACGGCCTTGAAGCAGATCTGCAATCACCCCGCGCAGTACCTCGGCGAGCGCGGGCCGCTGGCGCGCCGCTCCGGCAAGCTCGCGCGGATCACCGAGATGCTCGAGGAGGCGCTCGCCGCCGGCGACAAGGCGCTCGTGTTCACCCAGTATCGCGAGATGGGCGATCGCCTCGTCGCGCATCTCGGCGAGGCGCTCGGCGTCGAGGTCCTCTTCCTCCACGGCGGCACGTCCAAGAATGCCCGCGACGCGCTGGTCGAGCGCTTCCAGAACGAGCCGCGCGGCGCGCGCATCTTCGTCCTCTCGCTGAAGGCCGGCGGCACCGGGCTCAACCTCACCGCGGCGAGCCACGTGTTCCACTACGACCGCTGGTGGAACCCGGCCGTCGAGGACCAGGCGACCGACCGCGCCTACCGCATCGGCCAGAAGCGCGCGGTGCAGGTGCACAAGCTCGCGTGCACGGGCACCGTCGAGGAGCGCGTCGCGCAGCTGCTGGTGAAGAAGCGCGCCCTCGCGAGCGCGGTGGTCGGCGCCGGCGAGCAGTGGATCACCGAGCTCGACGACGCGGGCCTCCGCGAGCTCGTCACGCTCTCCGGCGACGCGGTGGTGTCGGACGACGAGCCGGAACGGAGGAGCGCATGAACGCACCGCGCAAGCCGCCGCGCGAACGGAGCAGCTGGCGCAGCTTCGCGAGCGGCCCCAAGGTGCCGCCACCCGCGCACGGCATCCGCATCCGCACCGTGGGCACCACGTGGTGGGGCATGCAGTGGATCGCGGCGCTCGTGCGCATCTCGCCCGACTATGCGAGCCGCCTCGAGCGCGGCAAGACGTACGCGCGCGGCGGCCGCGTCCACGACCTCCTGGTGGCGGCGGGGCAGGTGACGGCGCGGGTCACGGGCTCACGGCCGGAGCCGTACGCGGTGACCATCACGCTGCCGCCGCTCGGAGACGAGACGTGGGAAGGAGCCATCGCGCGGCTCGCCGGAAGGGCGCGGTTCGCCGCCGAGCTGCTCGCCGGGGTGATGCCGAAGGACGTGGACGATGCATTCGAGGCCGCCGGCGCGAGCCTGTTCCCGGGGCGAGGCGGCGAGCTCGGGACCACGTGCAGCTGCCCCGACTGGGCGAACCCGTGCAAGCACGTCGCGGCGACCCACTACGTCCTCGGCGACGCGTTCGACCGGGATCCCTTCCTCCTCTTCGAGCTGCGCGGGCAGACGCGCGAGGCGGTCCTCGCGCGGACGAAGCAGGCGCGGAAGGCGGCGCGCGGCGGGAAGAAGAGGGCGGCCCCGCCGGCCGAGGACGCGGGCCGGACCGGCGTCGTGCTCACGGCGGGCGAGGACGACTACGACAGCTGGCAGGCCCCACCGCCGTCGCTGACGCTCACGTTCGTCGCGCCCGCGAAGCACGCGCCCGTGCTCGCGGCCCTCGGCCTTCCCGCGTCGTGGCGCGAGAAGGCGTCCCCCGGTGAGCTCGTCACGCGACTCGTGCACAATGCATCGACCTTCGCGGTGCGTGCCGCGACCGCCCCCGACGAGGCGGAGGAGCACGCCGATCGATCGCAGGAGCCGATGTAGGACCTGCTGCGAGCGCTCCGTCTCACGTGCATCACGCGAGGCATTCGTGCTTCGAGGTCCGCGCCCGCGTCTCTAAGGTGCGCGGCTCCTGGAGGACTCATGACGTACGAGAACGTGGAGAGCGTGGCCGCACTGGATCTCTGGCGCGTGCAGCTGGCGGGCGGCGAGATCCGGACGATGACCCTCGACGCGCTCGACGAAGCGTTCCAGGCGGGCACCATCGACGAGTCGACGCGCGTGATGGCTCCCGGCGCGCACGCGTGGAGCAAGCTCGCCGAGGCGGCGGGCCTCGACAGCACGCCGGACGGCGCGCCGACCTCGGAGGCGAACAGCCTCGCGCCGATGGCGGTCGATGCCCCCTTTGCCCCGTCCTCTGCGTACCTGCCTGTCGCCGAACGGTCGCTGCCCGACGTGGACCTCGATGCGCTCGGCGACGACGCGTTCAAGGCGAAGAAGGGGAAGGTGGTCGCTGCCATCGCGCTCGCCGCGCTCCTCGTCGGCGGGCTCGGCTTTGCGGCGAGCAAGCTGGCGCCGGTCACCGCGGCGGCGGCGAACGCGCTCCAGAGCGAGGCCGCCCTGAAGGGCGCCGCGGCGCAGCCCCGGCCTGCTTCCGAGGAGGACCAGGCCGCCTTCAATCGCCTGCAGCAGCTCACCGAGGAGCAGCGCGTGAAGCTCCTCGAGGCCGACAAGGCGCGCGAGGCGCGGGAGGCCGCACGGCGCAAGGAGCACGCCCCGGCGCCCGGCGCGCGTCGCTCCGGCCCGCAGCCGAAGAGCGGCTCGCCCTTCCAGAACGGCGGCGACAAGTACGATCCGCTGAACGGCGCCCTCTAACGCCCCGCTGGAAAGATCCAGCGCACCACGAAGACCGCAGAGCGCGCGCCCCGGAGGAACCTCCGGCGGCGCGCGCTGTCGTTCTGGCGATGCGCGTTGCCACCTCCGTTCGCGGTCTCCTGCTCGGTCTCCTCCTCGCCGCCGCGTGCGCGACCTCACCCGCGGTCGCGGAGGCCGACACGATCCAGGCGACGCGCTACGAGCTCGTCGAGCGCGCCCATACCATCGACGTCGAGGTCGACCGCGGCTTCGCCACGCTGGTCGTCACGCGCACGGTGCAGAACCTCGGCCTGACGAGCGACCAGGCGACGTTCTGGCTCGAGCTGCCCGAGGCCGCGGTGGCGACACGTCTCCGCACGTCGGCCGTCACCGCAGGCGGCCAGGTGCAGTGGTTCGAGGGCGAGCTCATGGAGGCCGAGGCCGCGGCGGCGAAGTATCACGAGCTCACCGGCGTCGGCGGCTACTACCCGAAGGACCCGGCGCTCCTGTCGTGGCGCAGCCAGGGAAAGCTGGCGCTCCAGGTCTTCCCGGTCCCGAAGCAAGGCACGAAGACCGTCGAGTACACGCTGAAGATCCCGCTCGCCTACGCCGAGGGGCGGTACCGCGTCACGCTCTCGCGGCTCGGCACCGAGGATCTGGCGGCGACGGTGCGCGCGCGGCCAGCGCACCGCGAGGACGCGCTGACCGTCAACGGCATCGCTGCGCCCGCGTCGGCCTCCGCGAAGGGGGAGCTCGTCCTCGAGCTCGTGCCGCACGCGCCCGGAGCGCTCGCCGTGTCGCTCGCCTCCGTTCCGATGGGCGCGGCTCGCCACCTCGTGCACGGCCGCGTCGAGGCGGCGCCGCACGTCGCCGAGGCCCCGCGGAACGCGCACGTCGTCATCGTGTTCGACAGCTCGCGCTCGCACCACGAGGCCGCCTCGGCGCTGACCATGGTGCGCTCGTACCTGGCGAGCATGCCGGGCGCGACCGTCGAGCTCCTCACCTTCGACCGCCGCGTGAAGGCGCCGCTCGGTCACGCGCTCACGGTCGCCGACGCGATCGGCAAGCTGGCTTCCTTCGTCCCGACGCTCGGCAACGGGAGCGCCCTCGACGCGGCGCTGACCGAGGCCGATTCTCTGCTCGCCGCCAGCTCCGCTCTACCGAGCGCTCGCCGCGTGGTGGTGGTGACCGATCGCCTGACGCGGAGCGAGCTCACCCCGGCGCGCCTCGGGGCGCAGCGCTGGAAGAGCGGCGCCCTCCTGCACCTCGCGACGGTCGAGACGGGGCGGCCTTCGCTCGTCCGCGACGAGGACGCGGAATGGGCAGTCTTGCCGCGCCGCACGGGCGGTCTGGCGTGGACCGCTTCGGCCGCCTGGACCGTCGACGGCACGAGCCGGAGGGTCTTCGAGGAGCTCGCCCGCCCGAAGCGCATCGACCACCTCGCGGTGAACGGCCTGACGGTGCCGCTCGACGTGCCGGACTCGCTCGCCGAGGGCGAGGGGCTCGACGCCTACGCCCTCGCGGCCCAGGGAACGAGCCGGCTCGAGGTGACCGGCGAGCTCTGGTCGACGCCGTTGCACGTCACCGCCGTCCCGGGCGACGAACAGAACCGCCGCGCCGCCGCGCACGTCTTCGGCTCGCCTCTGCTCGATCAGCTCAGCGAGCCCGAGCAGATGACGCTCGCGCTCCTCGGCCGCGCGGTGTCGCCCGTCACGAGCTACCTCGCCATCGAGCCCGGCGTGCGCCCTTCGACCGAGGGGCTCGACCCCGAGCTCGAGGGCTTCGGCGAGGGCGGCGGCGGCATGGGCAGCGGGATCGGTCTCGGGTCGATGGGGAGCATCGGGCACGGCGGCGGCGCCGCGAGGGCGCCGTGGCTCGAGGACGCGATCGCGACGGCGGCCCGCCGCTGCGGGGGCGCCGCGAGCGAGGCGAGCGTGCTCCTCGAGACCACCCGCGACGAGATCGTCGACGTGCGGCGCGTCGAGCTCAGGCCGGGACGCGACGGGAAGGCCGAGGCGTGTCTCCGCGAGGCGGTGTGGGGCTTCGTCCTCCCGAGCTCGTTCGTCACGAGCTTCGAGGAGCACGACGTCACCAGCAAGCTCTGATCAGCGAAGCGCCCTCGCGCGGGCCTTCGCGTAGGCGTCGACGTCCACGTCCTCGCCCTGCGACCACTGGCCGAGCGCCGGCGCGACCGCGGCGTCCCACGCCGGCCCGAGGCGCAGCGCGAGGAAATCGCGGTAGAGCGCCTCCACGATGGTCTCGATCTCGCGGGTCACGGTCATCCGCGTGTAGAAGGCCTCGTGGGCCTCGTCGTCGGCGAGGATCGCCTCGGCGTCCTTGCCCTGCGCGGCGCGCTTCGGCCGTGCCCGCTTGACCGGACCGTCGATGCGCGTGAGCGATGCCACCGCACCCGGCGCGTCGCCCGCCTCCTTCTCCTTGCGGGGGAGCTTGAGGCCGGCAATCGCGAGCTTCTCGGCCTTCAGCGTGAACGTCGCCTCGTGGTCGGCCCACGACAGGTGCACCTGCGCGAGGTCGGGGAGCTTGCCGCGGAGGAGCGCCTCCTTCGCCTCGCGATGGTTGCCGGGCTGGCTGCCCTTGATGCTCGTGGTCTCCTGGCCGGCCGACAGCACGAGCCGACCTTCGAGCCAGAACCCGAACGAGCCATGCGCCTTCGTCTTCAGCGTCGCCTCGAAGAGCTCGCTCTCGAACCACAGCCAGAGGAGCAGCTCGCGTCCGACGAAGCGGCGAAGCTCGATGCGCTCGAAGGTATCCATCTCAGGCCTCCAGCTCCGTCTGCAGGGACACGACCTCGAGCTCCTGCCAGGCTGCCTCCTGCGCCTTCGACAGGCCGAGCCGCTCGGCGAGCGTGTACGGCGACTCGGGCACGAGGCGCAGGCCGAAGGTCTTCGTGAAGAGCTCCATCATCGCGCCGGCGGTCTTGTCGGCGTGCGTGAAGAAGCGGACGACGCCCTCGTTCATGGACCACGACAGATCGACCATGCGCGTCGCGGGCGAGGACTGCTTGCGCAGCTTCCGGGAGACCATCTCCTTGAGCTCCGCGCGCTCGTTCCGGCCGAGCCGCTCGCGGCCCTTCTTCTCGAGATACGCCGCCTCCGCCTCGCGGAGCCGCTGCTTCAGGACCGACGCCGGCAGCAACCACTTGTCGGTGCGGAAGCCGAGGTTCAGGTACTCGTTGTAGAATACATCCTCGTAGCCGAGCTCGATCTCGAACGGCTCACCGACCTTGCACCAGCCGGCGCGTTCGAGGTCCTCGTCGTCGGGCTCGAGGGGCTTCATCGCGCGCAGGCGGATGGCGCGCATGAACTTCTCGCGGAAGTCCTCGGGCGGCTCGCCGTCGACGAAGAAGCGTGCGTAGGTGAGGGATCCTCGAAGGGCGGGCACGCGCTACCTCTCGCACGACTCGGGGCATGGCGGGAAGCCGGCGAGCTGCTAAAGAGCCTGCCAGCATGCGTCCCGCCAGGCTCGGCTTTCTCGGGTTTCTCCTTGCTTCCTCGCTCGCGCTCGGCTCGGCCGGCGTGGCCGGCTGCTCGTCCTCCTCCGACGGTGGGGCCTCGCCCGGGGAGACCGCCGAGACCGGCGCCCACGACGCGAGGCCGAGCGGCGACGACGCCGCCACTGGTGATGACGGCGCGCCCCAGGATGCCGGAGCCGACGTCACCGGCCACGGGGAGATCCTCGGCACGCTCGCCTCGGGGGCGTGCGGCGTCATCAAGAGCGAGCTCGGGTCGACCTCGCCGTCGCTCGAGGTGAACCTCCTCGTCTTCACGTCCGGCGAGACCTACGACCGTGCCTCGCTCTCGCCCGGCGGCCAGCGCCTCTACGACACCGCGAATGCCGGCGGAAGCTCGACGGAGTCCGAGGTGCTCAGCTACGAGGTGCTCCGCTACTGCGACGACGCGAAGCTGCTGAAGACCGAGACCGAGATCGGCTACCAGCCCCCCGACGACTCGGGCGCCAACACCATCACCGATCTGTCCGTCGAGATCGACGGCAAGAAGGTCGGGGTCAGCGTCACCCGCGCCTACAAGCCGGCGAGCCAGCCCCTGAACGACGCCGAGCTGAAGGCGCTGCTCGAGAAGAAGCTGGAGGGCGTCATACGTTCGAGCCAGCGCGTTCTTCCCGCCGATCGATGGGTCAAGCAGATCCTCCACGTGTTCTCGGTCAACAAGGCCGCGACGGACGCGATCGCGCGGGTGATGCCGGCGATCGACGCGGCGATCAAGGCGGACACGATCGTGCTCGTGACCGAGACGAAGGGCGGGGGATTCGTCTACTGCGACCCCGACCCGGCGCTCGGTAGCGAATGCCCCTGAGGCGGTAGCCCGCGGGGGATCGCGTGCTAACGTGGGAGCGCTTCCCATGAGCTCGTCCGGAAAGTTGAAGTGCCCTGTCGCGCCTGGCGATGTCATCGCCGGGAAGTACCGCGTCGAGCACGTCCTCGGCGCCGGCGGCATGGGGGTCGTCGTCGCGGCCACGCACACCGAGCTCGATCAACCGGTCGCCCTCAAGTTCATCCTGCCCCACGCGCTCTCGGGGAAGGGCAACGTCGAGCGCTTCATGCGCGAGGCGCGCGCGGTGGTGCGCCTGAAGAGCGAGCACGTCGCCCGCGTGTACGACGTGGGACGTCACGGCGATCAGCCGTTCATGGTCCTCGAGCTGCTCGAGGGGATGGACCTCGCGAAGCTGAACAAGCAGAAGGGGCCGCTGCCGGTCGCCGACAGCGTCGAGTACATCCTCCAGGCCTGCGAGGCGCTGGTCGAAGCGCACGCCGCCGGCATCGTTCATCGCGACCTCAAGCCCCAGAACCTCTTCGTCACGCGGCGCCTCAACGGCACGCCGCTCGTGAAGGTCCTCGATTTCGGCATCGCCAAGGCGATCGGCCCCGGCGCGGTCGGCCAGATGGCGCTGACCGACTCGGCGGCGATCATCGGCTCGCCGCTCTACATGGCGCCCGAGGCGATGCGCAGCGCGCGCACCGCGGAGGTCCGGAGCGACATCTGGGGGCTCGGCGTCATGCTCTTCGAGCTGCTCGGCGGTCAGCTCCCGTTCGACGGCGAGACGATGACCGAGGTGTGCATCCGCGTCGTCAACGAGGCGCCGCCCGATCTCATGGTCCTGCGTCCAGGGCTCGATCCGGCGCTCGTGGCGATCGTGAAGCGCTGTCTCGAGAAGGACCCGGACGCGCGCTGGCACAACGTCGCCGCGCTCGCCGCCGCGCTCGAGCCCTTCTCGCGCAGCGCGAAGCAGGGCGGCCTCGTCCGTCCGTGGCGCTCGTTCGAGGACACCCAGGACTCCGGCACCGCTGCTCCGTTCGGGAACGTGGCCGACGCGACCGGGCCGTCGACCCTCGTGACCATGGAGCAGACGCTCCCGCCGCTCGAGCCGTCCGAGGAAGAGAAGCGCGTGCGCGTGAGCGCCGGGGGCACGAAGCCCTCTGGCCTCGCGCCGGTCCGCGACGCGGGCGGGCTCGTGGCCACGGGGTCCGCGTGGGCCGAGAACACCGGGGCGAACGGCGCGGGCGGGCGGCGGACCTTCTCGACCGGGGTGGTCGTTGCCATCGTCGCGGCGGCCGCGGTCGCGGCGGCGAGCGTCGGGCTGGTCCTC
>JAQBQL010000124.1 GCA_028287035.1 Labilithrix sp. | reverse complement strand
TGCAGGGCCTGCCGAGCCAGCGCCAACGACTTCGCCGGGTGCCCCGGCCGGGCCCATCGGCCCCGTCGCGCCCATCGGCCCCGTCGACCCCGTCGCGCCCGTCGCGCCCGTCGCGCCGTCCTTCCCCGGCGCCCCGGCCTCGCCCTGCGCCCCCTTCTCCCCCGCGGGGAACACCACCTCGCTCCAGGTGCCGTCGAGGCAGACCACGATCACCTTGGCGTCGACCACGTACGCGAGCGTCGACTGCGTGGAGGCGTCGCACACCGGTGGCTCGCCGCGTGAGCCGACCGCCAGCTCGGCGAGCGAAGCGCCCGTCCGGCTCGACGCGGGCGCCGCGGAGCCCCCTTCACACGCGGCCGTCGACAGCACGGTGGCCGAGGCCGCAAAAAGGAGACCGAATCGTGCAGCGCTTCTCGTCATGGTGCTATCCCCCAGCAGGTTGTCGGGATAGCAACGGTCCCCGCCCTCGATCGTTAAGGCGCTTGAATTGCCATGAAGAACCTGGGTCGCCGCATCGTGGTCGCTTCTCTCGCCGTGGCCGCGGCAGCATGCGGGTCGATGGGCACGCACGACCTCCGCGCCCTCGAGGCGGCGCCCGCGCCGGTCCCGACGCGCACGTGGGAGGAGGTCTTCGCCCACCCAGCGGCCCTGCACGTGACGGCGTTCAACACCGGCGAGGTCCTCGTCGGTACGAGCATCGTCATCGAGGACGGGCCGCGGGTACCGGAGCCGCTCCGGCACGACCGATGGGTCCCGGCCCTCGCGTACCTGGTCGAGCACCCCACCGCCGGTCGCATGCTGTTCGATACCGGCGTACCGGCGTCCGACGCGAAGGGGCGCTGCGACTTCGGTCGATGGCCGCTCTGGAACGTGCCCTGTCGTAGCGCTCCCGATCAGACGGCCATCGCCCAGCTGGCGGCGCGAGGGGTCGCCCCGACCGACCTGCGCTTCATCGTGATGAGCCACTTCCACGGCGACCACGCGGGCGGTCTGCACGCCCTGGTGAAGGACCACGCGGTCCCGGTGCTGACCACCGCCGAGGAGTGGGCGGACGTGAACCGCACGTTCCCTTCGCTCCACGGCTACCTCACCGAGGTGCTCGACGGCTCGTATCCGGTCCGGACGCTCCCGCCCGCGCGTGCGGTCATGATGCCGATCGTCGGGCGCGTCTTCGATCTGCTCGGTGACGGGTCGGTCTGGATCCTGCCCGCAGCGGGGCACACGCGCGGCGAGATCGCGGCCCTCCTCAATGCCGAAGGCGGCCCCGTGCTCCTGACGTTCGACTCGTCGCATCTCGCGGCGAGCGTCGACCTCGAGATCCCGCCCGGGTTCGTGGTCGACCGCGACGCGGCGGTTGCCACGATTCGCCGCCTCCGCGCCCTGCGCGACGCGTACCCGCAGATCCGGTTCGTGTATGGCCACGATCCGGAGCAGTGGGCCGGAAAGCCCCGCGCCGTGCCCCTCGTGCCGTGAGGGTGCGCTCGCCGCTTCAGGGCACGTTCGTCGTCGACACCTGGAAGGGGGCGCCGCGCGGCAGGAAAGCCCCGCCGTACTCGAACGCCGCCTTGCCGTCCGCGCCCATCCCGAACGCCGCGCCGCCGTTCGTGTGGAACACGACCGGGCCATAACGGTAATTCCGGACCGCTCGCCCCGCGTAGTCGGCAATCGTGACGACGTAGGACTCGGTACCGTGGTTGTTGGCGTCCTCGGCGGCGATGGGATCGATCAGCCTCGAGTCGCGCAGCGTTCGCGTGACCGTGCCGAGCCCGTCCGGGCCGAGCGTGATCCAGTCGACGCGCCGGTCGGCGCGCGACGTCGCGATGAGCGTCGTCGCGGCGTCGGCGGCAGAGTGGTCCTTGCCCGGCACCAGCGAGGTCGGGTTCAGGCCGACCTTCACGGTCCCCACGGCGCGAACGTCGGCCATGTTCGCAGCGGTGGTGTCGGCGAGACCGCCGACCGCGTAGCTCGTGATCGTCCCGTCCATCGTCGCGATGTACGCGAGCTGCGGGGTCTTGTCGTTCCGCGGCAGCGCCGTGCGGACCGCGGTCGGCGCGCCTTCCAGCTTCACCGTGCCGAGCACGCGGGGGGCGCTCTCCGGCGCGCGGTCGAAGGTGCGCGGCCACTGGTCCGGCGCCGGGCCGGTGTTCTTAAGTGCCGCGTCGAACGCGGCGCGTTCCCCGAAGTAGGTGTGATTGAACGCCTCGAAGAGCGGCTGGAGGTCTACGAAGGTCGCGGCGTGCTCCGAGCGGGAGACGATCACCGCGAAACCGGAGTGCGGATACCGCGTGCTGTTCTGGCCGGCGACGAAGCTCTGGCGGTTCTTCTCGTCACTCAACGTGAGCTGGCTCGGCTGCGCGTTTCCGCCCTCGGGCAACGACAGCCAGCCACTTCGGTAATCGAGAGAAGCCGAGATCTCGGTCGGCGCCTTCATGTCGGGAAGGTCCACGAGCCCCAGGACCTTCATGAACGAGAAGTATCCGTAGTTCATGAGCCCGGGATAGAGCTCGCTCCAGTCGAATCCCCAGAAGTCCCAGGTATCTCCGGCCGAGAGGTTGGGATGCTGATCCGCGAGCGCCACGACCGCGAGCTGAGCGTGGGTCGTCGCGGGATCCCACACCGTGATCAGGGCGAATTCGTTGTTCCCGGTGAGCGCGATGGCGGTCGGGATCTTCCCGGCCGGCAGCCGCGTCGCGGCGGTGCTCCGCGCGGTGTTCGGCCCGAACGCGCCCAGCAGCCCCGACTTGAACACGGCGATGCTGTTGGCAGAGGCCTCCCCGCGCGCGTACGTGCGGGCCACCGCGGTCGCGCCCTCCACCGGGCCACCGTTCAGGGTGAGCCAGTCGGCATTTCCGACGTTCGGGTCGGGGTTGCCGGCGCCGTAGAATTCCCACGCGAGTCGCGGGCGATCCATGAAGACGTGATTGCCCATCCCGAGCACCTCGATCGTCGCGATCCCGGCCTGCGAGACGACCCCGGCCTCCGTCGACGCCTCGGGCACGTAGAGCGCCTGCCCTTGCGAGCTGCTGAAGTCGCCCGTGTTCGGGTCGTACGGCCCGCCCACCTGATAGACGTTCGGACGGTTCTCGGTCGAGGGCATGTAGTGGTCGGGCGGCAGGTAGGCCGTCGGGAAGGTCGTCGCCCGCGCGTGGCAGTCCGCGTACGAAGGGCCGTACCGGTAGGCAATCCCGTCGGCCGAAGCGAGGCCGCCAGCCATGCGCGCATACGCGGCGGGGTCGATCGCGCCCGCCCCGTCCACGATGTCGACGATGCTCCCCGCGCGGCAGGAGGCGAGCGTCGCGCCG
>JAQBQL010000114.1 GCA_028287035.1 Labilithrix sp. | reverse complement strand
CGGTGCGCGCGACGGCGGTGCCGCCCGCCCGCGGCGCATCGTCGGGCGCTGCGCCGCCGAAGGCTGCGAGCGCGTCGTGCGGAGCGGGCGGCTGCACGCCCGACATGAAGAAGGGCAGCGGCAACTGACGCGCGCGTGATCACGCGCACCGACACACGCGTGTCAGGTTTGGCAGAGGCGCCCGCGGCGCACGTTGACCATGGCGCGGCCGCTCTCCAGACTGCGCCGCATGAGCACCATCCTCCATCATCATCCCTTCTCGCGCGCGGCCGGTACCGTCTGGATGCTCGAAGAGCTCGGCATCCCCTACGAGCTGCAGTTCGTCGACATCCTGAAGGGCGCGCAGAAGGCGCCCGAGGTCGTGGCGCTGAACCCGATGGGCAAGCTGCCGTTCCTCGTCGACGACGGCGTCGTCGTCACCGAGTCGGCCGCGATCGGGCTCTATCTCGCCGACCGCTACTCCTACGGGAAGCTCGCGCCGAAGGTCGACGACCCCGCCCGCGGCACGTACCTGCGGTGGTCGTTCTTCGCTCCGTCCGTCATCGAGCCCGGAGTCATGGCGCACGCCGCGAAGTGGGAGCTCAAGCCCGGTCAGGTGGGCTGGGGCACGTACGACGAGATGATCGGCACGATGGAAAAGGCGCTCGAGGGTCGCCGGTTCATCCTGGGCGACACGTTCTCCATGGCCGACTGCATCTTCGGCGGGACCGTCCGCTACATGCTGCTCGTCGGCATGCTCGAGAAGCGGCCGGCCTTCACGGCGTACGCCGAGCGGCTCGGTGACCGGCCGGCGTTGCAGCGCGCGGACGCGAAGAACGCGCAGATCGCCAAAGAGCACGGGCTGAAGCAGGGCTGACCCGAGGACCGCTCAGAACGTCGTCGTGAAGGAGTCACGGCGCCGGTTCGGCGGCCAGGTGAGCGCGCGGACGGCGTGGTCCGCGCAGGCGGAGATCCGCGCGCTCGCCTTTCCCTCGGCCTTCGCGGCCCAGGGCGAAACCCGCCGCCGCGTGCGGGGATGGTCGAAGGCCACGGTCACGGTGACGCCGGTGGCCCGGCCGTTCTGCACGACGGTGCGGATCGTGACCTTCGCGTTGCCCGGCACCTTGCATCCTGCGAGCACGCCCCGGATCGGGCCGGTGAGCTGCCCGTCGCTGAGGTGCGCGTGGTCGTCCCTCACGTCGAGCGGCTCCGGGGTGGCCAGCGCCTCGTCGTAGCTCGCGGTGGACGGCGGAAGGACCGGCGGCGCCGGCGAGTCGATCACGACGGGCTCCTCGGGCGGCGGCGGCGGCGCCTCGTGGTGCTCCTCGATGGGCGCGGGCGGCGGCGGGGGCGAGCCGCAGGCCACGAGCGCGGCGACCGCGAGCAGCCACCCCGAGCACGTCACGAGCCTCGCCACCGCAGTCCATCGTATCGCGCGCGGCGCGCCGCCACCACCCCGCGCAGCTAGGCGAACCAGGCGAGCGGGACCTCGCCCTGCAGGCACGTGATCGTCCTCGGCCGCAGGAAGCCAGACGCGTGCGCCTTCACGGGGCGCTCCGCGGTGCCCTCCGCGAGGCCCTCCTCGGCAGGCCAGTCGGGGCGATGGCCAGGCCGGAGGCCGTGCAGCCCGCTCTGGACGGCGCCGATGACGTGCGTGTGACCGGCGACGCGGGCGCCGAGGCCGTCGGCGAGGCGCTGCGCGAGCTCGTGGCCCGCGGCCGCCCCGAAGGACTCGCACGTTCGCAGCCAGAAGAGCGACCCCGCGTCCGGCAGGAGGCGCTCGCGGACCGCGGCCACGCGCGGCGCATCGAGCATGCTCGCGTCGAGCACGTCCCGATCGACATAGACCCTTCCCCAGCGGCCGTGCCCCCAGTACTGGACCTCCGCGATCGGCTCGCCCGGCCTCACGGTGGCGAGCCACGTGAGCGCGTCCGACCAGCTGGTCGCCCCGAACGCGGCGTCGAGCCGCCCGAGACCTTCGTAGAGGACCGCGCCCGCGCGCCACGCCGTCGAGAGGCCGGCCGGCACCCGTGAGCCGACGCAGGTGCGGTCGTACACCATGAGGCGGAGGCCACGGCTCGTCATCGCGGCGCCCGCTCGGTCACGGGGCCGCCCATGGCCAGCCCGTCGAAGGAGAGGATCTCCTGGACGGTGCGCCGCGGCCGGTCGACCTGCAGGAAGTGCGAGGCGTCGTCGATCCACACGAGCTCGGAGCCGAGGATGTCGGCGTGGAAGAGCGGCCCGAAGCTGGGCGGCACCATCACGTCCTCGCGCGCGAACAGGATCCGCGTCGGGCACGGGAAGGGCACCCCGGCGCGCGCCTGCATCCGCAAGCCGCCGATGATCTTCGCGTGCTCCCACGGGTCGAAGCTCTCGCGGAGGATGCGCACGAAGGCAGCGGCGCCCTCGGCGGTCTCGAACAGCGCGCCGTACTCGGCGGTCTCTTCCTCGCTGAGGACGTCGTCGCGGCGGTAGTGCACGTTCTTCGCGACGAAGAGACGAGGCCAGCGACGCGTGACGCGCGTGACGATGTCGCCGAGCCCCTGGCCGAGGAGCGGCGCCGCGAGCAGAGCGTGCAGCGCCCGCGTCCGCGCATACGGGTAGCCGGGGGCGTGCATGAGCACGAAGCGCCGCACGAGATCGCTCGCGCCCTCCTGGACCGCCCGGAGCGAGTAGAGCCCGCCCAGCGAGTTGCCGACGAGGTACACGGGCTCGGCCGCCACCGTCTCGATGTATGCGCGCAGGAACCGGGCGACGTTTCCGATCGAGTAGACGAGATCGCCCGGTTTGTCGGAGTGGCCGGCACCCACGAGATCGGGCACGAGCACGCGGTAGTGCGCGGCGAGGTCGCTCATCACGTAGCGCCACGAGTACGACGTGGTCATGAGCCCGTGCACGAGGACGATCGGCGGTCCGGCACCGATCGCCTTGTGCCGCACGCGGACCCGCCGCGCGACGTGCTGCTCGTCGGTGAACGCCACCGTCACGAAGGCGTCGGGGGTCGCGTGGTACGGATGCGGCCACGGGCCGGCCTGCGGGAGCATCGACCGACGAATCTCGGCGTTCTGGTGCAGCCCGTCAATGCGCGGCGCAGTGCCCCAGCTCGGCGGTTCGAGCGCCGTGGTATCGATCGCGCCATGGACGGCTCCCACGAGGTTCACACGGACGTCTGGATGGCGATCGCGCGGCACACGCCGCTCGGAATCCTGTGTGATCTCGACGGGACGCTCGTTCCGTTCGCGAGCTCACCGGAGCTCGCCCGCCCCGACGAGGACGCGATCGAGCTGGTCACCAGCCTCGCCAGCCTCCCCGGCGTGACGGTGGCGATCGTCAGCGGGCGGCAGAAGGACTGGCTCGAATCGTTCTTCCCGGGCGACCAGGTCTTCCTGGTGGCCGAGCACGGCGCCTATCGCCGCGGTGCCGGGGCCTGGCAGAACGTCGCCGACCACGATCCCGCTCCGCTCGCGGGCCTCGGCGAGAAGCTCGAGGCGCTGGTGAGGCGCCACCCGGGCGCGCTGCTCGAGCGCAAGAACACGACGGTCGCCCTCCACTACCGGAACGTGAGCCGCAACGCGCGCGGCGAGCTCCTCATCGAGGCCTTCTCGATCATCGACGAGTTCCTGCTCCGGCACGTCGCCTACGAGCGCCTCGAGGGCGTCATGGTCACCGAGGTGCGGCCGGCGTCGGTGAAGAAGTCGTCGGCGGTCCCCTGGATGCGCGAGATCGCCGGCCCGGGCGCGCGCCTCGTCGCCATCGGCGACGACGTGACCGACGAGCACATGTTCCAGGTCGTCGCCCCGCAGGACGAGTCGATCGTCGTTCGCACGAGCGAGCCGCGCCGGACGGCGGCGCGCTGGGAGCTGTCGAACTCCGACGAGGTGCGCGCGGTGCTCCGCTACTTCCACAGCGTTCGCGTCGGCCACACGCCGCCGCCGGTCGTCCTCCCGCGGAAGGTCGCCCTCGTGGTGCCGCCGTCCGGGCGCGCGCTCGAGCGTGATCTGCTCGTCATCTCGAACCGCCTGCCGGATCTCCGCAACGCAGAGGGCGACGAGTCAGAGCGGAAGAAGAGCGTCGGCGGGCTCGTGTCGGCGCTCGAGCCGGCGCTCCGCGCCCGCGGCGGGATGTGGCTCGGCTGGAGCGGTCGGACCGTCCCGGACAGCGAGTCCGTCGAGAGCGGCATCATCGACAGCGGCAGCGCCCAGTTCGCCTGGGTCGACTACAAGGAGTCCTGGTACCGCAACTACTACTCCGGGTTCTGCAACGGCACGCTGTGGCCGCTGTTCCACTCCTTCCCGGGGCGCGTGACCTTCTCCGACGCGAGCTGGGCGGCCTTCAAGGAGGTGCACGAGCACCTCGCGGACGTGGCGGCGGGGCTCGTCGGACCCGAGGCCACGCTCTGGGTGCACGACTACCACCTCCTGCTGTTCGCACGCGTGATGCGCCAGCGCGGGCACACCGGGCCGCTCGGCCACTTCCTGCACATCCCGTTTCCGGCCAAGGACATCTTCAGCATGATGCCCTGGGCGTCCGAGGTCCTCGACGCGCTCCTCGACTTCGATCTCATCGGCTTCCACACGCCGAACGACGTCGTGAACTTCATGCGGTGCGTCTCCTCGATGCTCCCGGCGAAGGTCGCCGACGACGTCGTCCAGCACCGCGGGCGCACCACGCACGTGCGGGCGCTGCCGATCGGGATCCTGCCGGACGACTTCCAGGAGCCGGAGCCCAGCATCGCCGAGGAGGTCGAGGGCCTCATGCGCGCGCTCCTCGATTCGAAGCTCGTGCTCGGTGTCGATCGCCTCGACTACACGAAGGGCATCCCGGAGCGCCTGCTCGCGTTCGGCAAGCTGCTCGAGGCCTTCCCCGAGTGGCGCGGCAAGGTCTCGCTCGTGCAGGTCTCGGTGCCCTCGCGCGCTGACGTGCCCCTCTACGCGGAGCAGCGCGCGACCATCGAGTCGATCGTCGGGCGGGTCAACGGCGAGTTCGGGGACGCCGCCTGGGTACCCATCCGGTACCTGTATCGATCCTACGGGAAGTCGCAGCTCGCGCAGCTCTATCGCGCGGCGAGCGTCGGCTACGTCACGCCGCTCCGCGACGGCATGAACCTCGTCGCCAAGGAATACGTGGCGGCGCAGGATGCGGCCAATCCGGGCGTCCTCCTCCTCTCGCAGTTCGCCGGGGCGGCGACCGAGATGCGCGACGCGGTCCTCACGAATCCGTACCACGCCGAGGGCATGGCGCGGGATCTCGACCGCGCGCTTCGCATGGAGCTCGAGGAGCGCAAGATGCGGCACGGCAAGCTGCTCACCACCGTGCAGCGCTCGAACGCCGTGACCTGGGCCGAGAGCTTCCTCGACGCGCTCGCCGCCACGCGCTGATGCGCGGGCTCCTTGCCGGCGTCGGCTCCGTCGTCCTGCTCGCGTCGTGCGGGGGCTGGGGTAGCGGGTCGAAGTGGGTGCAGCAGCCGCTCGCCGACGAGAAGACCGGCGAGCTGACCGGCGAGTCGCTCGGCGATCTCGAGGCCGCGCGCGGCGACCCGGGACCCGGCGCGGGCCGTCCGCGGGGCGCTCGTACCATCGGGGGCGCGCCCGCGGCGGCGAGCGACCGGACCGGCGGCGGAGGCCGCGTGCTCGGTACGTTCCGCAACACGTACTACGACTTCCCGGCCGAGGCGTCGCACTCGGGCCCGCGGCTCGCGCTCATGAACGCCGCCTGCCAGCCGATCGCGCAGGTGCCGCGCAGCTTCTACGAGGCACTGTGCGTGCAGGGCTCGGGCTCGCTGAAGAGCGGCGTCACCGTGAGCTTCGCCAGGCGCGACTGTGCGTGCGCCGAGGTGTGTCCGCGCACCGGTCAGAAGATCTGCTTCGAGGCGCTCGAGCGCAGCACCTTCCCGTGGGGTCGCGGCGCCGCCGGAACGCCCATCATGCCGCTCCGCACCGTCGCCGCCGACACGAGCGTGCTGCCGATGGGCACGGTCCTCTACATCCCGGAGCTCGATGGCGCGCCGCGGGGCGAGACCGGCGAGACGCACGACGGCTGCTTCATCGTCGAGGACCGCGGGCTGCGCGTGCAGGGCGAGCACGTGGACATCTTCAGCGGGAGCCCCGCGGAGACCGCTCTCCTCGACGAGCGCACGCCGAGCAACCAGGGCGTCACGGTGGTGGTCGACGCGCCGCGCTGCGCCCGGCTCCGCTCCCGCGCGGTACGCTGACGCCCATGGACGCGACCGCACGCTTCTCGGGCCGCTCGAACGACTACGTGAAGACGCGCCCCGCGTATCCTCCGGCGGCGTTCGCGATCCTGCGCGTTCGCTGCGGG
>JAQBQL010000079.1 GCA_028287035.1 Labilithrix sp. | reverse complement strand
GCCGCCTCCGCCGCGTCGCGCAAGCCGCCGCCGCCGCTTCCCAAGGGCGAGGCCACGGGCGGCTCGCGGGCCGCGCCGGTGCGTCCGTCGGCGCCGTCGATCACGTCGGAGGGCGCGGCGCTCGTCGACCTCCTCGCGACGCGCCTCGAGCGCCTCGACGCGGAGGGCGATCTCGTCGGGCTCGCGCGCGCGCACGTCGAGACCGCGATCGTCCACGAGACGCTCGCCGACGACGCGTACGTGAGCAGGGCCGCCGAGGCGGCGCTCAAGGTCGACCCGGATCACGCGGCCGCGCACGGCATCCTGCGCCGCCGCACGCACGCCCGCACGCAGCTCGTCCCGATGCTGCGACACCTCGATCGCGAGCTCGCCGTCGCGTCGAGCGAGTCCTCGGCCGTCGAGCTCCTCGCCGAGAAGGCGCGGCTCCTCGAGGCAGGCGACCGGACCGACGACGCGCGCGAGGCATGGGAGCTCGCGCTCGGCCGCGCGCCGCATCACGCCGCCGCGCTGAAGGGCCTCGAGGCCGACCTTACCCGCCGCGCCTTCGGCCAGGCCGCGAACGACGACGACGAGGACGCCTGGGAGGATCTCGTCGCCCACCTCGGGCGCATGTCCGACGCGTTCGCGTCCCAGCCGAACCTCGCGGGCTGGCTCCACGTCGAGCGCGCCCGCATCCTCGAGATGCGGCTCGGACGCGTCGACGCCGCGCGCGGCGCCTACGAGCGCGCCCTCCGGCTCGACCCGGGCGTCGGGCCGCTGCGCGACGCGTTCACGATGCATGCGGCGGCGCATCACGACGCGGCGCGCCTCGCCGCGCTGCTCGCCGACGAGGCCCGTTACGAGCAGCAGTCGACACGCTGCGCCCGCCTCGAGCTCGACTCCGCGTGCATCACCCACACGCTCCTCGGTGACGACGCGCGCGCCGTCGATCTGCTCGAGCGAGCGGCGGCGCGTGCCCCGACCACGCCGTCGGTCGACCGCCGCGTGCTCGACGAGCTCGTGCGCCTCTACGAGCTGTCGACCCAGTGGCCGGAGGCTGCACGGTCGCGGCGCCTCCGCCTCCGCTTCTTCACCGACGCGAGCGCGCTCGTGTACGAGCTGCGCCGCCTCTCGAGCATCGAGGAGCGGCTCGGCAACATGGACGGGGCGATCGCCGACATCGAGCGCGCCATCTCCATGGACGACGGCGACGCGACGCTCGTCGAGGAGCTCGATCGCCTGCTCGCCGCCGCCGGCAAGGACGACGAGCGCGTCGCCCTGTGGCACGGCGAGGCCCAGCGCGCCGACGACAACACGAAGCGGGCGCGTGCGCTCGCCCGCGCTGCGCAGCTCGCCGAGCAGCTCGGCCGCCCGGACGAGGCGCTCCGTCACCTTCGCGCGGCGTGGGTCGCGGCTCCGGGTGACTCCGAGATCCTCGACGCGCTCTCGCGGCTCATGTCGCCCGCTCCGACCGAGTCGTTCGACCGCGAGGTGCGCGCGCTCATCGAGCTCTACGCCCAGGCGGCGCAGAGCACGCGCGACGACGGCCGCCGCGTCGCCTACCTCGAGAAGGTGGCGACCCTCTGGGAGGAGCTCGTCGGCGACTCGATGCGCGCCGCGCGGACCTACGAGGAGATCCTCCGGATCGAGCCCGGTCGCCGTGGCGCGATCCTCGGCCTCGAGCGGACCGCCGGCCGCATCGGCGACGATCGCTCGCTCTCCAAGGCGCTCGCCGAGGAGGCCAAGCTCGAAGGCGACGGCGCGTCCGTGCTCGCCCTCCGCGTGCGCTCGGCGACGGTCCTCGCGCGCGTCGACCCGCCGCGCGCCATCGCGATGGTCGCCGAGGTCCTCGAGCAGGACCCCCAGCACGCGGCCGGCCGCGCGCTCGAGACGCGTCTCCAGGAGGAGGCGGGACGCTGGGAGCAGGCCGCGCATTCGATCCGCGCGCGCATCGACATCGCGCCGAGCACCCGCGAGAAGGTCGCCCTGTGGCTGGCGCTCGCGCACGTCCAGGACGCCCGCCTGCGCTCGCCGCGGGCCGCGGTCGAGTCCCTCCAGGAGGCGCGGAAGGCCGACCCGATCCACCCGGTCCCGCCCGAGGAGATCGCACGCGTGCTCGAAGCCGCCGGCGACGCCCGCGCGCTGCGGACTGCGATCGAGCAGCTCGCGAGCGACGCCATCACCCCGCAGGAGCGCGCGCGGCACCTGACGCACGCGGCCGAGATCGACGAGCTCCGCCTCGACGACGACACGAGCGCCGCGGCTCTCTACATGCGGGCGCTCGCGGAGGCGCCCGACGACGAGATGATCGCCGACCGGCTGCTCCGCGTCCTCGCGCGGCGCGTCGTCACGACCGCCGGCCAGGCGGGCCCGCAGATGCTCGCCACCGAAGCGTGGGACGAGCTCCTCGCCCGCATCGACAAGCGTTCGCTGACGGCGACCACCCCGGCCCAGGTCCAGGCGTGCGCGTTCCAGCTCGCGTCCCTGCTGGTCGTCGCCAACCAGGACCTCCCGCGCGCGGCGCGGCTCCTCGAGGGCATCGTGGACGTCGACCCGCGCAACGTCGGCGCGCTCCGGCTCCTCGAGCAGATCGCCCGGCGCGGCACCGCGTACCCTCCGCTCGCGCGCGTGCTCCGCATGCAGGGCGATGCGTACGGCGACGTGCGCGCCCGCCTTGGCTCGCTCTGGGAGCTCGCGAGCCTCGAGGCATGGCGCCTCGCGTCCGGCGAGTCGGTCGCGACGTACACGCGGATCCTGGAGCTCGATCCCACCGATCCGTCCGGCCTCGAGGCGGCGGTCCGCCTGTCGCTCGGCGCGGCCCGGCGCGGCGACACCTCGGCCCGGCGCGCCGCCATCGCCGCCCTTCGCTCGCTGTCTGCGCTCGCGCAGGACGAGGGCACGCGGCTCGCCACCGAGCTACGTCTCGCGCTCCTCCTCGAGACGCACTCGAACGAGACCTCCGATCGCGACCAGAGCCACGCCGCCGCGCGCGAGGCGCTCGAACGCATGCGCGAGGCGCTCGCCCTCGATCCGCTCAGCGTCACCGCCGCCACGTCGCTCGCGCGGCTCTCGAACCGCCTCGGGGACGTGCCCGGCGCGGCCGCCGCCGCGATCTCGCTCGCCGACCTCTCGGTCCAGCCGCGCGTGCGCGCCAAGTACCTGCTCGATGCCGCGAACCTCCTCCTCAGCGACGCGCCCGACGAGGCGCTCGGTCCGATGGGCGAGCGCACGGAGCGCGCCGCCCAGCTCCTCGAGAAGGCGCTCGACTCCGATCCCAACGCGACCGCCGCGGCGGCGCGCCTCGCGCAGGTGCGCACCAGCCAGCATCGCGGCGAGCGCCTCGTCGACGTGTTCCGCACCGCGCTCGCCAACGCGACCCTGAAGGAGGCGCGCGTCCTCCTCGGCACCGAGATCGCGCGCGTCGCCCGCGACGATCTCGGTGACATCGCGGTCGCCATCGAGGCGATGCGCAAGGTGCGCGAGGCGGCGCCCGACCACATCCCTTCCCTGCTCACGCTCTCCGAGCTCTTCATCGCGCAGCGGGCGTGGCCCGAGGCCGTCGACACGCTCGAGGACGTGGTCGAGCGTGGCCGCGAGGCAGGGCCGCGCATCACCGCGCTGTTCGCGCTCGCGAGCGTGTACGAGAAGATCCTCGCGCGTCCCGGCGACGCCGAACGCGCCCTCCGCAAGGCGCTCTCCATCGAGGGCGAGAACCCGCGCGCCATCCGGGCGCTCATCCATCGCCTCGCCGCCAAGCAGAACGAGCCCGACGAGAACGGCGAGCCGCAGCCGAAGACGCCCGCCAAGCTCGAGATCGCGAGCCTGCTCGAGCGCCTCGCGCTCGTCGAGAAGGACCGGCTCGTGAAGACGGACATCCTCCTCGAGCTGGCCGACATCCGCACCGGCCTGAAGGACGCGAACCAGGCCGAAAAGGCGCTCGTCGATGCCGTGGCGACGGCGCCCGACCATCCGCGCGCCTTTGCGCGGCTCGGACGCTTCTTCCGCTCTCCGCAGGCGCCGGGCGGCATCGACGCCGTCTCCTACGCCCGCGCCCTCGGCGCCGTCATCGCCCGCGGCAAGGCGCTCGGCACCCAGGATCCGCGCTGGTTCGCGACGCTCGGACACATCGAGGTCGCGCAGCTCAACCGCCTGCGTGACGGCGTCCAGCACCTCGCGCGCGCCGTGCAGATGAACCCGGAGCTCCACGAGTCGCGCTTCGAGCTCGCGACCGCCTACTCGCGGCTCGGAGCCCACGACGAGGCGGCGAAGACCGTCCTGTCGATGCTGAATCCGACCTCGCAGCCGCTCGTCGCGATCTCCGATCCGGCGAAGGCGCTCGAGCTCCTCGAGCGCGCGATGAACGCCGAGCGTCGCCAGGAAGAGGCGATCGTGGTGAGCGAGCTCCGCGCCATCGCCGGCGAGCTCGACGAGGGGCGGCACGCCTGGCTGCGCTCCCGGCGCCTCGGCACGTTCGACCAGCACCACGTCGCGCTCGACCGGCCCACGCTCGTGAGCCACGTCGTCCCGGCGGAGGGCCGACACATCCTTCTCGACGTTGCCCAGGCGATCGCCGGCATCGAGTCGAAGCTGCTCCGCGCGGACATCAGCGAGATCGGCGTCACCTCGCGCGATCGCATCGGGCGGAGGAGCGGGCACCCGACGCGTGTGCTGCTCGACCGGCTCGCCAAGGCGCTGGGGATCGGCGACGTCGAGCTCGTGGTCACGCCCAACGTGTCGCGCACGCGCGTCATCGCCCAGGACGGCCTCTGGGTCATCGTGCCGAAGGCGCTGACCGATCTTCCCGAGCCGACGCAGCTCGCCTCGCTCGGCCGGGCGCTCGCACGGATCGCGCTCAACGTCCCGTGGCTCGAGGAGCTGCCGCCGCCCCACATCGAGGCGCTCCTCTGCGCCGCGGCGCGGTCGGTGAGCCCCGCGTTCGGCAAGGACGACATCGACGTGCTGTCGCTGAAGCTGGTGCTCCAGTACGAGCCGAACCTCGTCAAGGAGCTGTCGCGCAAGCAGAAGCAGAACCTCGAGAAGCTGGTGCCGCTCATGAGCGGAGCCCAGGGACGGCTCGTGCCCATCGACCAGCTGATCGGTGCGCTCGCGCGGGCCGAGCTGCGCATCGCGTACCTGCTGACCGGCGACGTGCTCGCGACCATCGACGAGCTCCGCGGGCTCGACGCCGCCTTCCTCCAGGCCACCGACACGCCGGGCCCGCAGTCGCTCGGGGCGGTCCTCGACCACCCGTTCGCGGGCGACGTCGTGCGTTATGCGCTCACCCCCGAGGCGACGGCCCTCCGCCGCCGCGTCGGCTCGACCTGGGCGGGCTGAACCTCCGCCGCTACCAGGAGCCGCGCGGGAGCATCGAAGACCCGATGCGTCTCCTCGATCCCCGCGTGTTCGGCGCTCGTCCGGTGGGCCTTCGCCGCGAGCGCATGGAGTCGTGCCCCCGCTACGAAAACGGCGTCTTCCGGAACACCGCGCCTCTCGCCGGCACGATGACCGAGAGCTCGCTGGGCAAGCGCCTCGGCATCATCTCCGAGTTCTTCGTGGGCGGCGCGGGACGCCGCCCGCCCGTTCCGCTGCCGGTCGAGAGCCCGCTCGAGGCGTGGTCCCGTCCGGCCGAGACGGGCCTCCGCGCGACGTGGCTCGGGCACTCGACGGTGCTCCTCGAGATCGACGGCCGCCGCGTGCTCACCGATCCGGTGTGGGGCGAGCGCGTCTCGCCCGTGTCATGGGCGGGGCCGAAGCGCTTCCACCGCGCTCCGGCGCGCCTCGAGGAGCTCCCGCCGCTCGACGCGGTGCTCGTCTCGCACGACCACTTCGACCATCTCGACTACCCGACCGTCGCCGCGCTGGCCCGCCTCGACGTTCCGTTCGTCACGTCGCTCGGTGTCGGCGCGCATCTCGAGGCGTGGGGCGTCGCTCCGTCGCGCATCACCGAGCTCGATTGGTGGGAGACCGCCGAGCTGCCCGGGCTGTCGTTCACCGCCGCGCCGAGCCGGCATTTCTCGGGCCGCGGCAACGGCGCGAACCGCACCGCATGGTCGTCGTGGTCGATCCGCGGGACGCGTCACGGCGTCTTCTTCAGCGGCGACACCGGGCTCACCGACGAGCTCGAAACCGTGCGGGAGCGGCTCGGCACCCACGACCTCGTGATGCTCGAGGTGGGCGCGTGGCATCCCGCGTGGGGCGAGATCCATCTGGGCCCGGAGAACGCGCTCGTCGCGCACCGCATGCTCGGCGGCGGCGCGCTCCTGCCCGTGCACTGGGGCACCTTCGACCTCGGGCTTCATCCGTGGGACGAGCCGATCGAGACGCTCGTGGCACGCGCCGCCAGCACGCAGACGCAGCTCCTCACGCCGCGGCTCGGCCGGCCCGTCGAGCCGGCCCGCGCCGGAACGATCGACCCGTGGTGGCGCGGGCTCGCGGCGCCGCAGGGCGAGCGGGTCACGGCGCCGGCGCGCGCGAACCCGCAAGACGCGTTCTGACCATCCGGAGCGGCTCCTCGACCCCCTTCACCCGCGCCTCGAGGCGCTCGAGGACGTCGAGCTCCTTCTGGTCGGCCTCGGCGAGCGCTTCGTAGACGTGCTCCTCGAGCATCAGCTCGCCGCTCTCCGCGAGGTGCTGGACGCGGGACGCGCAGTTCACGGTCTGCCCGAAGTAGTCGAGGACGCCGTTGGCGGTCACGACGTACACGGGACCCGCGAAGAGCCCGAGCTTGAGGCCGGTGTCCGCGCCGTGGGGATGGGCGGCGCGGAAGGCCTCGAAATCGCGAAGGCACCGCGTGGCGGCACGCGCGCAGGCGCTCGGCTCGGCGAAGGCGGCCATCACCGCGTCGCCCATGGTCTTGACGACCGTGCCGCCGCCCGCCTCGATCGCCTTTCGCATCAGGTCGAAGTGATCGTCGACGAGCCGGAACGCCGCGGCGTCGCCGGCCTTCGTGTAGAGGGCGGTCGAGCCGGTGAGATCGCTGAAGAGCAGCGCGCAGTGCCCGACCCTGAGCGGCGTGCTCGCCTTCAGGATGTCCCCCGAGAAGAGGCGCCGGAACTCGCCCATGGTGGTCACGATGTGCGCGGTCGCCGCGTGCGTGGCGTAGCCGGGGCGCTCGATCTTCACGTGGAGCGGCTCCGCGCTCGCGTTCTCCACCGTCACGCGGCCGCCGGGCGCGACGCGGAGGTCGGCGGGCGTGATGGTGTCGCCGGAGAGCTTCGCGTGGACCGTCACGTCCGCGCCCGCCGCGACCTCGAGCGACGCGACGGCGCCTCCCCGGCCGAAGAGGCGGTAGCGCCCCTCCTGCGCGGTCACCTCGAGCGGCCGCGACTCGCCGGCGCCGAAGTTCGCCTGGACGATCACGTGCGGCGTGCGACGCGGCCCCCCGATGCAGAACATCGCCGCCTCGACGTGGCGCACGCTCGGATGGGGACGGAACGTCGCCTCGACCGCGCGATCGAGCTCGATGCCATAACGGATGTCGCAGAGCTGGCAGTGACCCTCGGCGGTCAGCTGCGAGAGCGACGCCACCTCGTCGTTGGCGGTCCGGCAGCTCGGGCAGACGAGCGCCCAGCGCAGCTCGACGAGGCCGAGGGTCACGGCGTGGAGCAGCGCGCGCAGCAGCTCGCGACCGTCGAGTGACTCGCGCTCGGCGATCTCGAAGGGACGCATGCGCACGAGATCCGCGTCGGAGCCGCTGCGGATGAGCGCCACGAGACGCTCGACCACCCGGGCATCGAGGCCGCGCCGCCCGAGCGCGCGCTCCGCGGCGGCCAGCCGCTCGGCGTTCGGCGCGGAGGCAGGCTCCAGGTAAGGGCTCGGCGCCCGATCGCGGAGGTGCGCGTCGATCCGGGCGGCCAGGTCGGCCATCCCGTCGACCACGCGCTTCGCTTGCGCCTGCACGACCGGGCGCAGCAGCCAGTGCCGCGGCGCGAGCTCGAGCCGCACCGTCACGTCCGTCCCGCCGTCCTCGCGGGCATCGAGCGTGATCCCGTACGTGTACGACCGAAGCACCCCGCCGCGCATCTTGCGGTGGACGCTGAACGAGCGGTCCTGCGTCCACTCGAACGGCGCCTCCTCGTAGGCCATCGCGAAGCCGGCGATCCGCGTGTGCCCCACGAAGCGGGCGGCGCTCTTCGTGCCCGGGGCGATGGGCTCATACGTTGCGGCGCTGCCGACGAGGAGGCGGTTCGTGCGGTCGGTGTCCGTCAGGAGCGGCCACACGTCGGCGGGGCTCGAGGCCATGCGCACGTGCGAGGTGACGACCACGGGTCCCATCGCGCGCTGAAATTACCACGACCGGCGCCGCGATCGGCGCGATACTCGTGCCGTGCGTTCGCTCGCCCCCGGGTCGCTCGTCGACCGCTACGAGCTCGTCTCTCGCATCGGCGAGGGCGGAATGGCCGAGGTCTGGGTCGCGCGGCAGAAGGGAAAGCACGGCTTCGAGAAGCTCTTCGCCATCAAGTGCATCCACGCGCGCTACGCGGAGGTGCCGGCGTTCCGCTCGATGTTCCTCGACGAGGCCCGCATCGCCTCGGCCATCGAGCATCCCAACGTGGCGCAGGTCTTCGACCTCGGCGAGGCGGGCTCCATGCTCTACCTCGTCATGGAGTACGTGGACGGCGAGTCGCTCGGCGCGCTGATGATCGCAGCCGCCCAGCGCGCGCAGGCGCCGGCGATCGTGCCCACCGCGGTCTCCCTGCGGATCATCGCCGACGCCTGCGCCGGGCTCGACGCGGCGCACCGGCTGAAGGGCGCGGACGGGAAGCTGCTCGGCGTGGTGCACCGCGACGTCTCCCCGCAGAACATCCTCGTCAACGTGCGCGGCGACGTGAAGATCATCGACTTCGGCATCGCCCACGCGAAGGACCGCATCGGCAGCGACACGCGCGACGGCTCCCTCAAGGGCAAGCTGCACTACATGGCGCCCGAGCAGGCACGGCACGAGACGATCGGGCCGTACACCGATACGTTCGCCATCGGTGCCACGCTCTACCGCATGCTCGCCGGGCGGCCGCCGTTCGACGCGGGCAACGACGCGGCCACCTTGCATCTCCTGCTCTCGGGCGCGCCGCCGCCGCCGCTCCCCGACACGGTGCCGCCGCTCGTCACCGCCATCGTGGAACGGTCGCTGTCCCATGATCCCGGCGAGCGCTACGGGACGGCGCGCGAGATGCGCGTGGCGCTCGAGCAGGCGCTCGAGGAGGGGTTCCTGCGCGACGTCGGGATATGGGTGCGCGAGAACCTGTCGGACGGAACGAACGAGCGCCGCGCGCAGCTCGCCGCCCGCGCCATGAACATTCGCCCCGGCGACGCGGCGGGAGGCTCGGCCGGCTTCTCCACGGCGCCGCCCGCTCCCCTGCCGGCGGGTGGCCGCGGACCGGCCTCGGCCGCCTTCGGCACGCCCGCCTTCGACGCGGAGCTCGAGCTCGGACCTCCGCTCGGCGGGCCACTCCCCGGTGCGCGCGAACCGCGACCGAGCGGGCCGGCGATCGCGCGGCCGGTCAGCGGTCCCGACCACTCGTCGACGCTCGCCTCCGCAGCGGCGCCGCCCGCGGCGGACTCGGGCTCTCCGTCGGCCCTCGAGCTCGCGTCGATCGGGCCGCCGCGCGGGTTGCCGCCCCCCGCGGTGAAGGACCTCGAGGAGCGCAGCATGATGGACATCGGCGCCCTCGTCGCGCGCCAGCGATCGAGCCCGCGCGTCGATCCGCCCGCCGCCCCGGCGCCGCCGCCCGACCTCGGGAACGCTCCCTACGTGAGCCCGCAGCGTCAGGACGCCGGGCGCCCGCGGCCGGGATCCGAGCCGCCCGCGCAGCCCGCGCGACCCTCGCACCGCGTCGATGCCGAGGCCGCTCCGGCGCGCGATACCGACTTCGTGGGACCGCAGACCCGCGCGAGGCCGCTCGCCGCCGGGGTGCTCGGCGCACGCTTCATCCGCATCGCCGCGATCGTCACCGTCACGGTGATCGCCGTCGTGGCGCTGCTCCTCGTGCTGCCCGGGATCATCCGCGCGCGCGTGATCGCAGCCGCGCAGGAGGCCGGCGTCGAGCTCACCATCGAGCGCGTCGGCGTGGGGTTCGGCAGCGTCTCGCTGCGCGGCGTGAGCGCGAAGACGCTGCGCGTCCCGAACGCCCTCGTACACGCCGACGAGATCTTCGTCACCGGGCTCTCGGCACGGCAGGTGCGAGTTCGCGGCCTCGAGCTCACGCTGGCCGGTCCTCTCGACGTGGTCGTCCCGTCGCTGCAGCGCTTCTACGAGGACAGCCGCCCGCGCTTTGCCGGTTCGCCCGCCGATCCGCGCAAGGTAACGCTCGTCTCGGGCCACGTCACCTGGACCGGCATCTACGGCGAGGGCACGCAGCTGCAGGCCGGCGAGGTGGACACCGAGCTCGAGTCGCGGGGCGTCGGCCTCGAGGACATCCGGGCGAGCGTCGGAAGCTTCTCCGTGAAGACGAGACGCACGACGTTCGGCCCGTGGGGCGGGACGTACGACCGCGCGACGGGCAGCTCGCGGATCCGGCTCCTCTTCGATCCGCCGGTCCCCGACGGCCCGAGCGCGCTCGTCGTGTGGACGCCCACGTCACCGCCCCACCTGACGCTGAAGATCGCGCGCTCCCCCATCACCCACCTCGGCCTCAGGCCCGCCGAGCTGGGGCTCCCGGCCGACGAGACGACCGAGCTCGAGTTGAAGCTCGAGGCCGCCCAGAGCCCGACGATGCGGAACGAGGCGAGCGGCACCCTCTCGCTCTTCAACGTGCGCCTCAAGGGCCTGAAGCAGGCGGTCGACGTGAAGCTCGAAGGCGGCGCCTCGGGCCAACCAGGTAGGCCCCTCGACCTCGAGAAGACCACGATGACGGTCGGGCCGTTCCTCGCCAACGTGACCGGCACCGTCCAGCCGACCGATCTCGGCTTCCGCCTCGACGCCACGTGGCGCACCCAGCCGGTCGCCTGCGAGAAGCTGGCTCGATCGGAGGCAAAGGCGATGGGACCCTTCGCCGCCGCGCTCCAGGACATCGGCCGCGCCACCGGGATCGCGCGGGTCACCGGCACCGCGAACGCCTCCGGGGTCGTGAAATACGATACGCGAACCCCGGACGACGTGGCCTCGACGCTCCTTGCCCGCGAGGCCTGCGGCCTCTCGATCTTCGGGATGTGACCCGCGCGGAGGGCCAGGCGCGACGCTTGGATGGACAACGGTTCGAAAGACCGCTAAGAACCGCCCCGCCATGCGTGGATTCCTCCAGCCCTCCCTCCGCAACGAACCCTCCGAAGAGCAGCTCGCGTTCGCGAAGCTGTCCCGTCACCGCCGCGCGCGTCTCGCCGAAGCGGCGCAGACCACGCTCGTGAAGGCGTCCCAGTGGGCGAAGGGCCACGGCGTGACTCCGCAGATCGCGGACGCGCTGCTCGCCCAGCTCAAGACGCACACGACGAAGGCCGCGAAGAAGTCGGGCGCCTGAACGTCGGCTGATCCTCGGCGCGTCGCGCCGCGCCGGCTCCTCAGCCGCGCGTTCTCGCGAACTCCTTCATGAAGGACGCGAGGGTCTCGACCCAGCCGAGCTCCACGGCGTTGTAGAGCGATGCGCGGATGCCGCCGACGGAGCGGTGTCCCTTCAGGCCGATCATGTTCGCCGCGGTCGCCTCCTTCACGAAGGCGTCCTCGAGCTCCGTGGTCGGCAGTCGCCACACGACGTTCATGATCGAGCGTGACGAACGCTCGACCGGACCTCGGTAGAAGCCGCCCGAGCCATCGATCGCTCCGTAGAGGAGCGCCGCCTTCGCGCGGTTGATGGCCTCGATGCCCGGCACGCCGCCCTGCTCCTCGAGCCAGCGGAGCGTGTTGCGAACGAGGTAGATCCCGAACGTCGACGGCGTGTTGTAGAGCGAGTCGTTCGCGACGTGGGTCCGGTACTGGAAGATGACCGGCAGGTCCTTGCGTCCGCGCTCGGCGAGCTCTCGCTTCATGGCGACGATCGTGACCCCGCTCGGGCCGATGTTCTTCTGGGCGCCGCCGTAGATCAGATCGAAGCGCGACGCGTCCACGGCGCGCCCGAGGATGTCGCTCGACATGTCGACGAAGAGCGGCGCCTCGGTCGTCGGGAACGGCGCGGCCTCGTCGACCGCGTACTCGATGCCGTGGATGGTCTCGTTGCTCGTGCAGTGCACGTACGCCGCCGAGGGGTCGAGCCGCAGCTCGTCCTGCCGGGGCACGCGCACGTAGGTGTCGCCGTTCGCGGTGGTCGCCGCGATGTTCACCGTGCCCGCGCCGAACGACGCCGACGCACGCGCCTCCGCCGCCGCCTTCTCGCCCCACGTGCCGTTCACGATGTAATCGGCCGCCTGCCCTGGCAGGAGGAAGTTCATCGCGAGCTGCGCGAACGCCATCGAGGCGCCGCCCTGGAGGAAGAGGACCGCCCAGCCGTCGTCGAGGCCGAGGTGCTTCGCGACGAGCGCCATCGCCTCGAAGTGCACCTTCTCGTAGACCTTCCCGCGGTGGGAGTGCTCCATGATGCTCATGCCCGAGCCCTCGAAGTCGAGCAGCTCCTCGCGGGCTCGCTCGAGCGCGATCATGGGGAGCGCGGCAGGGCCCGCGTTGAAGTTCAGGGCGCGCGTCATGGTGGCCCCGACTCTAGCAACGAAACGAGGGTGCAAAAACGAGGATCGCGTGACCTATACTCGCCGCGTGAAGCGCGCGCCGCACTCGCTGCTCGCCGCCCTTGCCGTCCTCTCGTCAGCGGGCTGCAGCAGTCGCATCACCCGTGCAGAATGCATGGACATGCTCGACCGGTACGTCGACATGACCGCGGCCGCCGAGCCCGACTCGAGCGAGCTGCCGCCGGCGGCCTCGCGCGCGGCCCGCGAGACGAAGAAGGCGCTCCTCAAGGGCGAGGCCAGGTACAAGCGTGTGCAGGAGCAGTGTGAAGCCGAGATCACGAAGCGCGAATACCGCTGCGCGATCAAGGCCCCCACCCCGGAGACGTGGCAAGCATGCATCGATTGATTCGTGGTTCGTTCCTCCTCGTTCTGACGGGCTCGGCGCTCGCCATCGCCTCGGCGTGCGGCGGCAGCAAGAAGCCGGCGATCTCCACCGGCCCGGAGGACGCAGGCGAGGACGCGGCGATGGACGACACGTTCGCGGGCAGCCCGGCGGGCGACGGCGGCACGAAGAAGGACGAGTGCGTCGGCTTCGACATCGCGAACGTCGAGGACCTGCTGCTGAAGTCGGCATGCGAGGAGCCGAGCGTGAAGCCCGACAGCCTCACGCCCATCGATCTGAAGGGCAAGCTCGAGGTGACCGCGTCGGCGATGCCGTCGCGTCCGTCACCCGGCGGCAAGGTCGACCTCCTCGTGACCTTCGCCAACAAGAGCGCCGATCCGATGGTCCTCCACTTCCGCATCGACCCGGTGGCCCGGTTCGAGGTCGAAGCGTGGGAGCAGCCGAAGAAGGGCGGGCCGAAGCGCGCCGACATCCCCGCTGGCAACCCGCCGCCGCCTCCGAAGGGCGTCTCGGCGCCGGCCGCCAGCGAGGCGAAGTCCGCGAAGATCACGCTCGCACCGAACGGAACCGCACGTGCGCGCGTGCCGTGGGAGGCCGTGAAGACCCGCTGGGCGCCGGAGAAGCTGCGCGGCACGCCCCCCGAGAAGGGCTTCCCGCGCGTCTCGTTTGGCGCGCTGCCCAAGGGCAAGTACATCGTCAAGGTGGTCACGCCGCTGGTCGGCGTGTCCGAGGGGATCGACCACGAGATGAGCGTTCCGCGCGTCGAGGTCGAGATCAACTGATGAGCGACGAGCCCCTGTCCGCCGGCCCCTCCGATCCGCCGCCCCGGCCGGGCGCGTTCCGCGCGGTGTTCTTCGGGACGCCGCAGTTCGCGGTGCCGTGCCTCGACGCGCTCACCGAGATCGCGGAGGTCGTCGCGGTGGTGTGCCAGCCCGACAAACCGCAGGGGCGGGGCCTCGAGGTCGCGCCGCCGCCCGTGAAGAAGCGCGCCCTCGAGCTCGGACTGACCGTGGTGCAGCCGACCAAGCTGCGCACCGGCGAGTTCGCGGCCTGGCTCCGCGAGCAGCAGGCGGACGTGGCGCTCGTGGTCGCCTACGGGCGCATCCTCCCGAAGGACGTGCTCGACGCGCCGCGCCTCGGCTGCGTGAACGTGCACGCGTCGCTCCTGCCGAAGCTGCGCGGCGCCGCGCCGATCACGTGGGCGATCGTCCGCGGCGAGCCGGAGACGGGCGTGACCCTCATGCAGATGGACGAGGGCATGGACACCGGGGCCATGCTGCAGACCTTCACGACGCCGATCACCGAGGAGGAGACGGCCGGCGAGCTCTCCGAGCGCCTCAGCGCGCTCGGCGCCCTCGCCACGCGCAAGGGCCTGCCCACCTACGTGAACGGCGGCTTCGTGCCCGTCCCGCAGGACCACGCCCGCGCCACCAGCGCGCCGATGCTCAAGAAGGAGGACGGCCGCATGGACTTCGGAAAGCCGGCGCGCGCCGTCCACGACCACGTCCGCGGCATGACCCCGTGGCCGGGCGCCTCGACGACCGCCCGGGGCAAGCTCCTCAAGGTGCACGGCACGCGCGTGACCGACGTGCCGAAGAAGAGCATCGCCCCTGGCACCGTCGTGTTCGCCGACAAGTCGCGCGTGGTCGTCGCCTGCGCCGAGCGCGGGATCGAGCTCCTCCGCGTCCAGCTCGAGGGCAAGAAGCCGGTGAGCGCGGGCGACTGGTTCCTCGGGCGCGGCATCGCCGAGGGCGACGTCCTCGGGGCCTGAGCGCACACTATCCTGACAGCCTCCTGTCAGCTGTCGCAGGGTGCCGCTTGCGGAAGCCGCCCAGGAGGACGACGTTCAACGCTACCCACGTGGCTGCCCGGAAGACCAAGACGACCGCTGCCCCGCAGGCTGCGGGCGCCGCGCTCGACGCGTTTCACCCCGCGACCGCCGCGTGGTTCCGCGCCGCCCTCGGCGCGCCGACGCTGGCCCAGGAGCTCGCCTGGCCGCGCATCGCCGCCGGCGAGACCACGCTCCTGCTCGCTCCCACCGGGTCGGGCAAGACGCTCGCCGCCTTCCTCTCCGCGATCGACCGCCTCGCGCAGGAGAAGCGTGATCCCGACGAGAAGAACAAGCTCCGCGTCCTCTACGTCTCGCCGCTGAAGGCCCTCGCCGTCGACGTCGAGCGAAACCTCCGCGCGCCGCTCGCGGGTGTCGCCGAGGCCGCCTCGCGCCTGGGGACGCCGCTCCGCAAGCTCGAGGTCGCGGTGCGCACCGGCGACACGCTCCCCTCGGAGCGCGCCCGGATCCTGCGCTCGCCGCCGGACCTCCTCATCACGACGCCGGAGTCGCTCTCCCTGCTCCTCACCTCGTCGCAGCGCGAGATGCTGACGTCGGTGGACGCGGTCATCATCGACGAGATCCACCAGATGGCCGCGAGCAAGCGCGGCGCGCACCTCTTCGTGTCGCTCGAGCGTCTCCAGGCGCTCCGCCCCGAGCGGCCGCTGCAGCGCATCGGCCTCTCGGCGACCCAGCGTCCGCTCGAGGAGATCGCGCGCCTCCTCGGCGGGTTCGCCGAGACCACGAGCGGCAAGAAGAAGACGCTCACCGCCCGGCCGGTCGCGATCGTCGACGCGTCGGCGAAGAAGGCGCTGTCGATCACCGTCGAGGTCCCGCCGCCGCTGCCCGACGGCCTCGAGCAGCCCATCGACGACCCGTCCGAGGGCGAGAACGCCCGCTCGATCTGGCCGCAGCTCCACGTGCGCCTCGTCGAACGCATCCGGGCCGCGCGGTCCACGATGGTGTTCGTCAACAGCCGCCGCCTCGCCGAGCGGCTCGCGACGGCGCTGAACGAGACGGCGGAGGAAGAGATCGCCCTCGCCCACCATGGCTCGGTCGCCAAGGACAGCCGCCGCGCCATCGAGGAGCGCCTCAAGGCGGGCGAGCTCCCGTGCATCGTCGCCACCTCGTCCCTCGAGCTCGGCATCGACATGGGCGCGGTCGATCAGGTCATCCAGGTCGAGGCGCCGCCCTCGGTGGCCTCGGGCATCCAGCGGATCGGGCGCGCGAGCCACCACGTCGGTGGTGTTCCGTCGGGCGTCCTCGTGCCGAAGCACAAGCACGATCTCCTCGCGTGCGCGGCGGCGGCGGCCGGCATCGAGTCAGGCGACGTCGAGGAGACCTACTACGCGCGCAACCCGCTCGACGTCCTCGCCCAGCAGATCGTCGCCATCACGTCGGTCGGCATCCCGCGCGCGGCGCCGCTCCGCCGCGGCGAGCGCAAGGCGAAGAAGCCGAAGGACGACGGCGAGCGTGACGTCGAGACCGAGGTCGAGGCCATCTGGGACCTCGTGCGCCGCGCCGCGCCGTTCGCCGAGCTGCCCCGCGCGAGCTTCGACGGCGTGCTGGACATGCTCGCCGGCCGCTACCCGAGCGACGAGTTCTCGGACCTCCGCGCCCGCATCACGTGGGACCGCACGCGAGGCGTCGTCACCCCGCGCGCCGGCTCGAAGCGCCTCGCCATCCAGAATGCCGGCACCATCCCCGACCGCGGCCTCTACGGCGTGTTCCTGCAGGACGGGAGCGACCAGGGCGATCGCGAGGGCGGCCGCGCCGACGAGAAGGCGCCGCGCAAGGACAAGGGCTCACGCCGCGTCGGCGAGCTCGACGAGGAGATGGTGTTCGAGCTCCGCGAGGGCGAGGTCTTCCTCCTCGGCGCCTCGTCGTGGCGCGCCGAGCAGATCACCCGCGACCGCGTGCTCGTCACCCCCGCCGCCGGGATCCCCGGCAAGATGCCGTTCTGGCATGGTGACCGCGCAGGGCGCACCGTCGCCTTCGGCGAGCGTATCGGCAAGCTGACGCGCGAGATCGCGAGCCGCGACCCGGCCTCGGCGACGCGCCTCCTTCGCGAGGAGCACCATCTCGACGAGCGGTCGGCGGCCGATCTCCTCGCCTACGTGAAGGAAGAGGCGGCGGCGAGCGGTGCCGTACCGAGCGACAAGACGATCGTGGTGCAGCGCGTCCCCGACGAGCTCGGCGACCTGCGCATCTGCGTGCTCACGCCGTACGGCAGCCGCGTCCACGCGCCCTGGGCCATGGCGACGCTGCGGGCGCTGCGCGAGGCGCGCGCCGGGGACATCGAGGCAGTCTCCACCGACGACGGCATGGTGTTCCGGGTGCCGGGCGGCGAGGAGCCCCTGCCCGTCGAGCTGCTCTTCCCTTCGCCCGACGAGATCGAGGACGTCGTCACGCGCGAGCTCGGCGGCTCGTCCATGTTCGCCGCGCGTTTCCGCGAGGCGGCGGCGCGCGCGCTGCTCCTCCCGCGTAACCACGTCGGCAAGCGGACGCCGCTGTGGGCGCAGCGGAAGCGCTCGGCGGACCTCCTGGCGGTCGCGCAGCAGTACCCGTCCTTTCCGATCGTCCTCGAGACGTACCGCGAGTGCCTCCGCGACGCCTTCGATCTCCCGGGCCTCGTCGAGCTGCTGCGCGCCGTCGCCTCGCGCAAGATCCGCGTCACGACCGTCGACCTGACGACCCCATCGCCGATGGCCGCGTCGCTGCTGTTCTCGTTCGTCGGCAACTTCATCTACGACCAGGACGCCCCCGCGGCGGAGCGGCGCGCGCAGGCGCTCACCATCGACCACGCGCAGCTCCGCGAGCTGCTCGGCGAGACCGAGCTCCGCAAGCTGCTCGACGCGGACGTCGTCCTCGAGCACGGGCGGCAGCTGCAGCGGCTCGATCGTCCGCTGCGCCACGCCGACGCCGTGCACGATCTCCTCCTGTGGGTCGGTGACCTCGGGGCCGACGAGATCCGCCGGCGTGCCGACCCCGCGCTCGTGACCGACGGCAAGCCGGCGCCCGCGCCCGCGCAGGTCACCGGCTGGATCGATCAGCTCGTCCTCGACCGCCGCGTGGTGCGCGTCCGCATCGCCGGCGAGGAGCGGTTCGTCGCCGTCGAGGACGTCGCGCGCTACCGCGACGCCCTCGGGGTGGTGCTCGAGCGCGGGCTTCCGGCGGCGTTCCTCGAGCCGACCAAGGACGCCCTCACCTCGCTCGTCGCCCGCTACGCCCGCACCCACGGCCCGTTCCTCGCGAACGAGATCGCCGCGCGCTGGGGGATCGGCGAGGCGTCGGTGGAGGCCGCGCTCGGGGCGCTGGTCGGCGCCGGCAAGGTGGTGACCGGCACCTTCCTCGCGTCGCCGTCGGCGCAGCGTGCGCGCTCGGGCGGCCCCGTCGAGTACTGCGACGCCGAGGTGCTGAAGTCGCTGAAGCGGAAGACGCTCGCGCGGCTGCGGAAGTCGATCGAGCCCGTCGCCCCCGAGGACTTCGCGCGCTTCCTCACCGACTGGCAGGGCATCATCGGCCCGGACGACGCCCGCGCCGCTCGCCTCGCGGCGTCGCCGGTCGAGACGCTCCTCCGTGCGATCGGTCAGCTCGAGGGCTGTCCGGTCCCCGCCTCGGTGCTCGAGACCGAGGTGCTGCCGGCGCGGGTCCCCGGCTACCGGTCCTTCATGCTCGACCAGCTGCTCGCGTCGGGCGAGGTGGTGTGGGCGGGGATCGAGCCGATCGGCTCGCACGACGGACGCGTCGCGCTCTACCTCGCCGATCGCGAGCCGCTCCTCGCACGCAGCCCGGGGCCCGCCGACGCCACGCCGAGCGGCGCGCTCCACGCGAAGCTGCGTGAGCTCTTCGAGCGGCGCGGCGCCCTCTTCTTCGGCGAGATCACGCGGACCCTCGCCGTCTATCCGCAGGACGTGCTCACCGCGCTCTGGGATCTCGTGTGGGCAGGCGAGGTCACGAACGACACGCTCGAGCCGCTGCGCAGCAGCCTCGCGGCGGGGCGCACCGAGAAGCGCGGACGCCCCGCGCCTCGGCCGGCGCGCCTCGGACCGCGCGGCAGCGAGGGCCGCTGGTCGTTGCGCCGCTCACGGTGGGAGCGCACGCCGTCGTCGACCGAGCGCGCCACCGCGATCGCCCGCGCGATGCTCGAGCGCTACGGCATCGTGCTCCGCGAGGCTCCGCATGCCGAGGGCCTGCCCGGCGGATTCGCCAACGTGTACGACGTGTACCGCGCGCTCGAGGACCAGGGCCGCGTGCGCCGCGGCTACTTCGTCGCCGAGCGCGGCGCGACCCAGTTCGCCCTGCCCGGCGCCGAGGAGCGGCTGCGCACGAAGCGCCCCGACGACGAGGAGCCCCGCTTGCTCGTCCTCGCCGCGACCGATCCCGCAAACCCGTACGGCTCGCTCCTCCCCTGGCCGGCGGGCAGCGACCTCCGGGGAACGGCCGCGGCGCCGGCGGCGGTCGCCGACGACGACGAGGAGCCTGCGAAGAAGGCCGTCTCGCAGGGCCGCGCGCAGCGGTCGCCGGGGGCGCGCGTCATCCTCCACGACGGGCACCTCCTCGGGTGGGTCTCGCGCGGCGGACAGAACCTCGTCACCTTCCTACCGCGCGACGAGCCGCGCCAGGGCAACGGCGCGGCGGCGCTGGGGCGCGCGCTCGTCGACATGGCAAAGCGCCGTGGCCGGTCGGCGATGCTCGTCACGATCGACGGTGAGCCTGCGCTCGAGTCGCCGCTCGCGAAGCTGCTCGCGCCGCACGGGTTCGTGGGCCGCCGCGGGGTGCTCGTCTACATCCCGCCCGCGCCGAAGGCGATGCCGCGCGGGGTGACGCGCGGCGGGGCCGACCTCGCGCGCACCATCGCGAGCCCTGGCGTCGTGTCCTTCGACCGCAACGACGCCGCCTTGCTGGCGGCGCCGGGCGCGCTCGCCGCGGCCAAGGCCCTCGCTCCCTCGCTCGACGAGGACCTCTCGTACGACGACGACCCCGAGCTCGACGGCGAGCTCATGGAGGACGAGCTCGCCGCCGATCTGGCGGAGATCGGGGCCGACGGCGCGGACTTCGACCTCCCGCCGGACGCCCATGCCTGAAGGCGACTCGATCCACCGGCTCGCCGCCAAGCTGCGTCCGCGCCTCCTCGGCAAGGCGGTGCGCTCGCTGTCGGCGCACGACATCGCCGACGACGTTGCCGAGACGGTGGTCGGGCACGAGGTCGTCGCGGTGGAGGCGCGCGGGAAGAACCTGCTCGTGTCGTTCGACGACGGACGCGCGCTCCACATCCATCTCCGCATGCTCGGTCGGGTGAGCCTCGAGCGCCCGCGCTCCGCCTTCTGGAAGCCGCGCCGGACCACCCCCCAGCTCCGCATGGACGTCGGCGGCGCGGTCGTGGTCGGCGACCGCATCCCCGTGCTCCGCCTCCTACGCGCCGGCGCACTGCGGACCGCGCCTGACCTCGTGAATCTCGGCCCCGACCTCCTCGGCCCCGATCTCGACGTCGAGGAGTGCGTGCGGCGGCTGCGGGCGCTCGGCGAGCGCACGATCGGCGAGGCGCTCCTCGTGCAGCGCGCGCTCGCCGGCATCGGGAACATCTACAAGTCGGAGACGCTCTTCATGGAGCGCGTGAATCCGCTCCTCCCGGTCTCCGCCCTCGACGACGCCGCGCTCCGCCGCCTCGTGGAACGCGGCAGCCAGCTCCTGCACGCGAACCTCGGCAACGGCCCGCGGGTGACGCGCGCCGCGCTCACCGGCCCCCGGTTCTGGACGTACGGACGGGCCGGAAAAGCCTGCTTTCGTTGCAAGCGGGCGATCACGATGATCCGTCAAGGAGCGCCGCCCGGCCGCTCGACGTACTATTGCGAGAGCTGCCAGCCGCTGCTCGAGTAGCAGGAGATCGCCATGAGCACGCGCACCGAACGCTTCCTGGACGAGATCCGCACCGAGTTCCCGGGGTTCCGGATCGTGAAGAAGCGCACGAGCCTCCTCCAGCGCGCCATCCACGTCGCCCTCGCGATCGTCACGCTCGGCGGTCAACGCGTGTACCTGACGCGCTACCACACCGTGCTGTTCGGAAAGCTGTGGGTGCCCGACGCGTGGGACGGGATGTCCGACGCCGACCAGTACATCCTCCTCCGTCACGAACGGGTGCACCTCCGCCAGCGAAGGCGCATGGGCGACGTGCTGATGGCCTTCGTGTACCTCGTGCCCTTCTGTCCGCTCTTCCTCGCGTGGGGCCGCGCCCGGATCGAGTGGGAGGCCTACGCGGAGACCATCCGTGCCACCGCGGAGGTGCTCGGCATGGAGGCCGCGGCGAGCCTGCGTGGCCACATCGTGAAGCGGTTCACCGGGCCCGACTACGGCTGGATGTGGCCCTTCCCGAGGACCATCAACGCGTGGTTCGACGAGGCGCTCGCGGACGTCCGCGCGGAGCTCGGCCAGTGACGCGCGGCTTCTTTTCCCTTGCCGCCACCGCGGCGCCGCGCTGACTTTCATCCATGGACCCCTTCGCGCCCATCTGCGGGATCTCGATCGAGCGCTACGCGGACCTCGCGGCCGACGTGTCCGAGATCAGCGACGGGGCGGAGCAGGCGCTCGTCGTCGCCCGGAAGGGCGTCAGCACGCCCGACTGGGAAGCGGCGAAGGCCGGCTGGACGGCCCGCATGCAGGACCCCGCGTCGAGCGGCGCGGTGGCCGCGCGGTTCGTGCCTCTCTACCAGGCGGCGCTGGCTCGGCGATCGACGGGCGTGTCGGGGGCGATGCCCGGCGCGGTTCCGCCGGGGTACGCGCAGCACGCGCCGCCCGGCTACGCGCAGGCCCCCGGCTACGCACCGCCGGCGGCGCCGTATCCCCGTCCGCCCGGGCAGGCGTACCCGCCGCAGCCCGGCTACAACCCGAACGCCTCGGCCTTCGGCAACGAGATCGGCAACGCGTTCAATGCGTTCGGCAACGCGCTCGACTCGTTCGTGAGCGGGGCGGCCTCGGGCATGGCGCCAGGCGCTCACGTGCTCGTCACGTGGTCCAACGGCCAGCGCTACCCGGGCACCGTCATGCGCGTGCAGAGCGGCCAGGTCCACGTCGCGTTCCCCGACGGCCAGCAGGTCTGGGTCCCGCAGCACGTCGTCACGCTGCGCAGCGCGGGCTTCTAGGCCCGCGCCCGCTGCGCGCTCACTTCGCCTTCGAGAACACGGCGACGCCGACGCGGCCCGCGCCCTTGCGCGCGGTCACGTCGACGCGGTACGGGACCGCAATCGGCAGCACGGGACAGGTCGCGGCCTTGCCCTTGCCGATGACCGCCGGGTTCTTGTCGGAGGCTCCGGAGCGACCCGCCTCGACGTTGAAGAGCGGCGGCGCGAGCATCTTCATCTCGAGGGTCGCGACCTGCAGCGGCGCCGACATCGCGATGATCGTGTAGCAACGGCCGGGCTGGAGCGTGACGAGCGCGTTGAACGTGCCGCCCTCGGCGACGGTCTGGTGGTTCACGGGGCCCTCGACCTGCATGCCGGGCGCGTCCTTCATCGCCTGCGCCTGGATGGCGGTGTCGATCGCGGAGTCGAAGCCCGCGGCGACCGCGCTCCCCAGCGGAGCGGACGCGCTGCCGAACGGCGAGGACGCGTCGCCCGCATCCATCCCGCCGTCGCCGAGGCCGCCGTCCCCGCCGTCGGACAGGCCACCATCGCCGAGGCCGGCGTCGACGGTCATCGTCGGGACCGCCGCCTCCTTCTTCCCGCACGCGAGGGGGACCGAAGCAGCCGTGACGAGGAGGACGAGGAGAGGCAAGCTCTTACGCATGGCGGGCACCATAGACGCGCGTCGCGCATCGTTCCAGATCCGCGGAACGTGAAGCGCGGCGCCGCGCCGTCAGGTGACGTCGACCTGCAACGTGGCGCCGCCGTCGGGCTTCGGCGTCACGCGCGCCGACAGCTTGCGCCACGAGGCATTGCCCTCCCGCCGGTCGGCCTCCACCATCGCCACCGCCGCCTCGATGAGCGACGACGGCGGATCGAGCGCGCGCAGGATCCCCGCGCCGTCGATGACGACGAGCTGCACGATGAGCCGGCGCGGCTCGCGCGCGGGGGCCGCTCCGGCCGCCTCGGGGTCGAGCGTCACGACGAAGAGCCCCTGCAGGTACCCCTTGCTCGCGCGGGCCAGCGAGGCGATCGCGGCGTTGGCGACCGGCAGGAACAGCTCGCGCGAGGGCTCGCGCAGCGGCTTGTTCGCGGGCTCCGGAGCGGTCCGGGCCGGCTGCGGTGGGGCCGGCGGGGTCGCGGCCACGGCCGCCGGCGGCGCAGCGGTGGGCGGCGGAGCGCTCGACGCGGAACGGCGA
>JAQBQL010000083.1 GCA_028287035.1 Labilithrix sp. | reverse complement strand
GCCGCAGCTCCGCCGGCCGCCGCGGCGCCCCCGGCTGCAGCCGCTCCGCCTGCGGCCGCGACTCTGCCCGCGGCCGCGCCGACCTCGCACGGCAAGAAGAAGCACCACTAGGCCGCGGCCGGCCGGGTCACCCGCCGAAGAGCCCGCTCGCCGCGTCCGTCCACACGTGACAGAGCATGCCGGGCACGAGGCTCCGGCGGGCGCGCGCGACGACCCCGAAGAGCGCGCCGTACACCGCGAAGCGAGCCATGGCCGCGGGGCCCTGGCTCGCATGCGCGATCCCGAAGAGGACCGCCTGCGCGGCGATGCCCCGCGGCACCCCTCCGAGAAAACGCGTGAGCTGCGTCTGCAGGTAACCGCGGTAGACGATCTCTTCGCAGGTGCCGACGACGACCGCAGCGAGCACCCACGCCGCCTTCTCGTTCAGCGTATGTGGCAGCATGGCCGCGTTAGCCCCAGCATTGCCGTTGTGTCCCGCCACGGACGCGGCACGGTAGCCGAGCTCGCCGAGCACAATCGCGACCCAGAGAAGCGCGGCCGTGACGAAATCGATCAGCGCCCGCGCCGGTCGATCCCAGCCGCGTCCCACGAGCGCGCGCAGCGTGCCCGGGGCGCGCGCGACGATGCTGACGTACGCGGCGAGCGCGAGCTGCACGACGATCAGCGGCAAGTACGCGAGAAGCAGCACGTTGCGCGCGCGCTCCCGCGGCTGCGCGATCGCTTCGCCGTGGCCGCCGAGCGTGAGCAGCGTCCCCGCGACCGCCACGCTCACGATGAGCGCGACGAGGAGCGCCGTGTGCCAGCGCGGCGCGAGGACCAGCGGAGTCCGGGTGGCAGGTTCCTTGCTCATCGTCTTCCCATGATGATCAACGAAGCCCTCTTCGCCGCCTCGCCGACCCTCGCCGCGGGTTGGTCGCTCCTCTACATGCTCTTCGGCGGCGGCATCGGCGGCGCTGTCCTCATCTTCATCGTCCTGAAGATGCTCGGCCGCTGAACGGTGCGCTGACCGCTTCTACCACGCCGCGCGCGCACCGCAGCGAGGTCACGTAGCCGGAAAGTTCACCCGGGAGGGCGGCGATTGCTCTACTCGCAATCGTGCACCGATCCTCTTCGTGGTGTGTTCTCGCCTTCGTGGCCTCCGGCGCGCTCGTCCTCATGGAGGGCGACGCGTCCGCGCAGTCGGTCGCGCGCGGCTTTGCCATCAATCGCTTCGAGCCCTCCGAGCGGGGAAGCGACTGGTTCACGAACGAGTCGCTCGATCTCCGCGGCAACCTTCGGCCCGCGTTCGGCGTGATCGCCGACTACCAGTACCGGCCGCTCGTCACGTACCGCGCCGATGGTGACGTCCACCGCTCGATCGTCCGCAACATGCTGGCGCTCCACGCTGGCGGATCGGTCAACCTGTTCGACCGGCTCCGTCTCTCGGTCAGCGTCCCGCTGATCCCGTTCGTCGACGGTCACACCGATGCGCTGCCCGACGGCAGGGTTTACCCGTCGCCCACGCACGAGCAGGCGCTCGGGGACGTGCGCGCGGCCGCCGACCTCCGGCTGCTCGGTAGCTACGGCGACGCGTTCCAGCTCGCGGTCGGAGCGCAGGTCTGGTTCCCGACGGGGAGCGAGGGCACGTACTCCGGCGACGGCGCCTTCCGCGTCCAGCCCCGCGTGCTCGCCGCCGGTGACGTGGGCGTCTTCGCCTACGCCGCGCGCGTCGGCTTCCAGTACAGGAACCGGTCCGAGGACTTCGGGCCCAGCGCGATCGGCAGCGAGCTCGCGTTCGGCGGCTCGGTCGGCCTCCGCCTCGCCGATCGCAAGGTGACGGTGGGACCCGAGGTCTTCGGCTCCACCGTCCTCGACGACGCTTTCGCGAAGCGCGCGACGCCGCTCGAGGGCATCCTCGGCGCGCACTGGTCGCCGATCGAGGAGCTCCGCTTCGGCGCCGGCGTCGGCACCGGCCTCACGCGCGGCTACGGCTCGCCGGAATTCCGGGCGCTGCTCGGCGTCGAGGTCATGCAGGCGATCGTGACGGACCGCGACGGCGACGGCATCGCCGACAAGGACGACGCGTGCCCCGACGTGAAGGGCGTGACGAGCTCCGATCCCGCGAAGAACGGCTGCCCGCCCGAGAAGCCCGCCGACCGCGACGGCGATGGGATCTTCGACAAGGACGACGCGTGCGTCGACGAGCCGGGCGTCCGCACCAGCGATCCGCGCACCAACGGCTGCCCGCCCGACCGCGATCGCGATGGCATCCCCGACGACAAGGACGCCTGCGTAGACGTCCCCGGCGTCAAGACCGCCGACCCGAAGACCAACGGCTGCCCGCCCGACACCGACGGCGACGGCGTCCTCGACAAGGACGACGCGTGCCCTGCGGTGCCTGGCCTGAAGACCACCGACCCGAAGACGAACGGCTGTCCCGATCCCGATCGCGACAAGGACGGCATCCCCAACGACGACGACGCATGCCCCGACGAGCCCGGCGACAAGAGCCAGGATCCGAAGAAGAACGGCTGCCCGAAGGCGTTCGTGAAGGACGACCAGATCCGGATCCTCGACCAGGTGAAGTTCAAGACCGGCTCGGCCGACATCGTCCCGGGCAAGGAGAGCGAGGAGATCCTCGAGGCGGTCTCCGCGCTCATGAAGGCCCACCCCGAGATCCAGAAGGTGCGCATCGAGGGGCACACCGACAACCGCGGCACGGCCGCGCTCAACAAGAAGCTCAGCGCGGACCGCGCGGGAAGCGTCGTGAAGTGGCTCGCCGCCCACGGCATCGACAGGAGCCGCATGACGAGCCAGGGTTTCGGTCCCGATCGTCCGATCGCGGAGAACACGACGGACGAGGGGCGGCAGAACAATCGCCGCGTCGAGTTCCACATCGAAGGACTGGCGACGAAGTGAGGTCCACCACCATGGTCAGCGTGCTCCGTTCTCGTGCTCTCACCGTCTCCCTCGCGGCGCTCCTCGCGCTCGCGGCAGGGGAGGGCCTCGCCCGCGCCGAGGCCGACACGTTCGGTCTGGGCTCCGGTCACGACGGGCCGCTCGTCGTCACCAGCAATGCCGGACAGGTCATCAACACGTACGCGCCGGTCACTGGCGCCGTCCCGGCGGGGGCGACCTCGGTGACGGTCGGCGCGCGCGTCGGCGCCGCGGCGAGCTTCACCCCCGGGCAGCTCGTCATGATCTGGCAGGCCCGCGGCGGCTTCACGACCCCCCCGGTGAGCGGCTCCGCCGCGGCTCTGACGCTCACGACGGCCAGCAGGACCGGTCGCTACGAGATCGGGCGCGTGGCGAGCGTCGCCGGCGCGGTCGTGACCCTCACGCATCCCGTGGTGAACGCCTTCGACGCCCTCGACACGCAGCTCGTGAGTGTCCCCGAGCACACGACGGTGACGGTCAACGCAGGCGCGCGCCTCGTCGCGCGGCCCTGGGACGGCGCGAGCGGCACCGGCGGCGTCCTCGCGTTCCTCGCGACGGGCGCGGTCGCGAACGCGGGCGCCCTCGACGTGTCGGGCGCCGGCTTCCGCGGCGGCGCGCGCATCACCTCGCCGGGATCGCCGAAGGGCTGTGCCGCGGAGGACGGCGTCCCCGGTCTCGGCACGCTGCTCGGCGGCGGCGCGCACAAGGGCGAGGGGCTCGACCGCTCGGCATTCTCCACCGACCCGACCTACGTGGCCCTCACGCCGCGCGTGTTCGGTCGCGGCAACGTCGCGACCTCGGGCGGCGGCGGCGACTGCTTCAACGGCGGCGGTGGCGGCGGCGGCAACGGCGGCGCTGGCGGGCACGGGGGAGACACGAACCCCGAGGCCGACAACGGGATCTCGCGTCCGGTCGGCGGCCGCGGCGGCGTCGCGGCCTCGTTCGAGCCGTCCGCGAACCTCGTGCTCGGCGCCGGCGGCGGCGCGGGCGAGGACGACGACGGCGTGGGCGGTCCTGGCGGAGGCGGCGGCGGCGTCCTCTGGATGCGCGCGGGCTCGCTGACCGGCGCCGGCATCATCGACGCCGACGGCGCGGCGGGAGTCGACGCGGGAACGTCGGCGGGTGACGCGCGCTTCTCCGACGGCG
>JAQBQL010000011.1 GCA_028287035.1 Labilithrix sp. | reverse complement strand
CGCGACCGGCAAGGGCGCGACCCTCGTGCGCGTCACGAGCCGCGCGCTCGTCGAGGAGGCGAACGCCGCGCTCGAGGCGGGCCCCGACGCGCTCCTCGCGCTCGGCGCCCGCGATCCGCTGGTCGTGCTCGCCGCCGCCCTCGACCGCGAAGGCACGCTCGATGCGGCGGCCCGCGCCGGGATCGTGAGCGACGTGCGCGCCCGCATCGACGCGGCCGTCCTCGCCGCGGAGCGTGCCGCCCCGCCGGCCCGTCAGACCCTCTTCGACGACGTGTACGCGAAGGTGCCGCCGCACCTCGCGGCGCAGCAAGCCGCTGCGCAGAAGGAGCAAGCTCCGTGAGCGAGATGAACCTGGTCGGTGCGATCAACGACGCACTGAAGATCGAGATGAAGCGCGATCCGCGCGTGGTCGTGATGGGCGAGGACGTGGGCCGCGTGGGCGGCGTCTTCCGCGTGACCGCCGGCCTCTGGGACGAGTTCGGGGACGACCGCGTCATCGACACGCCGCTCTCCGAGGGCGGCATCCTCGGCACCGCCATCGGCATGGCCCTCTACGGCCTCGTGCCGGTGCCGGAGATCCAGTTCGCCGACTTCATCTTCCCTGGCTACGACCAGATCGTCAGCGAGCTCGCGAAGATGCGCTGGCGCTCGGGCGGCGAGTACTCCGCCAAGATGGTGGTGCGCACGCCGGTCGGCGGCGGCATCCGCGGCGGCCTCTATCACTCGCAGTCGCCCGAATCGCTCTTCATCCACGTCGCGGGCCTGAAGGTGGTCTGCCCCTCGAACCCGTACGACGCGAAGGGGCTCCTCCTCGCGTCGATCCGCGATCCCGATCCGGTCCTCTTCTTCGAGCCGAAGCGCGTCTATCGCGCGGCGCGCGGCGAGGTCCCCGAGGGCGACTACACCGTCGAGCTCTCCAAGGCGAAGGTCGTTCGCGAGGTCGACCAGGCGTCGGCCGGCCGCGGGCGCGCGGTCACCGTGCTCGCGTGGGGCGCGATGCTCTACGAGGCGATCGCCGCCGCCGAGCAGGCCGCCGCGCAGGGCGTCGAGACCGAGATCATCGATCTGCGCACCCTGTGGCCGGTGGACATCGAGACCATCGCCGCGAGCGTCAAGAAGACGGGCCGCGTCGTCATCGTGCACGAGGCGCCGAAGACGTGCGGCTTCGGCGCGGAGCTCGTGGCGCTCGTGAACGAGCACTGCTTCGTCCACCTCGAGGCGCCGCCCGTGCGCGTGACCGGGTTCGACACGCCGTTCCCGTACACCCTCGAGATGGATTACCTGCCGCTCGCGCACCGCATCCTGCCGGCGCTCGTCGAGACGGCGCGTTTCTGACTTTCGCTAGCTAGAAGAAGAGGAAAAAGAGAGCCATGGCGCGCTGGGAGTTCAAGCTGCCTGACATCGGCGAAGGCGTCACCGAGGGCGAGATCGTAAGCTGGCTGATCAAGCCGGGCGACGTCGTCACCGAGGATCAGCCGATGATCGAGGTGATGACCGACAAGGCGACCGTGACCATCACGTCGCCGAAGGCGGGCACGGTCGTCGAGACGGTCGGCAAGCCGGGTGACGTCGTCGCGGTGCACGGCGTCCTCGTCGTGTTCGAGCTCGGCGGCGCCGCGGCGGCCAGCGGCGGCGCGCCCGCTCCGCACCAGAACGGGACGAACGGCAGCGCGAAGACCGAGTCCGCCGCCACCGCGGTCGGCGACATCAAGGAGAGCCTGCCGGGCATGGGGCGCTCGTCGCCCGGCCCGGCAGCGGCCAGCGGATCGGCGAGCAGCGCCGGCGGCGCGGGCGGCGCGACGAGCGGGTATTTCAACGCGAAGCCGCTCGCCACGCCCGCGACGCGCAAGCTCGCCCGCGACATGAGCATCGACCTCCAGCGCGTCCCGCCGACCGGTCCGCAGGGCCGCGTCACGAAGGTCGACGTCGAGTCGTTCGCGAAGGCGCCTGCTCCGCCGGCCGGCGAGGCTCGCACCCCCGAGCACGCGCCCGAGCATGCTCCCGCGCAGGCGCGCGAGGCGGTCAAGATCACGCCGCCCGCCGGCACCGATCACGCGCTCGAGGAGCGTGTCCCGTTCGCGGGCATGCGCCGCAAGATCGCCCAGAAGATGGCGCAGTCGAAGCACACGGCGGCGCACTTCACGTTCGTCGAGGAGTGCGACGTCTCGGCGCTGAAGGCGCTTCGCACGCGTCTCAAGCCGAACGCCGAGAAGCAGGGCGTGAAGCTCACGCTGCTCCCGTTCATCGTGAAGGCCACCGTCGCCGCGCTGAAGAAGCACGCGATCCTGAACAGCGCGCTCGACGAGTCGACCAACGAGCTCGTCTACCGCAAGTACTACAACATCGGGATCGCGGCCTCGACCGACGCGGGCCTCATCGTACCCGTCGTCAAGGACGCCGACCGGCGCAGCCTGCTCGAGGTCGCCCGCGAGATCGACCGCGTCGCCACCGACGCGAAGACCGGCAAGGCGAAGGCGAGCGATCTGACCGGGTCGACCTTCACGATCACCTCGCTCGGCGCCGACGGCGGGCTCTTCGCGACGCCCATCATCAACTTCCCCGAGGTGGGCATCCTCGGCGTCCACCAGATCAAGCAGAAGCCCGTCGTGAAGGACGGCCAGATCGTCATCGGCGAGGTGATGCTGCTGTCCTTGTCCTTCGATCACCGCATCGTGGACGGGCACGTCGGCGCGGCCTTCGCGTACGACATCATCCGCTACCTCGAGGATCCCGACCGTCTCTTCCTCGAGATGGCCTGAGGAGAGAGCGCCCGCGTTCTCTCCGGGCGTGAGGCGTTCTACCCTTCTCGTGCCCATGCTCCGCGCGCTGCGTTGCCTGCCCGTGTGCGTCGCGCTCGGCCTCGCCGGCAGCGCGGCGTGCGCCGGGCCGCGCGCCGGCGAGCTCGAGCCCCGGTACGTCGCCGTGCACAACACCCTGGCCGCGCTCGGGATGGTGCAGACCGGTCCCATCCAGCAGGGATCGCTCGCGGAAGGGCGGGAGACGCGCCTCCGCGTCGAGCTGGCGGCGCAGTGCACGACGCTCGTGGCGATGGGCGGTCCAGGCGTTCGCGATCTCGACGTCGCGCTCCTCGACCCGGACGACAAGCCCGTCGCGCACGACACCACGCAGGAGCCGCAGGCCACGTTGCGCGCGTGCCCGACGGCGCCCGGGCACTACACACTGGTCGTCAGGATGCGTGCCGGCGCCGGGGACTTCGTGACCGCGACGTGGACGGGCGGAGCGAGCGCGGGACCGACCCCCGACCGCGGCGCGGCGCTCGCGGAGGCCGGCGCGGGCACGTGCGCGTTGCCGATGGCCCTCGCTCCCGGGGCGAGCACCGGGACGACCCGGCACGGCGACGCCGAGAACGCCGGCAGCTGCGCGAGCTCCGACGCGAAGGAGCTCGTCTACAAGCTTGAGGTCACGCGCCGGCAGCGCGTCACCGTGGAGGTCGACCCGCAGTTCGACTCCGTCGTCTACATGCGGAAGGACGACTGCGGCGACAGCGACGCCGAGGTCGCCTGCAACGACGACGCGACCTCCGGCGCCGGCAAGCGCGGGCCCTCCTCGCACGGCTCGCGCCTCGACGAGGTGCTCGAGCCGGGCACCTACTACGTGTTCGTCGACGGCTACGGCAGCGAGGCCGGCACGTTCCGCATGAACGTCGGCATCGCGGACGTGCCGTCGCTCGCCGACGCGTGCCGGCACGTGCCTGCGCTCGCGTCCGCGCAGGTCACGGGATCGCTCGCCGGCGCGTTCGACCACGGCCACGCGTCGTGTGGCGGCGAGGCGAAGGGACCGGAGTCGATCCACCGGCTCGACGTGCCGGCCCGTGCGCGCGTGCGGATCACCGAGCGATCCGGCGACTTCACGCCCGTCGTGCACCTTCGCCGGCAGTGCGCAGACGACCACTCCGAGGTGGCATGCGCCGACGGCGGCGCGCGCGCCGACGAGGCGACGTGGGCCGGCGTCCTCGACCCTGGATCGTACGTGCTGTTCGCCGACTCTTCCGACGCCGACGCCCGCGGCACCTACACGCTCGAGGCCGAGCTCGCCAGCGACCCAGGGCCGGGTGCGCGCGGTGACGCGTGCGGCGACGCCGTGCCGCTCGGACCGTTCGAGCGCGCCGTCGAGGGCGACACCTTCAGCGCCCGCGACGACGTGCGCGGCACCTGCAGCGGAGCCGGCGCAGCGGACGTGGTCTACCGGTTCGAGCTCGCGCGCCGCTCACGCGTGACTGCGCGGTTCGCCGACCAGGAGGGCTCGCATGTCTTCGTGGTCACGCAGAGCTGTACGGACCGCGCGGGTGAGGTCGCGTGCGGCGGCTTCGTCGACGACGTGCTCGAGGCCGGCGTCTACTACCTCGCCGTCGACGGCAAGGCGGCGGACTCGCTCGGGCGTTTCACCTTCGCCTTCGCGGCCCGCGACGTGAGCGGCCAGGAGTCCGCGTGCCGGACGCCGCCCGCGCTCGCGACCGGCGCGACGGTGACCGGCACCACGACGGGCGGCGGCGACCGGTTCCACGTGAGCTGCGCCGGTCGCGAGGACCTGCAGTCGAGCCCCGACCGGGTCTACCGCATCACGCTCGGGATGCGCTCGCGGGTCGAGCTCGCGCTGGCCACGCCGACGTGGGACGGGGTCCTGGCGGTCCGGACCAGCTGCCTCGAGCTCGGCCGGAAGGCGCAGGGCACGCGTGCCCTCGAGGCGGCGTGCAACAACGACGCGGGCGACACGCGCCACGCGAAGATCGACACCACCCTCGAGGCCGGCACCTACTTCGTGGTGGTGGACGGCCACGCGTCCGGCAACGAAGGCGCGTTCACGCTGCAGTACCGGGCGACGCCCGCCGCGCGCTGAGGGCTCAGCCGCGCTTCTTCGCGTAGCTGTACGCCGTGTACGCGGCGGCGAGGTGACAGATCCAGCCGAGCGTGCCGCCCGAGCCGATCCACACGCCGGGGGTCAGGACGAGCCAGAAGATTCCACGCAGGAACGCCCCGTTGTAGATCTGCCCGACGCCCGGGATGAGGAAGGACAGGACAGCGGCGACGCCCGCAGAGTGGTCGGCTTTGCTCACGGGGGCGCAAGGTGCGGCCGCGATGCCGTCCGCGCAAGTGGCAGCGCTGCACGAGGCGCTCCTCGGCTGGTATGCGGTCTCGCGCCGTGACCTCCCGTGGCGACGGACGCGCGACCCGTACGCCATCTGGGTCAGCGAGATCATGCTGCAGCAGACGCGGGTCGAGACGGTCATTCCCTACTACGAGCGATTCTTGAGCCGCTTTCCCACGGCGCTCGCGCTCGCCGAAGCTCCGCCGGACGAGGTCCTCGCGGCATGGAGCGGCCTCGGTTACTACCGCCGCGCGCGGATGCTCCTCGATGGCGCACGCGTCGTGGCCGGGAAGGGCGGCGTGGTGCCGGGCGATCGCGAAGGCCTGCTCGGCGTGCCGGGCATCGGCAAGTACACCGCGGGCGCCATCGCGAGCATCGCGTTCGGGCAACCGGTCGGGCTCGTCGACGGCAATGTGGCGCGCGTGCTCGCACGGGTCTTCGCCATCGACGAGGACATGCGGAAGCGCGGCATGCGCACCGCCGAGGTCGTGGCCGACGCCATCGTCGCGAAGCGCGATCCGGGCGCATGGAACCAGGCCCTCATGGAGCTCGGCGCCACCATCTGCACGCCGCGCTCGCCTTCGTGCGCGACGTGCCCGATCGCCTCGGAGTGCCGCGCGCTGCGGGAGAACCGCGTCGGGCTGCTGCCGGTCCTCTCGGAGAAGAAGGCGCCGATCGCGCGCCGGGTCCAGGCGATCGTCGCCACCGATGCCGCAACGGGCTCGGTCCTGCTGGCGCGACGGCGACCGGACCTGCTCTTCGGCGGGCTCTGGGAGCCGCCGTCGATCGAGGGCGCGGCGAAGATGCGCAACCTGCTCACCGCCTGGGTGCCGGTCGGGAAGCTCGTGCGCGCGGGCGCCGTCGAGCATGTGCTCTCGCACCGCAAGCTCACCGTCGACGTCCTGCGCGCCACGCTCACCGGGAAAGTGCACATGAAGGACGTGCCCGAATCGTCCGGCTACGACACGGTCCGCGTGACGTCGGTCGCAGAGATGGCGGACGTGGGGATCTCCACCTTGACCCGCAAGATCCTCGAGGTCGCGCGCGCCTGATCTCGCCTCGGCCCCGGTTTTTGTGGCATCGTGTAGGGGCCGTGTCGACCAAGGACCTCAGCGCATACGACGACGACGGCGTTTCGTCGGAGCGCGAGTCGACGATGCTCCGCGCGGCGATGGCCGCGGACGTCGCCGCGCGCGCCAGCTCGGGCTCGCTCGATGAAGCGCCGGCGCGCGTTCTCGTCGCCGACGACGATGCCGCCACGCGCGATCTCATCGCCACGACCCTTCGTGCGAGCGGCTACGAGGTCGAGACCGCCGCCGACGGCCAGGAGGCCATCGCGCGTTACGCGAAGGGCGGTCTCGACGTGGTGCTCCTCGATGCGGTGATGCCGCGCATGAGCGGCGTC
>JAQBQL010000005.1 GCA_028287035.1 Labilithrix sp. | reverse complement strand
GCGCGCCGCCGGGATGCTGCATCCCGCCGCCGCCGCCACCGCCGGTCCCGGGGCGCTGCGCGAGGAGCTTCCTTGCGCGCCGCCGGGCGCGACGGCTGCTTCCCGCGCCCTCGCCGCCGCCGCCGCTGTCGAGCAGCCGGGCGCCGTCGCTCCGGTCCGGTCCGGGGCTTCCCGGACGGTCGAGCGCGCCGCTGGGCCGGTCGGCATGGTCGCCGCGGGCCGAAGCGCGGTCGCCGCGGTCGGGCCGCTCGCCACGGTCGGGCCGCTCGGCGCGCTCGGGCCGCTCGCCGGAGGAGGTCGGGGCGCCGGAGGGCTGGCCGTCGGCCACCTGGCGCGGCTGCTTCGGGCGGACCTGATCACGGAGCGCGATGAGGAGGGCGGCGACGTGCTTGCAGTGTCCGTTGATCTTCGGGAACGCCGGGCACGAGCACTCGCTCGTGAAGCCGTTCGGCGTCACCTGGAGCTTCACCGCGTACGGATCGGGGTCGGTGCCGCGCACGTTCCCGCGCGCCGCGAGCTCCTCCATCAGCACGTCGGTCACCGCCTGACGGCGCACGTAGTCGTAACCCCTCAGGAATGCGCGAGCCCCGAGCAGCCGGCGCAGCGCGCGATCGTTCAGCTGGCTGAGCGCGTCGGTGAACGGCGTCGACGGTACCGGCGGCCTCACCTCGCGACTCTCGGGCTGTTCGAGCGACGAGGGCGCGGCACCACCGACCGTGCTGGTCGTGGAGATCGTGGGGACCGAGGAGGCGGTGTCGCTCGCTTCGCGAGTCTCGCGAGGTTCCAAATGCGCGTCGCGCTGGGTGTGGTCAGCGCGCCCTTCGTGGTGAGGACGTGTCAGCTGGGCGATGCTGAGGGTGACGGGGCGCTGCTCGCGCTTTCACGCGGGAGCCGCCCACACCGTCACGCAGCCATTGGCCGATTAGCATCGGGTTCGAGGGAGAGCAACACAACTCGTCCACGCCGCCACGCCGATCGACGTTTCGCTCGTGATATAGGAGTCCGACCATCATGCGCCCCTCCGAGCGAACGCCGCCCCGCCGGACCCACCTCGGTTCGTACGCGTCGTGGCCGGGCTGGCTCTTTGCGGCGGCGGTCCTCGGCGGCTGCACGGTGCCCGTCGCGGCCGGCCTCGAGGAGGGCGACGCCAACCGGGTCGTCGTCGCTCTGGACCATGCGGGCATCGACGCCGCCAAGGAGGCCGACCCCACCGTCGAGGGCCGGTTCCGGGTGACCGTCGCGCACGACGACGCCTCGCGCGCCCTCGTGACGATGGGCGACGAGCAGCTGCCGCGCGCCAAGGCGAAGGGCATCCTCGACGCCGCCGAGCACGGGCAGCTCGTGCCGAGCCAAGCCGCCGAGCACGCGCAGCTCGTCGCCGGCCTCGCCGGGGAGCTCGAGCGGACGATCGCGAACGTCGAGGGCGTCCTCGCGGCGCGCGTGCACCTGAACCTGCCCCCGAGGGACGGGCTGCGCGATGGTCCGCCGATGAAGGCGACCGCGAGCGTCCTCGTCGAGCACCGTGGCAGCACCCCTCCCCTCGCCACCGAGTCGGTGCAGCGTCTCGTGGCGGGCGGCGCCCCCGGCCTCGTGCCGGGTGACGTCGCCGTCGTGTTCGTCGCGCACGCGGCGCGGCCCGCCAGCTCGCGCCCCGACGTGGCGCACGTCGGCCCGATTGCGGTCGCGCGCGGCTCGATGAACACGCTGAAGGCCGCCCTCGCCGGGCTCGCCCTCCTCGTCCTCGTCCTCGCCGGCACGTCCCTCGCCCTCTACGCCCGCATCGCGAGACTCCGCCGCGAGCAGCTCGAGGGCGAACGACAGCAGCAGGCGGCGGTGCGCGATCCGCGGCAGAGGCCGACCGGCGCGCCGTGATCTCGATCCGGGGCATCTCGAAGGCGTTCCGTCCCGCGGCGGGCGGTCCTCCGTCGGTCGTCCTGCGCAACGTCTCGCTCGACGTGCCGCAGGGCTGCCTCTACGGCCTCATCGGCCCGGGCGCGGCGGGCAAGAGCGTGCTCCTCAAGATGGTGACCGGCCTCATGAAGCCGGACGCGGGCAGCGTGCTCGTCGACGGACAGGACGTGACGCAGGCGAGCGAGCTCGAGCTCCAGCAGATGCGCCTGAAGATCGGCATGCTCTTCCAGAACAACGCGCTCTTCGACCACCTCACGGTCGCCGACAACATCGCCTTTCCGCTCCGGCGCCTCACGCAGCTTCCCGAGGCGGCCATCCAGGAGCGCGTCCACGAGCGGCTCGCCTGCGTGGCGATGACGGGCTTCGGCGACCGCATGCCCTCCGGCCTCTCGGGCGGGCAGAAGAAGCGCATCGGCGTCGCGCGCGCGACCATCGCGCAGGCGAGCATCGTCCTCTACGACGAGCCCGCCGCGGGCCTCGACCCGGTGACCTCGCAGAAGATCTTCGAGCTGCTCCGCGCCGAGCAGCGCGCCGCCAACGCCACCGTCATCATGGTCTCGAGCGATCTCGACCGACTGCTCACCGTGACCGACCGCATCGGCATGATGTACCGCGGCCAGCTCATCTTCGACGGAACGACCAAGGAGGCGCAGGAGAGCACCGAGCCGCGCATCCGCCAGTTCGTGCACGGCCTCACCGAGGGGCCGCTCTGAGCCGTCCTGCCCACGCCGCGCCGACCGAGAGCCCCCTCGAGGTGGTGCTCCTCGTCGTCTCGATGGTGGTGGTGATCGCCGCGAGCTGGCTCGTCGTGCGGTGGGACGAGCGACGCCTCGAGCGCGCCGCCGCGTCCGGCGATCGCCTCGCCGAGGAGCGCCTCGCGCGCGCGTGGGCGGCGCCCGGCCGCGACAACGCGCTCATCGGGCTGCCCCTGCTGGCGGCGCCCCTCCTCGGGATCGTCGCGGTGTGGTTTCACTTCTTCCGCACGCGGTCGTCGTCGCTGCTCCGGCCGTGGCGATGGAGCCCGGTCGGCTTTCTCCTCGGCCTCGCGGGGGCCGCGCTCGTCCTGCTGACGAACGCGGTGGTCGTGATCGCCCTCGCCCTCGCGCTCGGCATGCCGCTCGACTGATCGCCGTTGTATAGTGGGCGCCTCGCATGGCACCGGGCTCCCCCGCAGACACCCCAGGCGCCGGCGCGCTCTCGTCCTTCGCGGGCAACCTCGGCGCCTCGTTCCTCGACATCGCCGAGACCGCCGGGGGCATGACCCTCCTCCTGGCGCGCATCCTCGCGCGCCTCGTGCCGCCGCGCATCGACGGGCGCGAGCTCCTCAAGAATCTCTACAAGATGGGCGTCAAGTCGCTCCCGATCGTCGCGGTCACTGCGCTCTTCACCGGCGCCATCATGGTCATCCAGGCCGCCGCGCTCGTGAAGCGCTACAGCGCCGAGGGCCTCCTCGGGTGGGGCGCCGGGTTCGGCACGCTTCGCGAGATCGCTCCCCTGCTGACGGCCCTCATGATCTCGGGGCGCGTCGGCGCCAACAACACCGCCGAGCTCGGCACGATGGTGGTCACCGAGCAGCTCGATGCGCTGCGGGTCCTCGCCATCGACCCCATCTCGTTCCTCATCGCGCCGCGCTTCGTGGCGGTGGTCAGCACGCTGCTGATGATGACGCTCTTCGCCGACGCGCTCGCCATCTTCGGCGCTGCCTACACGGGTCAGGCCCTCCTCGGCGTGAGCGCGACGACCTTCTACAACGGGCTCACCGGGGGCCTGCTCGGCTTCGGTGACGTTGCGGTCGGCCTCGTGAAGAGCGTCGTGTTCGGGCTCGTGATCGCGCTCGCGAGCTGCCACTTCGGCCTCGCGACGAAGGGCGGCGCGCCCGGCGTCGGCCGCGCCGTGAACGCGACGGTCATGGCGAGCGCCGCTGGCGTGTTCCTGCTCGACTACCTCACGAGCTTCGCGCTGGGCTGAACGGTCCCATGGCGAACGTCACCCCCGCCCACGCCGACACCGAGCCGATGGCCCCGGCCGAGGAGCCCCTCGGGGTCGTCGGGGAGCTCGGCGCGGCGGCCATCGACCTCGCGCTCGGTGGCCGCGAGCTCTACTCGGTGTTCGTGCGGACGCTCTATTACACCTTCCGCGGCAAGCGCGAGAAGGGCGCGCTCGCCACGCAGATGTACGAGATCGGCAACCGCTCGCTCTTCTTCATGACCGTGACGATGGGCTTCCTCGGGATGATCCTCGTCTACCAGGCGGGCCTCCAGAGCAAGCGCGTGGTCCCCGACTTCACGCTGCTCGGCGCGACGTACCTCGAGCTCCTGGTGCGCGACTTCGCGGCGTCGCTCGGCGCGCTCATGCTCGCCACGCGCGTCGGGGCCGGGATCGCGGCGGAGATCGGCTCGATGGTCGTCACCGAGCAGATCGACGCGCTCCGGATGAGCGCGGCCGACCCCATCGACTTCCTCATCAAGCCGCGCTTCCTCGCGAGCATCGTCATGACGCTCGTGCTGATCGTCTGGTCCGGCGCGGTCGCCTTCGTGGTCGGCGGCGTCACCGCGTACGTCGCGTTCGACGTCCCGACGAAGGTGTTCTTCAACACGAGCCTCGTCGATGCCGGCGACCTCCTCACGGGCCTCGCCAAGTGTCTCGCGTACGGCGCCGCCATCCCGATCGTCAGCGGCTACTGCGGCCTGTCGACGTTCGGCGGCTCCGAGGGCGTGGGCTGGGCAACGACCCGCGCGGTCGTGAACACCTCGCTCGCGATCATCATCCTGAACTTCTTCATCTCCGGGGCGGGCTTCCTCATCTTCCCCGGCTGAAGCCGCTCAGCTCGCCTGGAAGAACTGCCAGACCGCCGCCGGGGCGCCCGACCAGATGGCGTGCGTCAGCCCGGGGATCGCGCAGAACGTGACGACCTTCGTTCCGCCGTTCTGCTTCTGGCAGGGGCTCGGCGTCGTCGCGGACTGGCCGCTCGCGCTCTTGTCGGCCATGCGCCAGTACGCGAGGCTCTTCTGTCCCTCGGTGATCGGCACCGACGTGTCCGCGAGGCCGTGGATCATGAGCGCCGGAACGGGCCCGTTGACCGTGAGCTCCCCGTTCTTCGGATCGTAGTCGCTGTTCTGGATGCCGAACGGTCCGCCGCCCGACATCGGAGCGATGGCGCGGATGGCGGTCGCGCGCCAGCGCCCGAGCTGGTTCGTGAAGTACGCGCCGCCGCTCATGCCGTGGACGAGCACGCGCTTCTTGTCGACGCAGTACGTGGCGTCGACCTGCGCCACGAGCGCGTCGAAGAACGCGACGTCGGCGTTGCTCGGCGGATCGTGCGCCTGGTCGAACGAGTGCCCGCTGTTCGCGTTCGTCCCGTTCGGCCACGCGAAGATCGCCGCGCCGTTCGCCTGCGCCTCGATCGGGAAGGAGGCCCGGTAGGAGGCACCGTTCCCGCCGTCGCCGTGGAAGCCGACCACGAGCGGATAGAGCTTCGTGCCGTCGTAGCCGTTGGGGACGGTCAGCGCGTACGTGCGCGTGGCGGTCCCGACCTTCACCGAGACGCTCGGCACGAAGCCCTTCGCAGGATTGGGCGCGCCGCAGGACCCCGCGGGCACCGCGCCCGGGTCGCCGCCGTCGCCCGCGTCCTC
>JAQBQL010000280.1 GCA_028287035.1 Labilithrix sp. | reverse complement strand
CGAGGCGGACGTCCTCCACGCGTCGGCCCTCGACGGCGCGCGCGACGCCGGTGATGCTCGCCTGGAGGGCCTCGTCCACCTGCGCCGCGCCCACGCGAGCCGCATGCGCGGTGAGGCCGCGGCGACGCGCGAGGCCATCGCCGAGGCGCTCGCGGTGGCGGCGCGAACCGGCGACCCGGTGATCGGATCCCTCGCCGAGCGACTCGCGGCGGGCGCATGTCAGCAGGCGCTCGACGTCGAGGGGGGCCTCGCCGCGATCGGTCGCGCGGTCCGTCACGCCCGGCGGAGCGAGGACCCGCGGCTCATCGCGCGCGCCGTGCTCTCGCAGGCGGTGCTGCTCGCCGACGCGGGCGACCCCGTGGCGGCCCTGGAGCAGGCGCTCGCCACGCGCGGCGCGATGCAGGACGACGCGGTGTCCTTCGGGTTCGCGTGCCTCGTCGCCGGCGTGTCGGCGCTCGCCCTCGGGCGCCGCCGCGAGGCCGATCGGCTCCTCGACGAGGCGGTCGCCTCAAACCGCGGGGCCGGTCTCCCGCGGCTGGCGGCCTATGCGCTCGCGTTCGTCGGCGTCTCCGCGTTCGAGCAGGGGCAGCTGCAGCGTTCCGACGACGCGTTCGCGAGCGCCGAGCACCTCTTCGGTCCCGCCGCCGAGCCGGTGCGTGTGGCGGCGGCGCGCGGTGGCCGCGCGGTCATCGCGGCGATCGGCGGCCAGACGGAAAAGGCGCGCCGCACCCTCGCGAAGCTGCGCGAGGACGCCGCGGAGTCCGACCGGCCGCTCGTCGAGCTCTTCGCGGCGGCGCTCGACGCCGTGGGCAGCAGCAAAGGCGAGAACGATCCGGCGCACGCCCGGATCCGGGCGCGGGTGGACGCGGTCGAGGCGTCGCAGAAGAGCGGGCGTGACCAGGTTCCGAGCGTCGTGTGGCGGCTCTCGCTGCGGCTGGTGCGCGGCGTCTGCGATGCATACGCGCCGCCTGCTGGCGCGGTGGTGCTCGACCGCGCCGAGCAGCAGCTGCGGCTCCCGTCCGGGGACCTCGTGCCGCTTGCCAGGAAGCCGATGCTCTGGCGGCTCGTCCAGGCGCTCGCCGAGGCACACCTCGGCGCGCCCGGCGAGCGCGTGGAGAGCGGCGTGCTCGTCGCGCTCGTGTGGCCGGACGAGAAGATGAGCGACGAGGCGGCGCAGAACCGGCTCGCGGTGGCGCTGCACAAGTTGCGCAAGCTCGGTCTCGAGAACGTGATCGAAGCGCGCGCCAACGGCGCAAGCTTCCGCGCCGGCCCGGTCGTGGTGTGGTCGGCGCGCCCGCTGGCCCGTTCGAATAAGGCCGAATAAGAAGCGCGAGCCGGACCCCGCGCACATCGTGCGGCCCATGAAGCTGAGCATCGTTTTCGCAAATGGCGTGATGGGCGCGGCCCTCCTCGCGCTCTCCGTCGTCGCGTGCACCACCACTGTCACGCGGGAGCCGGCCGGGAGCGGCGAACAGCCCGTCGATGAAGACCGCGACGCGGCCAGCGGTCCGGCGGACTCCGTCGGCCACTCGCCGAGGAGCTCGGACGGCTGCACGACCCTCGCGACGCCCTCCGCCGTGGAACAGAGCTTTCTCGCGGGCCCCGCCGCCGACCCTCGCGGCGGCTACCTCGCGTACGGGACGTACGTGCTCGAGTCAGCGGACGTCTACGGCACCCATCATCCCGAGCCCGGCCCCGTCGTTCTTGCCTTCTCCTTCGATGGCACCCGTTTCGAGCGCATCTCGTCGGCTGGCGGCATGGCCGGTACCTACCAGCTCGGGGACACGACGCTCACGATGGTCCCGGACTGCTTCTGCCGCCCCGGCCCCGAGGGCAGCCCCGAGTGCGACGTTCGCGCGCCCGCGGAGATCGTCTACTCGTTCTCGGTGAGCGCGACGTCGAACGAGCTCGAGCTCCAGACGCCGTACCCGCAGAGCGGGACCGCCGTCTTCACGCTGCGGAGGCGGTAGTGACGGCCTCCGCGAACCTGCGCGTACTGGCGCTCGTCGCGCTGCCGCTCCTCGCGTGCAGCAGCACGACGAGCGCGTCGTCACCGGCGGCCGAGCGCGATGCCGCGACGTCCCCGGACGATGGCGGCGTCCTCGATGCCGCTGAAGAATCCGACGCCGCGCCGGAGCACGAGACGTGGGACGAATGCAGCGATCTCGACGCCCCGGCAGCGGTCACGCAGGAGAAGGGCACCGGCGCGGCGCCGAAGGCGGAGGGCGGCCTCCTGGTCGACGGCCGCTATGCGCTCACGCGCGTCCAGGTGTACGGCGCCTCGGGGCTCACCTCGGACCAGCCGGCGATGGCTCTGCGCATCGCGAATGGGCGCATGGCGCTCCGCTCGCCGAACAGCTCCATCAGCGGGACGTACACCACGAGCGGTACGACCTTGAGCTGGCGGGTGACGTGCGGGTGCTCGCCCTCCTCGTCAACCGGCGAGGGCGTCTGCGCTTCCAACGTGGTCGAACGGACGTACCCGTTCACCTCCGGGCCGGACGGCCTCATCCTGCAATTCCCCTACATCAACGGGGGTACGGAGCTGCTGACGTTCGGGCGCTGAGCGCTCACGTCACGGGCACGAGGAGGCGCCGCCGTTCGACTTGCACGTCCCGCCGCACAGGAGCAGTCCGACCTCGCGCCCGCCCTGGCAGCGGACGCGCTGGTTGAAGTTCGTCTTGTGCCAGCCGGCGAAGTCGCGCCCGCAGTACACGCCGTCGGCCTTGCTGGCGCACTCGTCGCACTCGTCGGGGTAGCCGTCGAGCATGGCGATGCACCCCTGGCCGGTGGTGCACGGCCGGACGTCGGCGACCTTGTCGGCCTCGCACGTCACGAGGTCGTCGCGGACCGGCCACGTGACCTTGTCGCCTCCGCAGTAGAAGCCGTCGACGCGCCCGACACAGGCGTCGTAGTTGGTGGTCGCGTCCCCGGGAGCCGCGCCGTCGACCGCGGGGCCGTCGGTACCGCCCGCGTCACCGGTGGTCGCGTCGACGCCCGGCGGCCGCGGCCCGGCTTCCCCGAGGGCCGCCGCGTCGCGGTCGGCGACCTCGTCGAACGGAATGAGGAGGGTGCAGGCGCCGAGCGGCGCGCAGGCCGCGACCGCGAGGAGGCAAGCGAGCCCCGAGGTCACGGACAAGAGCTGGCGCACGGGCCTCATGAGCGACCTCAGCGTAGCATCAAGACGAGAGCCGGGGCCGTCGGCGGACGGGTATCCTCGTGACGCCTGCGGTGATCGTCGCGGTCCGTCCGGCTCTCAGGATGATCCTCAGAACGGATGGCCGCCCATCGTCTTCTCCGTGAACCCCTGGAGCGTTCCGCACTCGTTCACGTCCAGCGGCCGCAGCTCCGCGGGGTCGCTCGCCACGTCGTAGCAGGTCCACCCGAGCTCGCCCTGGTGCGCGATGAGCTTCTTCGTCCCGTGGATGGCGCCCCAGTTCTTGAACGCGCACGCCCACAGCTCGGTGCAGTTCGTGAGGATCACGTCCTGATCGGGCGACGACCCGCCGCGCAGCAGGCTCTTGCCGGGCACGCGCTCCTCGAGCTTCGCGAGCGCCGGCGCGTTCCACAGCCCCGCCAGATCCATGATGGTCGGGAACACGTCGAGCGACGTCACCGGCGCCGAGTGAAGCGACCGCAGGCTCGCCTCCTCGTCGGCGGTGAGCGTGCCCTTCGGCGCGTCGACCCAGAACGGAATGCGGATCTCGGGATCGAACAGCGTGCCGGTGTGGCCGACCGCGCCCTTCTCGCGCATCTGCTCGCCGTGATCCGACACGTAGACGACCACCGTGCGTGAGGACTCGGGGCGGCGCCGCAGCTCGCTCAGGAAGCGCCCGACCGCCTTGTCCTGCATGTAGATGGAGTCCTGGTAGCGGTTCAGGATCTCGTTCTCGTAGCCGGGGCCCGTCGCCTCTTCCTGGGGCGTGAACGGCATGTCGTCCGGATCGATCTTGTACGGGAAGTGCGTGTTCGACAGGTGCACCACCGCGACCCACGGCTCCTTCAGGTGCCCGAGATCGCCGAGCGCGTAGTCCACGAGCTTGCCGTCGTCGGCGCCCGTCTCGTACGTCGCGTCGGGCTCGAGCATCGTCGCGCTCACGTGGCGCGTCCACGGCTGGCCCTCGAGCCACTTGCCGGAGTTGCCGAAGAGAAGGTTCTGCGAGGTGTAGTACGCCGCGTCGAGCCCCGCCGCCTTCAGGTACTCCCACAGGATCGGCGCCGAGTGCAGCTCCTCGCGCGAGCGCGTCGGCGACAGACCGCTCCACATGATCGCGAGCGAGATGGCGGTCGTCGAGTCGAGCGCGCGCATCTGCGTCAGCGGGATGCGATCGGGCGCGGCGCGGTTCGAGAACGGCGTGTACTTGCAGGCCTCGTCGTGGTCGAGGCAGACGCTCTGCGCGCGCACCGACTCGGTGATGAGCATGACGACGTTGCGCTTCACCGCGGGCTGCGCGACGACCGCCGGCACGGGCTCCGGGGAGCGCGGCCCGGGGTGCACGCGCTCGACGGTCTCGTTGTGGTCCCAGCGCGCCCGCGCGAGCTGGCCCATCGCCGCGATGTACATGACGTCGGGCGGCTGACCCTGCTCGGCGCCGCGCTCCGGCGAGATGAAGGCGCCGAGCAGCATCGCGACGAGCGCGAGGTCGAGGCACAGCCACCCGCGCGCCCGGTGGCGCATCGGCGCGAGACGCGCGCCGACGATCGGCAGGGCGATCGCTAGCGCGATGCACGGGAGGAGCGCGCGCAGGACCGTCCACCGGTCGAACCAGAGCTGCTGGCCGATGCTCGGCAGGAACGAGGTGCCGACGAGCACCGCGCGATGGTTCACGTACGCCTGGTAGCGATCGAACGTGTAGAGCTGACTGCCCACGAGCAGGAGCGCCGCGAGGACGAGCACGACGCGCACCGGCCACCGCGCGAAGCCCCGGCTGCGGGTCGCCACGCCGACGAGGGCGCCCCAGACCACGAGCCCGAGGAGCACGCTGCCCACGTAGAAGAGGAGGTCGTGCCCATCGAACGCGAAGATCCGCGCGTGGCGCTTGCCGAGGTCGAGGGCGAGCACCGAGAGGGTCGGCGCCACGAGCAGCGCGCGGCCGGCCCAGCGCCGGACGCGGGCGGTGCGCCGCCGCGGCGTCAGGTCACGCGCGAAGGACGGGCGCGACCGGGCCGCGGCGCGGGACTCGGACGGGGGAACGGCGGCGGTCTCGGGCACTTCGGAGGCGCAGGGTACACGAAAGCGCCGAAATTCAGAGCCGCGCGTGCCTAGTTGCGTTCATTCGCATGAGCGTATATATAGAACCTCGTGCTGGAGATGATCGCCCCCCATACCCGCTGGGAGCTCTATCGAGTGCTCGCCGAGCCGGTGCGCCTGCGGCTTCTCGCCCTGGCCGCAGAGGACGAGCTCGCCATCGGGGAGCTCGCGGGGCTCCTGGGCGAGAGCCAGCCTAACGTGTCGCGTCATCTGACGCCGCTGAAGCAGGCCGGGCTCGTCCTGGTGCGCCGCGAAGGGACCCGCGCGCTCGTTCGGATCGCCGAGGCCGCCGCCGCCGACCCGGTGGTCGCCGACGCACTCGCCAGTGGCCGCGCGCTCTGCGAG
>JAQBQL010000246.1 GCA_028287035.1 Labilithrix sp. | reverse complement strand
GGCGACCTCGCGGCCGCCACCGACGCGCTCCTCCAGGCCGCGAACGACGACCCGAGCGCCGCGCGCTGGGCGGCCGTCGAGGACGCGGCGGACCGCTCCGGCCGCGAGCACCTCCGCGTCGAGGCCCTGCAGAACCTCGTGCCGCTCGTCGACGATGCGGCGCGGCTCGACGTGCAGAAGCGCCTCGCCCGCGCCGAGGGAGCGCGCGGCTCGCTTGCCGCCGCGGAGGACGCGTGGCGCGCCGTTCTCTCGGTGGATCCCGCGGACGGCGAGGCCGACGTGGCGATCGAGGCGCTCCTCGTCGCACGCGCGAGCTACGACGATCTCGCCGAGCACCTCGCCCGCCGCGCGCTGCGCCTCGCCGAGGCCGGCACCGAGAAGGACACGCTCCGCGCGATCCGCCTGCGGCGCGCCGCGATCCTCGAGCAGCGGCTCGGGCGTCACGACGAGGCGGCGCGCGAGCTCGAGCAGCTCCTCCGCGAGACGCCGGGCCACGTCAGCGCGCAGCGCTGGCTCGTCGACCTCTACGAGAAGGGGGGGGCGCCGGCGCGGGCCCTGCCGCTGCTGCGCGAGCTCGCGGCGCAGGCGAGCGATCCGGCCGAGCAGGAGGCGCTCGGCGCGCGCCAGGTGCGCGTGCTCCTCCACGCGGGGGACCTCCCGGGAGCGCGCCTCGCGCTGGTGCCGCTCCTCGATCGTCCTGCGGTGTCGTCGGCGATCGCCGAGGCGCGCGTCGCGATCGGGCGAGCGTCGCAGGATCCGGTGGAGCTCGGGGCGGCGCTCGAGGCGCTCGCTCGCTCCTCTCAGGACGACCCGCGGATCCGGAGCGAGCTGCTCGTCGAGGCCGCGCAGGCCGCGGCGCGCGCCGGGGACACCGATCTATCGCTCGCGCGCGCCAAGGACGCGGCGCGGCTCGCCCCCGAGGTCCCGTCGACGCAGCTCTTCGCGCGCGGGCTCGAGTACCGCATGCGCGGCCCCGGAAACCGCGAGGACGCGCTCGTCACCGTCACGTCGCTCGCGCCGCTCATGCGCGGGCGCGGCCTCGAGCCGGAGGATCTCGCGCTCTGCGCCTTCCTCGTCGCCGAGGCGGAGGATGTCGGCGAGCCGGGGTCCGGCGAGGCCACGCTCCGCGCCTGCCACGCGGCGATAGGCACGCAGGCGCTCGTCTCGCTGGGCATCGCGGAGCGCGCCGCGGCGGCGGGTCGTCACGACGAGGCGGTCCGGTTCTTCGTCGACGCCGTCTACGGCAACCTGCTCGGGCTGCGCCGGCCGGGCCGCGTGGCGCTCGCCGCCGCCGATGCCGCCGAGAACCTCGGCGACGGGGACTCGGTGCTGCAGTTCCTGAACGAGGCCGCGAAGGATCCGGAGACGCGCGTCGAGGCCCTCCGGCGCCTCGCCCAGGTCTCGTTCGTGTCGCGCGACATGACCCGGGCGCGCACCGTGCTGCGCGGGCTCGCCGACGCGCTCGACGGCAACGAGAAGGCCGAGGTGCTGGCGCAGCTCGCGCGCGCGCTCTTCGACTCGAAGGTCCCCTCCGAGCGCATCGAGGCCGACCGCACGCTGCGCGAGGCCATCGCCGCCGCGCCGCCGGAGCTCGCGACGATGCTGCAGGAGCAGCTCGGCGGGTTCCGCTCGCGCCCGCCCGCCTCCGAGCTTCCGCGCTCCGTCTCGTCCATGCCTCCCATCCGGCAGGTGTCGCCGCTGCCGACGCCTCCGCCCGGCTGGCCGGCCCCGATGCAGCAGGTGAACCCCACCGCCGCCGCCCCCGGGGCGCCCGCGCCGCTCGCCGTCATCGGCCACCTGCCGGCCGCGCCTCCTTCGTCCGACGCGTCCCCGCCGGCGACCGTCCCGGACGCCCGACCCTCGTCGGCGTCGCCTTCCCAGCCCCTGAGCGACGTGCCCGCCACGCCCGTCGTCCAGGTGCCGGAGCTCGTCGAGCGCACGCGCACCGATCCTCCGCCCCAGCCGGCCGGCGGTGTCACCGCGGTCTCCGCCTTCTCACCGCTCGACCGCCACGCGCCGCTCCTCACGGAGGCGCGCCTCAAGCTCGCGGCGGGCGACCGCGAGGAGGGCGAGCGCCTGCTCGCGAGCGCGCTCCGCGAGGGGTCGCTTGCCGCCGCCGACGCGCTGGACGAGCTGCTCGCCGGGGACGCTTCGCGCTCCGCCATGCTCCTCAAGGTGCGCCGGCAAGCGGTCGAGCTGCGGCCTGGAGACATGAAGCGGCTCGCGGCGCTGCGCGAGGCGGCGGTCATCGACAAGAACCTCAACTACGTCCGCGCCATCGACCACGTGCTCCGCGCGTTCGACCCGAAGCAAGTCGCGGCGGCGCCGCCGCCGCTCTCCGCCCAGAGCACGCAGCCCGGCATGCTGGCGCTGCTGACGCGTCACTCCCGCGAGGTGGCGGGCGAGGCGCTCGGGATCGTGTGGGAGGGGGCGAACGCGCTCTTCGCGAAGCCGGCGACCGCCTACCGCATGACGGGCGTCGAGCGCGTCGCGCCCGGCCCCATGTCGACGCTCTCGCGCCTCTACGAGGTGGCGCTACGCCTCCTCGACACGCCGCGGTTCGCGCTCTATCACCGGCGCGCGCAGGGCCCGCTGACCCTGACCGTGGCGCTCCTCCAGAGCCCGTCGGCGATCCTCGCGGGCGACGCGAAGGACGACAGCCCCGACGTTCGCTGGATGCTCGGCCATGCGCTCGCGTCGGTGATCGAGCAGAACGCACTCGCGGTTGGCCTGCCCGAGGCCGAGGGCCGCCTCCTCTGGGACGTGCTCCTCGGATCCTTCGGGCCTCCCGGCCGCATCAAGATGGAACGCGCGCACGCGAACCTGGCCGACATGCTCTGGCAGGCGCTCGCGCCCCGTGCCCAGCGCCGGCTGAAGGAGCTGCTCGGCGGAGACGACGAGACGCCCTTCGACCTGGTGCTCGAGCGCGCCAACCAGAGCGGCCGGCGCGTCGGCATGTACCTCACGGGTGACTTCGCGCACGCCGCGCGTCTCGTGGTGGGCGAGCACCCCGCACTCGACGCGAGCCTGCTCGACCGACCGGGCGGCCTCGCGCACCTGTGCGCGGAGCTTCCGTCGCTCGCCGACCTCTATCGTCTCGCGGTGCGCCCCGAGTACGCCGACGCGCGCTGGCACGTGCCGAGCCCGCAGTCCCAGCGTTTTCCCTTCAGCGCCTCCGGAACGGCGCCGGTGTGACGATGGCGCGCGCCTCCCTCCTCGTTCGCCGCGCCGCCGCGGCTGCCGTGGCGTCCGCGCTCCTGCTCGCCGTCTCGCAGGCGTGCGTGATCGCGCAGCCCTCGGGTGACATCCCGCGGCTGCCCGCGACGCGGCCGATCATCCTCGAGGCGACGCTCGTCCCGTCGGCGAGCGCGATCCTGCGCGAGTTCCCGACGCTGTTGAGCCTGCAGGTGGAGCTCGCCGACCCGTCGGTCAGCGTCGCGTCGGCGACCTTCATCGACTACAACCCGCTCACCGGCGAGGGCCTCGTCGAGGCGCCCACGAGCTGGCCGTTCAACGGCAACGATCCCGGCGAGCGTACGCGCCGCCTCAACATCTCGATCCCGCCCCCCGCCGATCTGTCGCGCTGTCACACCATCGAGGTCGTGGTCGCGCTCACGCTGAACGCGCGCGACGGCAAGAGCGCCCACACCCCGGAGGAGCCGCCCGGCGGTGACATCGCGGTGTGGTTCTACAACCCGAACGGCGACTCGGTGTGCCCCTCGCTGGACGGCGGCGTCGACGCCGGAAGCGACGCCGATGCCGAGGCTGGCGTGCATTGAAGCGCCGCGCCGCCGCGCTCGCCGCGCTCGCCTTGGTCCTCGCCGCGTCGTGCGCGCCGGTCGTCGGCACCCCGATCCCCGCCGGCCCGGTCAACGAGTGCGGACCCGGCAAGCCGGCGTGCAGCGTCTACGCCACGAGCCAGGCCGGCGTCACGACGAGCGTGCCCACGTGCGTCACGATCGCGACGCGCGACGTGTGCACCGCCGGGCTCCCGACGTTTCCTTTCACGCTCGTCGTGAACGTCCCCGACTCGTCGTTCTACGCCCCGGGACGCGTCTTCGCGCTCAGCAACAACGACGTGCTCTCGCCCTCCTCGGTGGTCCCGAACCGGCGCTGCACGCCGCCTTCCTGCGTGCAGCTCCCGGAGCTCGTGTCGGCGCAGGGGAAGTACCTGGTGACGCACGAGGCCTCGGTGGCGGTCGGCTACCCGCTGCCCACGGGGTTCTCCGTGCCGGTCCGCGTCACGTTCGTGCCGTTCGGTCCCGACGCGCAGGAGGAGGCGCGGGCGCTCGGACTGCCGCTCACCGGCGTGCAGACCTCGTCGCGGATGATCGCGCCGACGCGCGACGCAACGCCCGAGGTCACGTACGCCGAGGCGGTCTCGGTCGGCTCGTACCTGCGCATCGCCGCGCCCGAGCCGCCCTACGACGCGTACTTCCCGCCTGTCTACTCGGCCATCGCGGTCCGGGAGCCCATCATCGACAACTTCACCATCGGCACCGCCGCCGAGGCCGATCCCGAGGCGCACCCGGGCGCCGCCCCCGGCTCGCTGCCGCGGCCGCTCGACGACGAGACCGGACAGACCCGCACCACCACGATCACGCGGCGCGACGGGCTCGATGGCTTCCAGGTGTGGATCGCGCAGCACGCGAACGGTCGGCGCATCTCGACCCTGAAGACGCTCTCGGGAACGACCTCGACGGCGGTGCTCCACACCATCGGCTTCCGCCAGCAGGACGTCCCCGCGCTCACCGAGGGCGTCGACGTCGTCATCAGCCCGCCCGCGAGCTGGATCGGCGTGCCGCGCCTGGAGAGCGCGATCATCAACGGCGGCGGCTTCGGCTTCGCGAACCTCGAGTTCCCGGTCCTGCCCGCGCCGATCACGTTCAATGGCGTGGTCGCGCAAGGGGATGGCGCGCTGATCGGCGTCCCCTCGCGCGTCGCCTTCACGAGCACGGCGGTCCTGAAGACCAGCTCGACCACCGCGACGCCCACGCTCGACACGACGCTCAAGTACGCGGCCGTGGTGAGCACCGACGACATCGGGCGCTTCACGACCGTGCTGCCGCCGGGGACCTACGACGTGGTCATCGAGCCGCTCGAGGGTACGGGACGCGCGAAGACGCGTGACACCGTCGACACCACGCAGATCCTCGCGAAGACCTTCCGCCCGCCGGCGCGCACCATTGCCGTGGGGCGGGCGCGGCTCGCCGATGGCCGCCCGCTTTCCGAGGCCGTCGTGCGCGCGCTGCCGACCGCCCCGACCACGTCGAGCCAGGCGGTGACCCCGCGGCCCGCGATGACGCGCACCGACGCGGAAGGGGTGTTCCGGTTCGAGCTCGATCCGGGCGCGTACGACCTCCAGGTCGAGCCGCAGGAGGGGACGTCGTTCCCGCGCATCGTCCAGGCGCGGAGCTTCTCGGGCGCGCAGGTCGACGTCGGCGACGTGGTGGTCCCTGCGCCCGCGCGGATCGCGTTCTTCATCCGTGACCCGAGCGACGTCGGCAATCCGATCATCCGCGCCGTCGTGCAGGTGTTCGCCGAGCTGCCGGGGCGCGGCCCGCCGGCCGTCGAGATCGCGCAGGCGGTCACCGACACCAACGGAAGCATCGAGATCCTGCTCGATCCGCAGGCGCGGTGACGTCTAGACTCGCGAACGGGAGCGCAGAAAGACCCATGCTGACGGACGACAAGGTGAATCTCCTCGCGCGCGTCGCGCGGACGCCGCACGGCACCTACGACGCGACCGAGCGGAGCCGCGATCGTTCGATCCTCACCCTCGCCGCCGCCTCCTACGGGTCGCGCCCGAGCGACGAGGCGACGGTCCCCACCGGCTTCGACCCGCACGCCGCGGCGCTCTTCGAGAGCATCGTGGAGGGCGCGTACATCGTGGCGACCGCGGACGGCGTCTTCGACGACGAGGAGCGCCGGACCTTCGAGCGCATCGTCACCGCCGCCTGCGGGGGCGTCGTCTCGCAGAGCCACGTCGCGGACCTCTGCTCCGATCTTGCCGATCAGCTCGAGGAGGACGGCCTCGAACGCCGGCTCGCGCGCATCGGTGAGGGCCTCCTCCGCGCCGAGCACGGCCGCGAGGTGATCCGCATCGCGGCGCTCGTCGCGCAGGTGAGCGACGACGTGAGCGAGGTCGAGCACCACGTCCTGCAGCGCCTCGCCGTCGCCTGCAAGCTCGACGTGAGCGAGGTGGACGCGGCGCTCGTCGACGTGCGCGCGGCGCTCGCCGGCTGACCGTCGCGCCGCCGGAGCGTCAGCTCTCGGCTGCCTCGCGGGACATCCGGAAGAGATCGGCTTCCATCTCGCGCCCCGCCGCGCGGGCCTCGCGCTCGAGCGTGGCGAGCACCTCGCGGTGGCGGGGAAGGAGCGCCTCACGCCGGTCGGGCGGGGCGTCCTCGAGACGGGCCGAAAGGAGCGCGAGAAGATCCATGCTGCGGCCGAGGCGCGACAGCAGCGTGACGAGCTCGTCGACTACCGCGTCGTCGCTCGGGTTGCCCTGGAGGGTCCGGGTGAGCGACTCGACGCGCGCCTCGTCCTCGGCGTCGCCGAGGGGCTCGTCGTCTGCGCCCGCGCCGAGATCGACGAGCGAGCGCTCCCGCGGCTGCTCCGTCGCGGGAGGCGGGGCGGGAGGCTCGAGGGGCCCGTTCAGCGCGATCGTCGGACCGTCGTCGAGCGACTCGCTCTCGATGGGCGGCAGCACGCGCGCCGACGACGGGGCCTCGCGCTCCTCGATCGTGACCGGCCGCTCCTCGTAGTCGCGGCGCCACGCGTCGGCACGCGCCGCCGTGGTGGCGCGGATCCCGGCGGCCTGGGCGATGCGGAGGCCGACCTCACGATACTGCGCCTCGAGCGCGGCTTCGTTCGGGGCGATGCTCACCGCGACCGCGAGGTGGCGCTGCGCCGCCTCGCGATTTCCGCGCTCCTCCTCGAAGCGTGCGGCCTCGACGAGCCAGGGCAGGGACCGTCGCTCGGCGCCGGCGCGCTCGCGCATGCGGGCGTAGGCGAGCGACGCGCCGGCGGCATCGCCGAGCTGCGCGCGCAGGCGGCCCTCGAGCCCGCGCGCGTCGATCGCCTCGGGCGCCTCGTCGGGGATGTCACGGAGCCGCGCGACGGCGGCGGGCCGGTCGCCGAGACGCTCTCCGAGGACGCGCCCGAGCTCGAGGAGCATCCAGGCGAAGGGGAGCCCGCGCGCCTCGGCGAGGTCGATGGCGTGAGCGAGCACGGCGGCGCCGCGCGCCATGCGACCCTCGGCGGCGAGCGAGGCCCCGAGCCCGGCGAGGGCCGCCGGATCGTCGGGGCGATAGAGGAGCGCGCGCTCGTAGAGGATGGCCGCGTCGCCGCCGAGACCGACCGCGCGGTACACGTCGCCGGCCCGGCGCAGCACGTCGTGGCGGTCGCGTGCGCCGCGTGCGAGCGCCTCGAGCTCCTGGAAGTCGACGCGCGCATCCGTCACGCGTCCCGCCTCGAGCCGGCGCCGGGCGCGTTCCCACCGCAGCTCGGCAAGGCGCGGCGCGCGCGCGATGCCGGCGTCGAGCCAGCCGAGCGCGTCGGCGGGATCG